>CAYYRE010000054.1:0-17458 GCA_964473895.1 uncultured Lentimicrobiaceae bacterium | reverse complement strand
TTCCTTGTGTTTTTCATTTTTTCCGGGAGTTTGCTTTCAGCGCAAAATGCCGGGGAATTGAAAACACTGGTGAAGCGGGCTGTGGAGATGAATCCGAAGGTGAAGACTTTGCAGGCCAGGCTGAATATGGCCCGTGAGGATATTCCCATTGGGACACACCTGCCCGATCCGGTTTTCTCCATCGGTTTGTTGAATGTACCGGTCAATACCTTTTCGTTCAGGCAAGAAGCCATGACCGGTACGGCCCTTAACCTTTCACAAACCATTCCATTTCCGGGAGCCCTAAAGGCAAAAGCCGATGTAAAGGCCATGGACACCCTCATTGTAAAACAGGAAATTGCCGATTTGAAAAACCAAATTGCGCAGCAGATGGCTGTCCTCTATTTTAATTTGCAGGAAAAACGGCGTGAAATAGCCCTTGCCAAAGAAAGCGTGGATCTTTTGAAACAGATATCCCTTGTCGCCAAACGAAAATTTGAGGTGGGTACGGCAAGCCTTGAGAATGTGGTACAGGTGGAGGTGCAGATAACCCGCGTCAGAGACAAGATAGAAGCTTTGAAGGGGGAGGAACAATCCCTGCAAGCGCAAATCAACGCTTTTCTGCTGCGTAATGACAAGGTTTTTGTGGCCACACCGAAAATACGACCTATTCCAAACAGAGTTTTCGTGACCGATACCCTTTTGAAATGGGCTGCAAAAAACCGCCCCCTGCTCAAGGGAATCAAGCTGTATCAAAGCAAAGCCGTGTTGAAACAAAAAGAGGTGGAAAAAAAATATTATCCCAACTTTAAAGTGGGCATGCAATACACCTTACGCAGTTACAACAAAAATACCGGCGTAAATTACCCCGACTTTCTGGGGTTGGTGGTCGGGGTGACCATTCCGCTGGGGTACGGCGGCAGTATCAAAGCCGAAGTGAACAAGTCACGTTATTTACAAGACTATTACGGACAACAATTCCATTCTTCTTTGCAGATGTTGCAACAATCGTTTGGTCAAATCAATGCGCAAATGAATGCTTTACGCAGCCGGGAAAAACTCCTTGAAAAAACATTGTTGCCACAGGCCTTGCAAGCTTATCAGGCAGCCATAGCCGATTATCAGGTCAACAAAATCGATTTTGTCAATGTAATAAAAGCAGAAGATAATATCTTAAAAATAAAAACAGAGCTGGCCAAATTGCGGACCAATTATTCGGTTCAACTGGCACAAATCACCTATCTGACAGGGACACAGCTTACGTATTAATCGAAAAACAAAAGCATACAGACATGAATAAGAAATTTTTTATCTACACCTTATTAATAGTGATCGGTGCGGCCATGGGTGCCGGCGGGTACTATTATTTTGTGGCGGGAAACCAAAAAGCTGCCAATACATCCGGAAACACCAAGGAGCAAAAGACCGGAAAGACCGAAAAACGCAAAGTCCTATACTGGCGTGCTCCCATGAATCCCAAAGAAATATATGACCATCCCGGAAAATCCAACATGGGTATGGACCTCGTTCCGGTGTATGCAGATGCTTCGGGCGAAACCGGCGTGGTTTCCATCAATCCGGTGGTGCAGCAGGATATGAATGTAAAAATAGCAACGGTAAAAGAGGGGACACTGCATTCCGACGTATATACCAACGGTATTTTGCAGCCCGACGAACAAAAAGAGTATGTGGCTACCACAAAAATCGGTGGCTGGATCGAGAAAATGTATATAAATTATACCGGACAAAAGGTTCGTAAAGGTGACAAATTAATTAAAATCTACTCACCCGAACTGGTGGCGGCACAGGAAGAATACCTTACGGCACTGGCTTATGACAATGCCATGAAAACGACCGGAGCACGGTCTGACCTTGTGAAAAACGCGGTACGGAAGCTGGAATTGCTGGACGTTTCGAATGCCGAAATTCAACGCCTGAAAGAGACCAAAAAAGTGCGAAAATATGTTTTGCTCACAGCGCCTTTTGATGGAACGGTTTTGTACAAAGGGGTGGATGAAGGGGCGAAAATCAACCGGGGGACTCCGTTACTGAAAATTGCCAATTTGCGCAATTTATGGGTTCTTGCCGATGTGTATGAGTATGAACTGCCGAAGATTTCCCTGGGTGACCGGGCCAAAGTCACTTTCGATTACCTCCCCGGGAAAAGTTATCAGGGGAAGATATCTTTTATTTATCCGGTGCTGGATACCAAAACCCGTACTATTAAAGTACGTATTGACTTGCCCAATCCGAAAGGCGAGTTGAAACCGGGTATGTTTGCCTCGGTAGATATCAAAGGAAACAACCTCGGTACTTATCCTCTGGTTCCCGAACAGGCTATTTTGCGCAGCGGCCGCCAAAATACGGTGATCATTGCCTTGGGAGATGGGAAATTTAAACCGGCACAAATTGAACTGGGGGCCTATTCCAACGGATATTACCAGGTGCTCAGCGGATTGAAAGCCGGAACAAAAATCGTGACTTCCGCACAATTCCTGATCGATTCGGAATCGAATCTCCGGGCAGCACTCAGCGGATTTACCCCAGCGGATACCACAAAGAAAATGAGTGAGGAAGAAATGAAAAACATGGAGAAAAAAGAGAAAAAAGCATCTCCTGAAAAAAAGGTGAAGAAAGCCTCTTCCGGGATTGTCCGTACCGGCATCATCGATGTGAAATCGATTGACAAAAACGGTGATGGCAAGTTGTATCAGGATGTGATGGATTGGAATGTGATTTCGGATAAACCCGGAACATGTCCTTTGTGTGGCATGAAACTCAGGGAGTTTTCTGTTGATCAGGTGAAGAAAAACCTGAAAGAACATGGATTTTCCTTCAAGTAATCCATTCATTTTAATCAACCAAAGAAAAAAAATATGGTACCTACAGAAAATACAAAAGACGGTTTTATTGCCAAAGTAATAGAATGGTCGCTCAACAATAAAGTCCTCGTCATTATCCTGACGGTGGCCTTCATGGCTGCCGGTGCGTGGGCGGTTAAAAATACGGCAGTGGATGCTATTCCCGACCTGAGTGATGTGCAGGTGATTATTTTTACAAAATATCCCGGACAAGGACCCCAGATTGTGGAAGATCAGGTCACTTATCCCTTAACCACTAAAATGCTTTCGGTTCCGGGCGCCATTGACGTGCGCGGTTATTCATTTTTCGGATTCTCCATGGTCTATATCATTTTTGAAGATGGTACCGACCTTTATTGGGCACGAAGCCGTGTGTTGGAATATCTCAGCTCCATGCAAAGCCAGTTGCCCAAGGGCGTTTCTCCCGAACTGGGACCTGATGCCACCGGTTTGGGATGGGTTTACGAATATGTGCTCAAATCCAAAAAAAGAAGTCTTGCCGAATTACGCTCTATCCAGGATTGGTTTTTGCGTTACGAACTGACGGCCGTCCCCGGTGTGTCGGAAGTGGCCAGCCTCGGCGGTTATGTGAAACAATATCAGGTAAATATTGATCCGATTAAACTGGCTTCATATAACATATCGTTGGAAAAAGTTAAAAAGGCTATACAGCAAAGCAACAACGATGTGGGAGGACGTCTGCTGGAAATGGGCGAAATGGAATTTATGGTACGCGGACTGGGATACATCAAAAACAAAAAAGATCTGGAAATGGTAGCCATTGGGGTGAACAAAGCCACCGGAACACCGGTGTACCTGAAAGATGTGGCCACCATTGATATTGGTCCCGAACTGCGTCGCGGCCTGGCCGATTGGAACGGAGAAGGAGAAGTGGTAGGCGGTATTGTTATCCAACGGTTTGGTGCCAACGGACTGGATGTGATTAAAAGAACCAAAGCCAAACTCAAAGAGTTGAAAAAATCATTGCCTCCGGACGTTCAAATCCTAACCGCTTACGACCGTTCGGGCTTGATCGACAGTGCCATCGACAATCTGACCGATAAACTTATTGAGGAAATGATTGTGGTGTCTATTGTTATTTTCGTTTTTTTGTTGCACTTCCGTAGTTCCCTGGTGGCCATTTTTACCTTGCCCACGGCAGCGCTTGGAGCGTTGCTGATTATGCACCTGCAGGGAATCAATGCCAACATCATGTCGTTGGGTGGTATTGCCATTGCCATTGGTGCTATGGTCGATGCTGCCATTATAATGGTGGAGAATGCACAGTCGCATGTGTTACATAACCAACTCAAACCCAAAAGTGAGCAGAAACCGCACTGGGCTGTCATTATGCAGGCTTCCAAAGAAGTCGGCCCTTCCATTTTCTTTTCGTTGCTGGTCATTGTGGTTTCTTTCCTTCCGGTGTTTGCCCTGGAGCAACAGGAAGGCCGTTTGTTTAAACCGCTGGCTTATACCAAATCGTATTCCATGGCAGTAGGTGCCGTACTGGCCGTTACCATCGTTCCGGTACTGATGGGTTATTTCATTCGCGGTAAAATGAAAAAAGAGGAGGACAACCCCATTACCAAATTCCTCATGTACATTTATCACCCCATTGTGGATTTTGTGATGAAAAAAAGGTGGTTGGTACTTGTGCTTGCCATAATTGTTGTGGGTGCCACTTGGTTTCCCTATAAAAAACTTGGGTCGGAATTTATGCCCCCGTTGTACGAAGGCGACCTGTTGTATATGCCCACCACCTTACCCGGTATTTCGATAACCAAAGCAAGGGAACTTTTACAGCAAACCGATAAAATTATCAAAACATTTCCCGAAGTAGAATCGGTACTGGGCAAGATCGGACGTGCCGAAACGGCCACCGATCCGGCACCGCTTTCCATGATTGAAACCACCATTCGACTCAAACCACGTAGTGAATGGCCCAAAGGGATGACCGTCCAAAAACTCATTGATAAAATGGATGCGGCCATTAAAATTCCCGGATTGACCAATGCATGGACCATGCCCATCAAAACCCGTATCGACATGCTTTCAACGGGAATCAAAACGCCGGTAGGTATTAAAATCGGAGGACCTGATTTGAAAGTATTGCAACGACTTGGTAAAGAAATAGAAAAAGCGGTGAAAGATATTCCCGGTACCCGGTCGGTTTATGCCGAAAGGGCCGAAGGCGGTAATTATGTTGATTTTGAAATCAACCGGGATGCCATTGCCCGTTACGGACTGACCATAGGCGATGTACAGGATGTCTTTATGTCGGCAGTGGGCGGTATGAATATTACCAAAACGGTGGAAGGACTGGAACGTTATCCGGTAAACCTGCGTTATCAACGCGATTACCGTGAAAATATCCCGGCATTGAAACGTGTATTGGTGCCGTTACCCCACGGTGGAAATATTCCGCTGGAACAATTGGGAAAAATTGTGGTGAGAAAAGGACCTCCGGTCATAAAGTCGGAAAATGCACGCCCCAATGCCTGGGTTTATATTGATATCGAAAATACCGATGTGGGATCCTACGTGGAAAAAGCACAAAAAGTGGTGAACGAGAAAATAAAACTTCCGCAAGGTTATTCGTTGGTGTGGAGCGGACAGTACGAATACATGCAACGTGCCGCCAAAACACTGGCTCTTGTGATTCCGTTGACACTGCTGTTGGTTATCCTCTTGCTCTATTTTAATACCAAATCGTTTGTTAAAACCGGTATTATCCTGCTGGCGTTGCCTTTTTCCATGGTGGGTGCCATTTGGTATCTCTATTTTGCCGGATTCCATATGAGTGTGGCCGTTTGGGTCGGGATTATTGCCCTGCTCGGGGTCAGTGCCGAAACGGGTGTGGTTATGCTTTTGTACCTTGACATCGCCTATGAAAACTGGCGCAAACAAGGAAAGATGAAAACTTTCCATGACTTGCGCGAAGCCATTTTCGATGGCGCCGTTAAACGGATTCGTCCTAAAATGATGACGGTATTGGTGCTGTTCTTCGGACTGTTGCCCATTTTGATAGGACATGGGGCAGGAAGTGATGTCATGAAACGGATTGCAGCCCCCATGGCCGGTGGTATTTTTACCAGCCTTATCATGGAACTGACCATTTTCCCGGCTATCTTTTATATCATTAAAAAGAGAAAGTTGAAAAAAGAACATGCTTTGCTGGAAGAAGAAACAACGCCGGCATCTTAAATCATAATGCTCCGGGGGTGGCCTGCAGGCTGCCCCCTTTTTATTGTAAACACAAAAAACGCACGCCATGAAAGAAATAAAAGCTTATATCAGAAAAGAACAGGCTGAAATCGTTATCCGTAAACTTGAAATGGCCGGGGTGACCGGCATGACGGTTTTGGATGCCAATGCTTTGTCGCAATGGGCCGACCAGGAATCATTCAGCTATTCCATCGACCTGGTGCAAAAATATTCCACGGTGGTAAAAATCGAACTGATTTGTAATGATGACCAGGTGGACCAATTGACGGATGTTATACAAAAGTATGGCCATACGGGACGAAGCGGTGACGGCTGGATTTTTGTTTCCGATATCCGGAAAGCCATTCGCATCCGGACGGGTGAAATCAACAAAATCGGATAAAGATTGTGTGGCGGCTGCCCGGAATCATGCCCGAAGGGTCGTTTGTAAACACCGGTTGTCAAATAACCGCTTTTTCCCGTTGAAAAGAGAGAATAAAATGGGAATGAGGTGAGATACGGTGAGGTGACGGTGCCCAAAATTTCATTAATCTTTTTCAAAAAAGTGTAACAGTGGTTGGGGAGAGTTAGACTATTTTTGCGACAAATGTATTTTTTTATTATTCAAATTAAATATTCGGGTACATAAATAATTATAATATTTACCCGGATCAAACACCTAAAAACAGACCGACCATGAAAAACAAATTACACTTACAGTCATATTTTACCGCATTTTTGCTACTGTTGGGCTTCGTTGCACAGGCGCAAAACCCGCTATTGATTCCCGACACCCTTTCGGGGAACAACATTACCCTGACGCTCCAAAACGGGCAGTTCTCATTTTATCAGGGGGTGAATACCACTACAATGGGAGCCAACGGGAACATTCTCGGCCCCACCTTAATCCTGCACAAAGGAGATTCGGTGAACTTTACGGTGAATAACCGGTTGGATGATACCACTACATTGCACTGGCACGGGATGCATGTGTCGGCGGCCAATGATGGCGGACCGCATACTCCCATTGCCCCCGGAGCTTCCTGGTACCCGAAGTTTACAGTTCGTGACAAAGCAGCCACGTATTGGTATCACCCTCATTTGCATACACACACCAACGAGCAGGTTTCCAAAGGGATTGCCGGTTTGATTATTGTCAGGGATAACGAAGAAGCGGCACTGAATCTGCCGCGTACTTATGGGGTGGACGATTTTCCATTGGTGTTGCAAACCAAAGATTTTGATGACAACAAGCAAATTGTGGTTCCTTCCAATTCGGATGACGTGGCCATGGTGAATGCCACCATTGACCCTTATCTCGAGGTCCCTCAACAGATGGTGCGGTTTCGTTTGCTCAACGGTTCTTCGCAACGTGTTTTTAATGTGGGATTGTCGGACAACCGGATTTTTTATCAAATAGCTTCCGATGGCGGCCTGTTAAGTGAACCGCTTTCGCTGACGCGTTTACAGTTGGCTCCCGGCGAGCGGGCCGAAATACTCATCGATTTCAGCGGATTGCAAGGACAAACGGTGCAATTGATGAGCTATGCATCGGAATTCCCCAACGGTATTTACGGAGCCGTTTATCCCGGTAGAAATACCTCCATGGTGTTGAACGGATACAATCCCAACCCATTGAACGGCAGTGATTTTGATTTAATTGCTTTTCGAGTGGGGGCAACGGGCAACCAGCCTGTGACGACCCTGCCGGCCAAGCTGGCAAACGTTTCGCCTATTCCCGAAGAAGAGGCGAGCATTACCCGTGATTTGACCTTTTCGCCCCAGACCATGGGACGTGACCAGCTGAACGGAAAGTTTCTGATCAATGATGTCAGCTTTGATATGAACGTGATAAATTATACCATTAACCTGAACAGCGTGGAGGTTTGGACGCTGAAAAACAATTCGGCCATAGCTCATCCTTTTCATATTCATGATGTACAATTTTACATCCTCGACCGGGATGGAAATGCACCGGGACCTTCGGAGCAGGGAAGAAAGGATGTGGTGTTGGTGAAATCGCAGGAGACGGTCCGGTTTATCACGGTTTTTGATGATTTTGCCGATGATACGGTGCCTTACATGTACCATTGCCATATGCTTACCCACGAAGATCAAGGGATGATGGGGCAATTTAAAGTGGTGAGCCAGGTAACCGGTGTGCCGGCCAATTCGTTGGATGCTTCCGGATTGTCGGTATATCCCAATCCCGTCAATGATGGTTTTATCCGGATTCAAACCGTACCGGATGCCGGTTCCCTTGAATCGTACGCTTTATATAGCCTGACAGGAGAAAAAATGGATCAACATAAAGTAGCGGGAGGATCAAGCCTGAAAATTAATGTTTCGCGGTATCCTGCAGGGGTATATTTTCTCAAAATCAGAACGGACCATGGTCTTCTTGTGAAAAAGGTGGTGATTCGTTAAGTCTGTTTTTTCCGGAAAACGATATCGTTTACATTTTACGGAATGCTGCGGCAAGGAACGGAGCGGTAGCTTCCAAAGGCGAAAACGTATGTGTATGCAGGCCGGACAGAGCGACCGGAGGAAGCTCCTGTGCGGCCGTTGCGCAACAACGTTTTTGCCTGTGGGACTACAAGCGGAGTGCCTGCCCGGCCGCCCAAGAAAATTACTATTCTTATCTGAATAATCCAAACGTTGTAATAAATACTTTATATGAGAACAACAATCATACAGGTTGAAAACCTGAAATGCCGCGGATGTGCCCATTACATCCGTTTGGAACTCCGGAAACTGGAATTTGTGAAAGCCGTTCGCGTAACCGTTTCGGAAAAGTTGGTAAAAATTACACATGAAGGGAAAGAGGAGTTCGTTGCTGTTTTGGAGCGCCGCTTGGCGCAAATGGGGTATCCTCCGGCGGGGCATAATGATGGCTTTTTAGTGGCCAGATCGTATCTGAGCTGCGCCATGGGCCGTCTGCAGCGGCGTAACCACACGGAAGGGTGATCAGAAAGTGTTGTACCGGAAAACCTGTAAGATGAAACCATAATTATGTAACATAGATTCCCTGCCAATGTCTTAATTTTGTGTCATGTTTAAAACGTATTAACGAACATTAAAAAATAAAAAAGATGAGCTATTATTTCACAAAGACATTGCAGAAGGTTTCGTTTGAGGACGCCATAGAGCGCACCAAAGAAGCCCTGAAAAAAGAAGGTTTCGGCGTTGTGGCCGAAATTGATTTTCAAAAAACATTAAAAGAAAAACTGGATGTGGATTTCAGAAAATACCGGGTACTGGAAGCCTGTAATCCGCCTTATGCTTTGAAGTCGTTGACTGTAGAAGACAAGATCGGAACAGTGCTTCCCTGTAATTTTATCGTTCAGGAAAAAGAGGGAGATGTGGAAGTGAGTTCCATAAACCCGGTGGCGGCCATGGCGGCTGTTGAAAATGAGGGTATGAAAGTGATTGCTGAAGAGATTGCCGTGAAGTTGCAGCGGGTAGTGGACGCGTTATAAAGTTTTCAAGCCTGTAAATGAGAAAGTCCGTGCCATGGGTACGGGCTTTTTTTATGAAAAACACTCAACTTGTAAATGGTACTTGTGGGTTTAATATAGGTGTACAGACAGGCACAGGCACAAGCTGATGTTTGCGCCATTTCTGTGATTAGGATTCTGTAAAATATTCAAATATGAAATTATATGATTACATTTGTTCTCGCAAAAAATCATTAAAAAACTAAAATATGGATGCAGAAAAAACAGTCATCGAAACGTTGAAAAAAGCCGGAAAGCCTTTAAAGGCCGGTGAAATTGCCGAAATGGCAGGCATTGAGAAAAAAGTAGTGGACAAAGCCATTAAGGCGTTGAAAACCGGAGAAAAAATTGTTTCTCCCAAACGGTGTTATTATGAACCGAAATAATCTGTTGGGGGAAATTCTCAGCTAAAATGATGAT
Organism: uncultured Lentimicrobiaceae bacterium; assembly: GCA_964473895.1. Classification (GTDB taxonomy): domain Bacteria; phylum Bacteroidota; class Bacteroidia; order Bacteroidales; family F082; genus Sulfidibacterium. The sequence continues at coordinate 7,497 of CAYYRE010000054.1, read as the reverse complement.
GGCCCGGGTTTATTTTATTGCCCGGGTTTTTTTGTGCCCTGGTTTTTACCAAAAGAACATATAAGTTATAGCCATAATTGTATAACAATGAAATGGATATGTGGTTTTACCTTTGTGTGCAACAAATGGTATCCGTGCGTAAGGGTTTTCTCTTGCAAGGTATACCGGAGATTAACAAAAAAACAAGGAGGTTATTATGGGATTTATGTGGATAGGCGGAGTTTTGGTTATGGTATTGTTGGTTTGGTTCCTCATTACATTGGTCAACCGTCCCGGCAATGCAGACCCTTTCGTCAGAAATGAGTATCGCGATCCGGGACCTTTGGAAATTCTGAAGAAAAGGTATGCCCGGGGCGAAATAACCAAAGCGGAGTATGATGAGATGCGTCAAGAGCTGTAATGGCTTTTGGGGTTTCTACCGGTTTGGATATAAAATGTTTCGTTTGTACCGGGCAACAGCTCCGGGCCAAATGAAGGAACGGATGTGCTAAGGATAATCAGCGTGCAAAACAAAGATTTCATATGGAAACAAGAAAAAAGTACGACCGGTTTTCAAAGGTATATGATGCGTCGGAACTTTTCCTGGAAAGAAGCAGGTTTGGAAAATGGAGACAACTGGTTTTCGAAAAAATTCCTGCGGGGACAACGGTACTGGAAGTGGGCGTGGGAACGGGAAAGAATTTTCCGTATTACGGAAGGGAAATCCGGGTGACCGGAATAGATTTTAGCCGGGGAATGCTGGAAAAAGCCCGTAAAAAAGCAAAGGGTTTTCAGGGGAAGCTGGAATTGCTGGAAATGGATGTGATGCATTTGGACTTTCCGGACAACGCTTTTGATTATGTGGTGTCCACTTTTGTGTTTTGTACTGTTCCCGATCCGGTAAAGGGACTTAAAGAAGTGAAGCGGGTGCTTAAACCCGGAGGAAAGGCCCTTTTTTTAGAGCATATGAAAAGTACACGGTGGTTCCCCAATCTGTTTTTGTATGCCATGAGCGGGTTAACAGTGCCTTTGGTGGGTACCAGCATGGTGCGGAATACAAAACAAAATCTTCTATTGGCCGGATTCCGTATAAAAGAGGAGAAGCATCTCTTTGCAGATATTGTCAGGTTGTTTGTTTGTTCATAACTTTTCCGATGGTTGCAAACCTAAAAAACATATAACTCTTTGAAGAAATTGTGTAACAGCTATCTTTTTGTAGTACACTACATTTGTATAAAATTAAAAGTCATGAAAAATTTTCTCAATACCGTCCGGTTTTCATCGGAAAGAATCATTTCCGGGGAATATGAGAATAATGTTCTCCGCGAATTGAACCAGCTGGAAGGGGTTGAAGGTCTGCATTTGGGGATTGATTTTGTAGAAGTGGATTATTATCCCCAACTCCTTTCACCCCAACTTATCAGAGAGGCGTTAACAAGGGCTTCTTTTGATTTCAAAGAGGTGCCGGCTACCCGTTCGCGCGGTCTTTTTAAAGGATTTGTAAAAAACCTTGCCAACGAAAACAGAAAGACCTTTGGACACAAAGGCCCTTCCTGTTGCGGATAAAACAATGTTTGGTATTAAAAAATAGAAAATCATGTTCTTAAAAATATTTTTTCTGGCATTTGTTCTCATAGCGGCAGCTTCCATTGCTCTTGGCTTCGGTTTACTTTTGAACCGTTCAGGAAAAGAAGAACATGAAGCATGTTTGGCTTGTGGGACGGATCAAAAAGACGCCTGCACATTGCATGAAGCAAGTCATCAAAAAAAAATAATTATTCACTATAAAAAATAAAGTTATGATGCATTTTGGAAATATGACCGGTTGGGGAATGGGATTCTGGTGGATTGGCGGCTTGATTATGATGGCCCTTTTTGCCTGGTTCCTGTATCTGCTGTTTTTCCGTACATCAACGGAAAGCCGGTTTCAACACGAAACAGCACGTGATATTTTATCCAAAAGATTTGCCCGTGGGGAAATTTCAAAGGAAGAATATGATAAAATGTTGAGAAGTCTTTGACCATCATGGTGATGGATGAAAGTGGTTTTTTTCTTCCCGCGCCTTTCCGGCGCGGGAATGAAAAAATAAAATTTCGCTAAAACATAATTGAATCGGTATTCATTAGAAAAATAAAACAAAGTGAAAAACGAAAAACAAAAATATTACTGTCCCATGTATTGTGAGGGCGATAAAACATATGACCAACCGGGCGATTGTCCGGTTTGCGGCATGCATCTTGTTGCCCAAGGGGCAGAAGACAAAAACGGAAAACATGACCATTCGGGTCATAGCCATGACCATATGCATGAACATCATCATGTTTCTGCTCCGGCCAAAAAAGAAACCGCCGGTGCCGGAAAGGGCAAATATTACTGTCCCATGCATTGTGAAGGGGATAAAACGTATGAAAAACCGGGAAAATGCCCTGTATGTGGCATGAACCTCGTTGCCGAAGGTACTGAAAACGAAAGCGGGAAACATGACCATTCGGCGCATAGCCATGTGCATGCCCACAATCATCAACATGATCACGGTCCGTCTGCCAAAAAAGAAATCAGCGGCAGTACGGTAACGGGTGTGTATTACTGTCCCATGCGCTGCGAAGGCGACAAGACTTATGATCAGCCGGGCGACTGTCCGGTTTGTGGCATGCATCTTATTCAAGAGGTGGCGGCAACAGCGGTTAAACAGGTGGTTTATTCCTGCCCGATGCACCCTGAAGTGAAAAGTGACAAACCCGGCTCCTGTCCTAAATGCGGTATGGACCTTGTCCCTGAAAAGGGTGTTGAAAAAAGCGAAGAAGAAAAGGCCTACTTAAGTATGGCCAAACGTTTCTGGGTTGCTTTGGCTCTCTCGGTTCCGGTTCTTTTTATTTCCATGTCCGATTATGTTCCTTTTATACAATTGGATAAAATAGCACCTGAAGAGGTTTGGCGTTGGATACAATTTGTCCTGACGGTCCCGGTTATTTTTTATTCGAGTTGGGACTTCTTTATCCGGGGATGGAATTCTGTTCGCCGCTGGTCTCCCAATATGTGGACCCTCATTTCGCTTGGCGTAGGTGCAGCGTTCCTGTTCAGTGTATTGGGGATGTTCTTCCCGGGGTTGTTTCCATCTGAATTTAAAGATGCCAACGGTTATGTGCATCTTTACTTTGAGGCGGCAGCCGTTATTCTGACCCTTGTCCTTTTGGGGCAAGTCCTAGAACTGCGTGCCCACAGCAAAACCAATTCGGCCATTAAGGCGTTGCTCAACCTGGTGCCCCCGGTGGCAAGGGTGATCCGCAATGGCAAAGAACAGGAAATTCCTGTGGAGCAAGTCATGGTGGGAGATATTCTGCAAATCCGCCCCGGCGAAAAGATTCCGGTGGATGGCGTCATCTTTGAAGGAAGTGCCATTATTGATGAGGGAATGATTACCGGTGAGCCGATTCCTACCGAGAAAACGGTAGGGGACAAGGTCATCGGAGGAACGGTAAACGGACGAACCACATTTAAAATCAAAGCGGAAAAAGTGGGATCGGATACATTGCTTTCGCAGATCATCGATATGGTGAACAAAGCCAGCCGGTCTCGTGCACCGATCCAAAACCTGGCCGATACGGTGGCCAAATATTTTGTACAGATAGTGGTTTCGGCAGCTATCATTACGTTTGTTGTCTGGTATTTCTGGGGACCTCAACCGGCTTTGGTTTATGCTTTTGTGAATGCCATTGCGGTGTTGGTAATCGCCTGTCCCTGTGCCCTCGGGTTAGCCACACCCATGTCTATCATGGTGGGCACCGGCCGTGCCGCCCAATCGGGTGTGCTGGTCAAAGATGCCCGGGCCATAGAGGAGATGAATAAAGTGGATACCATTGTGGTGGACAAAACGGGAACGCTCACCGAAGGCAAACCCGGATTGAAAGACTATCTCTCCTTCACCAAAGAAAAAAACAATGAGGAAATTCTGCAATTGGCGGCTTCGGTGGATAAAAACAGTGAACATCCTGTTGCAGAAGCCATAGTAAAAGGTGCTCGCGAAAAAGGGGTTGACCTTATAGAAGTGGAAGACTTTGAATCGGTGACGGGCATGGGCGTACAGGCCAGATTGAACGGCCAAAAAATCGGACTGGGAAACCTCCGTCTTGTGGAATATTTTGGCGCCAAACTACCGGCCGACAAAAACGAATTGGCCAAAAAATGGCAGCAAACGGGGCAAACCGTTATGTTCCTGGTAATGGATAATACCGTTCTTGGAATGGTCGGTGTGGCAGACAAAATCAAACACACCTCTGCCGAAGCCATTAAAGCATTGCATAAGGCAGGGCTTCAGGTGATTATGCTGACCGGAGATAACCAATATACGGCCAAAGCCATTGCCGAAGAAATGGGTATTGATGATTTTAAAGCAGATTGTCTCCCTCAGGATAAGTATGACAAAATAAAAGAGTTGCAGGATCAGGGCCATGTGGTGGCCATGGCGGGTGACGGTATCAATGATGCCCCTGCACTGGCACTGGCCAACATTGGAATAGCCATGGGCACGGGGACCGATATTGCCATGCAAAGTGCTGAAATCACCCTGGTTAAAGGTGATCTTAATGGAATTGTAAGAGCCCATCAGTTGAGCCGAAAGGTCATGCGAAACATCAAACAAAATCTCTTCTTTGCCTTTGTGTACAATTCGGTGGGTGTACCTATTGCTGCCGGGGTACTTTATCCGTTTTTCGGAATTCTGTTGAGTCCTATCATTGCTGCAGCAGCCATGAGCTTTAGCTCGGTTTCGGTCATTAGCAATGCTTTACGGCTACGTAATCAATAATCAAATATCCATTCAATACTGAATATCATGAAAAAAACCGTTTTGTTCATCCTATTGGCCCTGTTGTTTGTGATGGTCTTCCTCTTTTTTGGCCGCATGGCCATGAAAGCTGTGAACAATGAAACACCGGCAACCGAAAGTGTACAGACTGCCACTGGTGATAATGGGGCGAGTTATGCCGAAGGGGCGCGGATTTATCAGGAAAAGTGTGTTGTTTGCCACCAAGCAAACGGCATGGGGATTCCCGGTACGTTTCCCCCGTTAAAAGGTTCCGATTTTTTGAAAACCGTTTCTAAAAAAAGGGTAATCCAACAGGTGATGAACGGGTCGAACGGTTCACTCACCGTGAATGGTGTGCATTATACCACACCCATGCCACCTCAGGTAAACAATGCTCAAGAGGCGGTGGAGGTGACCAATTATATTCTTAACGCATGGGGTAACCATTACGGTATGGCTACACTCCAGGATGCCAAAGGAGTTAAGAAGTCCAATAAAAAGGGCCGTCACGGTATGATGAACCGGGGAATGATGGGCCGGGGCGGCTGCTGAATGTGAGTGTGAACAATGAACAAAACAATATCAAATAAAATTTAAAAACATGGAAACAATTCACCCCATTATCGTGCATTTTCCCATTGCACTTTTGATTACGGCAACTTTTATCAGTCTTCTTGCTGTTTTCTACAAAAACAAAAGAGAAGAGCTGAAAACAGTTTTGTACTGGCTGTTGATACTTGGCGGTATCAGTATCCTGGTGGCCTTTGCCAGCGGTTTGTACGAAGCAGGGCGTGTGGTGCACAACGAAGCCATTCATGAAATTATGGAAACGCACGAATTATTGGGGTATATCATTACCTCGGCTTTTGTCCTCATCGCTGTGTGGTTCATTATAAGGAAACAAAAGATAAAAATCAAAGAGCTTACACTCATTGCATTTCTTTTGCTGGCCTCTTCGGGAGTTCTTGTTTACTCGGCCTACCTTGGCGGTCAGATGGTTTATGAACAGGGTGCCGGTGTAAAACCCATGGAAAAAATGATGCTGGAAATGCATGGGGGCGAACATCACCATGGTGCCGAAGATTCGCATGACGCCGGTGAAATGATGGAACATTCCCATGGGGAGACAAAAGACGGCCATCAAGACATGAAAAACGACACGGTGGGGCACCACACTGCCGATACGGTCCGGCAACCGTCTCCTACGCACGATGCCGGCAGCCATTCACATGATGGGCACACACATTAAAAAGAGGAAAAAGATTCAAGTCATCAAATCAATTATTATACACTATTTAAAATTAGAAAAAATGAAAAAACAAATTCTAACATTTATGGCACTGGCTGTCTTTACCTTTACGGGAGCAGCCTTCGCCGCAACAACTATGTCAAGCCCCGCATTTCGTGCAGGGGAAACCGTAACCGTAATGGAAGCTTCGGCTTTACAGCCTGATTCCGTAACCAAAAGTGGAGATTGCTCGGCAACCCCCAAAGAAAAAATGAAAATGAAAGGAATGAAGGGTAAAATGGGTAACATGCAGGATATGAAAAAAATGTCGGGCAAAAAGGATCAACAGGCCTTGATGGCAAAAATGATGATGATGCGTCAACACATGATGCAAATGATGGAAAATGCAAAGAAAGTCAATGGCAACGGTAAAATTACCAAGAAACAAAAAGATGAAATGTATGCCATGATGATGCAAATGATGCCGAAAGACAAAGCCCAAAGAGAGAAAATGGTCATGATGAATGCCCGGATGGTACAGATGCTGAAGAGTGGCGATATGTCCCAGAAAAATGAAATGATGGCCAAGATGGATCCGGAAATGAAAGCCAAAATGATGAAGATGATGCCGAAAACCAAGGAGGAAAAGGCTAAGATGATGGAAACCTGTACCCTGATGCAGGAAATGATGCAACGTATGCAACATCAGGGGAGCGGGATGCATAAACACAATTGATTGTTCCGTGCAGCTTCTCCGGGGCGATCCGGGTAAATCCGGATGCCCCGGCTGCTTTTACACCATTTCAATAATACATAAACCCTTAAGCGGATTAAACATTAAGAAATACCGTTTCGATTTTGAAAACTCAACAGGCTGTGAACCAGCCGGGGGATTCAAATAATGATGGAGTGATTCCGTAATTTATTTTTTAACCACCAAAAAATTAATGCAATGAAAAAATTTTATCGATCGGGGAAAAACACGAAAATGCTTCTCCTCAACAAAACAAAATCAGGGTTTTTAGGATTGATGGCCCTGTTTTTAACCTTCTCATTCATGCCTTCCTCAGCGGAAGCCATACCCAGTTTTGCCAGGCAGACAGGTTTGTCCTGTATGGCCTGCCATACCGTCTTTCCGGAACTTACTTCGTTTGGCAGACAGTTTAAACTGAATGGTTATACCATGACCAATATCAAAACCCTGGTGCAAAAAGAATCCAACTCCAAGGGGAATAAAACAAGAGATGTTCTCAAATTACTGCACATTTCTTCGATTTCCATGGCCTTTAAAACAGGTTTTACCCATGTAGCCAAAGATATTCCGGGAACACAAAACAACAATGCGGAGTTTCCGCAATCGTTGAGCTTATACTACGGCGGAGCCATTACACCCCATTTGGGTTCGTTTATTCAGCTTTCCATGGAAGCCGATGAAGGTACCTTTGGTATTGATATGCTGGATCTGCGTTACGCCAATACCTCGCA
>CAYYRE010000053.1:0-17513 GCA_964473895.1 uncultured Lentimicrobiaceae bacterium | reverse complement strand
AAAAAGGATGGCTGAAAAAACCATCCTTTTGCGTACCCGAGGCCGGGGTCGAACCGGCACGAGTGTTACCTCACTGGTTTTTGAGACCAGCGCGTCTACCAATTCCGCCACTCGGGCTTCCTCCCGCATGGGTATTTGCGGGCGGCAAAGATATAAAAAATTCTTTTTCACTTCCAGCCCTATTTCTCTTTCCTGAAATATTTCGGAATATTGCGTAATTTTGAAAAACAATCCTATTTTTGTTCTTATGATAAAAAAATTGCTGCTTTTTCTTTTTGTATGGATGACTGTTCATGTGTCGGCCCAAACATTTACTGATATTCGCGCCAAACTGACCGGGGTGAGTGGCAGTGCTTGCACATGGATTGATTATGATGGTGATGGTGACCTCGATGTTTTTGTTTCGGGTGATTTTTATAAAGGAAACAAACATTTTATCAGCACTAAATTATACCGTAACGACCGTCACGATCATTTTACCGAAGTGTTTACGCCGGTAGTGAATGTTTACAGAGGGGCTTTCGATTGGGCTGACGAAGACCTTGACGGCGACCAGGACCTCTTTATCATTGGCCAGGATGCTGCCGGACATGTTGTGGCTAAACTTTATGTGAACAACCATCGAACGGCCCATTTTATTCCGGTCGATGTGGGTATTCCCGGTTTAAAGGATGGTTCCGTACAGTGGGGTGATTTTGACGGCGATGGCGATCCCGACCTGTTGCTTACCGGCGAAAGCAATGAGGGGCCTGTGACCTGGATTTACCGGAACGACAGAAAAAACCGTTTTACCAAAATAAAAACCGGAATGCCGGGTGTCCATTTCGGGACAGCACGGTGGGCCGATGTGGACCGGGATGGGGACCTCGATGTTATTGTGAGCGGTACGATGGCTTCCGGACAATATGTTACCGATATTTTTATTAACAGCAATGGAAAGTTTATTCGTTTACCGTTGGATTTTGCCCACGTGAGCCTTTCTGATATTGCCTTTGCCGATGAAGACCTCGATGGGGACCTTGATTTTGTTATGTGCGGAGAAACGCAGGATGGCCGGTTTGTGACCAAGTTATATAAAAACGAAGGGAACGGCTATTTTTCGCTTGCCTTTCCAGCGCTTACCAATGTACGTACAGGGTCGGTGGATTGGGGAGATTTTGACCATGATGGCGACCCCGACCTGTTGATTACAGGCGAAAGTTCTTCCGGGCCGGTTTCCCTTATTTTCCGTAACGATCGGCACGATGTTTTTACCAATATCCATGCCGGGTTGCTTGGTTTGTATATGAGTGATGGGCATTTTGGCGATTATGATCTGGACGGCGACCTCGATGTGATTATTTCCGGAATGTCTTCGCAGTACGGATTTTATACGAAAATATACCGGAATGACCCCCTCCGTGTTGATACCACTAAAAAATCATCTCAGAGCAACACGGGAATCTTTGTTTATAACACCAAGGTTCCCCCTATGGTAAAAAATATTTATTATTACGTGTATGCTTCCTGTTATTGTGATCTTTACGGGACAGGCAAGGCGGGCTATCATGTATTTTTTAGTGAAGTGAAAAAGCCGACACGCCAATATGAATTGGAGCAAAAATTCAATGCGATGATCCGGAAAGATTATCCTTTCTGGACAAAATTTCATCAGGCTGAGATCATTCAAAACGGCTTTCCCACCCGGGCAAAAGCCGAAAAATCCAGAAGCATTGCCATACACGAATATCAAACCAAAGGTTTTCAGATTCATTTTTTGAAATGGTAGGTTTATGAAGAAGAAAGTTTTGTTTGTTTGTCTCGGGAATATTTGCCGTTCACCGAGTGCAGAAGCCGTTTTTCGCAGTTTATTAGAGAAAAAACAATTGACGGATAAATTTATCGTGGATTCTGCCGGGACTTCTGATTGGCATGCCGGAGAGCCGGCAGATGTTCGTATGCAAAAACATGCCTCCAAAAGAGGATATACCCTGACCTCTGTTTCCCGTCCGGTGATTCCGGAACGCGATTTTAAGAAGTTTGATTATATCGTGGCCATGGACCGTGAAAACCTCGATGATTTGAAAGAAATGGCCCCACGTTCCAAATACCTGAAAAAATTATTTCTCATGACCGATTTTAACCGGAAATTTGATTACGATGGAGTACCGGATCCTTATTACGGCGGTGATGAAGGATTTGAATTGGTATTGGATCTGCTCGAGGAAGCTACCGAGGGATTATTGGAACACATACAAAATAAACCGGGACGGTTTTGGTAATTCGGTCTGCCGTATCGGTGAGCGGGCCCGAAAACAACTATTTTTGCAAAAAAACACGATGGGTGCGTAAACCTTTTCAAATAGATGTCCGGTATCTTTTGCTTGTCCTATTGTTGCTGGCAGGAGGCATTGGTATGGCCCAACGTAAAACGCGTATCCGGATATTGCATGCCGATCACTACCATTACAATGCCCGGTTCAATAAGAACATTCAGCAACTCATTGGCCATGTGCGATTGAAGCAGGATTCTACCCTTTTTTTGTGCGACAGTGCCTATTTGAACGATAAAATCAGGAACCTTGACGCTTTCGGCCATGTGCATATCAATGTGAATGATACGTTGAATATATACGGTGACCGGTTGCATTACAATGGTAAGACAAGGGTGGGAGAGCTCTTTGGAAACGTCAGACTGGAAGACCCTAAAGCCGTGCTTACCACCAGTCATTTGGTGTATAACCGCATTACGGGTATCGCATTTTACGATACGGGTGGAACCATTGTATCCGATTCCAATGTCCTGACAAGCCAACGGGGAGATTACGATACCCGCGCCAAAATCTTTTATTTCAAAAAAAATGTGGTGCTGAGCAACCCGGATCAGGTGACAAAAGCCGATACACTGATATACAATACGATAAATAAAACGGCTTATTTTAGAGGCCCTACGCTTATTGAGGGAAACAACAGCATTGTAAAATGTGTGGATGGATGGTACAATACGGCTACCGACAGGGTACAAATGCGGAGAAGACCCGAAATAGAAAGTGGTGAACAACTGCTTGTGGCCGACAGTATTTTGTACAACAACCGTACAGGTTATGGCCGTGCCCTGGGGAATATTCATGTTTTGGATACACTGCACAACCTTTTGGTAAAAGGAAGGAAAGCCGAGATATGGAATAATGAAGGAATTACTTATGTAACCGATAGTGCCGAATCCATTACATACGACCGGCAGGACTCCATGTTTTTGCATGCCGATACGCTTTGGGTTTATTTTGACCGGAAACACAAAGCCAAGAAAATGCTGGCTTATCATAACGTCAGGTTTTATCGTACCGATTTGCAAGGTATTTGTGATTCGTTGGCCTATGCTGTCAGCGATTCCGTTATCCGTCTTTATCATCAACCGGTTTTGTGGACCGGTAAGAACCAGCTGACGGCCGATTCCATTTTTATCACGGTACACAACAATCAATTGGATTCGCTGACCATGTTTAATACGGCATTTATTATTTCGTTGGATTCGATCAACAATTACAATCAGATCAAAGGCCGGAATATGGTGGGCTATTTCCGGAACAACGAATTATACCAGCTGAAAGTGGATGGAAATGCCCAATCGGTTTACTGGGTGCGTGATGATCAAAAGCACCTTGTCGGTATTAACAAAGCCGAATCGAGTTATATGGTGATTCGTGTAAAAAACAATGAAATCAAAGCCATCAATTATGTGGAACAGGCTTCGGAAACCATGTATCCCGAAAAAGATCTTCCGCCGGATGGAAGAATTCTCAAAGGTTTTTCGTGGCACGAAACACTGCGCCCCCGTTCAAAGTATGATATTTTTAAAAAGAGAACCGAGTAGGTTCGGTATGGTTAAAAAACGGAAAATTTCAGGTACCGGTGCGGGTTTTCTTTTAAGTCCTTCAAAAGTTTGTCCAAATCTTTCACCGATTTGTTCAGTTCGTGATAAAGGCTGTCGTTTACCATAAGCTGTCCTACCGTTCCCTGGCCTTGATTGATTTTAGACAAAAGTTCGTTTACCTGTTCTATTGAGGCTTTTGTTTTACGAATGGTGCCGGCCAGGTCAGCTGCCGAAAGCGAGTCGCTGATGTTTTTAAAATTGTAAATCAACTTTTGCATATTATTACGGCTCTCATTTAAAGCAGTGGTTAGCGAATCGATGTTGGCCATGGTTTTAACAATATGTCCCTTGCTTTGATGAACGGTTACTTTTAGTTCGGCGGTGGTGGCGTTCAGGTTGTGCAATACGCCGGCCACATCCTTAAAACTCATACGGAGGTTTCCTTTGGTTTCTTTCGAAAGGAGTTCGGCCATGGTGCGAATCAATGTATCGGCGCTGGACAAGATGCGTTCAGCCCGGGCTTTCATGGGCGCCAAGGCCGAGTTGACCTCATCTTTCAGGGTAACTTCCACACTTCCTCGCAACGTATCGCCGCTTTTCACCATTTCCTTGGAATTTCCCAGTTTCAGATCCACCGATTTGGCACCGAGCAGGGTGGCGTTGACAATCCTGGCCGTTGTATTTTTCGGAATGGGAAATTGATCTTTAATAAGAAAAGTAACAATCAAATCGCCCGAATGATCGGGTGCGAAAAAAATTTTATTGACCGATCCCACTTGTTTTCCGTTGATAAGTACCGGATTGGCCGTCACCAACCCGTCAATTTTGTGATAGCGGCTGTAGAGGATCATTTGTTTTGAAAAAAGGTCTTTTCCTTTCAGGTAATTGTATCCCCAAACAAAAATGACAATGGCCAGAACAAAAGTGGCGCCGATATAAACAACAGTGGATTTTTTCACGGTAATGTTTTTACTGGGATTAATGTGTAGTTGTCATCCGGATACAAAAATACAAAATATTGGCTATTTCTTTGTTAATTCTTTTGCCTCTTTCAATGAGATTCTCTTGTTATTTGAAAAGGCCACCACAAAAGCATCCTTAAACCCTTTTTTTCGAAGAGTGTACTGGTAAGAAACAGCTCCGGACAAACTGGAGAAATGGCCTGCGGTATATTTATACATTCCGTTTTGTTTATAGTAAGTAACCGCAGAGATTCCTTTAAAACGGGTTGTAGTTGTACGGATGGGGTGCGAGGAGGTGTAAAATTGTACACGGTAGTCCACTTTTTGGGTCTTTTGCTGTCTCGGGGTTGCCATATGTACGGCATTTTCTTTTTCAAATTCCATTTTATAGGCACGAAAAGCCCTGTAAATACCGTAAGCAATTTCGGTTTGTCCTTTTTTCGACATCAAAAAAGCTTCTTCTTTAGGATTGCTCAAAAAGCCTGTTTCGATGAGGATGCTGGGCATGGTGGTACGCCAAAGTACCAAAAACCCGGCTTGAAACACACCACGTGCCTTGCGCCCGGCATAGTAATGTACCTGATGTTCCACTTTGGCCGCCAAATCAAGGCTTTCTTTCAGATAAGGGCTTTGAAAAAGGCTCAGGGTGATATACGATTCGGGAGAGTTATCAAAACCATCGTATGCTTTCGGGTTGTTTTCGTAAAGGATGGCGGCATTTTCTTTTTGGGCTACCGCCAGGTTGGCAGCATTTTTGTGCAGCCCTAAAACGTAGGTTTCCACGCCATATGGTCTTGTGCTGGTATTGGAGTTGCAATGAATGGAAATAAAAATGTCGGCATGATTTTTATTGGCAATCTCAGCCCTTTTGTACAGCGGGATAAATTGGTCCGTTTTTCGCGTATAAATCACTTTTACATGCGGCATATTTTGTTTGATGTAATGTCCCAGTTTCAGGGCAATGGCAAGGGTTATGTTTTTTTCTTTGGCATGTTTCCCGGAGGCTCCCGGATCTTTACCTCCATGCCCGGCATCGATGACCACGGTGGATATTCGTACGCCCCGCTGGGCCCAAAGAGCCTCCGGATAAAAACAAACAATAACAAAAACAATAGTAAACAAAAGGCTGCGTTTGAAAAGCCTTGGTTTTAATATTGACCCTATATTTGCAAAAATTGTCATAACGGCATTTATCAGTAACAAAAATAAAAGAAACATTTTGTTCAAAAGAGCTTTGTCCGGTAAATTATTAACATCCCTCTGGCTTGTTGGTGTGCTGTTTGTTGTTGATATTCCGGCCATGGCCGGAATACCGGCGGCTGGTACCGGGCAAAATTCCGCTTTGCAGGACACATTGCAAAATTCCGCTGCCGTTTCTTCAGCAGATACACTGGCGGATACAATACACGCACAACCCCCTATGAACCTGGAGTTTGACCTTGTACGCCATGCCGAGGATTCCATTGTGCAGGACCTGGCGCATAAGCTGGTTTACCTCTGGGGAAATGCCGAGGTAAAGTACGGTGATATTGATTTAAAAGCAGGTTATATCCGCGTAAATTTTAATAATAATACGGTATTTGCCAAGGGAATTAAAGACTCTACCGGAAAAATTGTGGAAAAACCTGTTTTTAAACAAGGCGATGAATCCTTTGAAGCCGATAGCATGACCTATAATTTTGTAACCAAAAAAGGCATTGTACATAATGTACGGACGGCAGAAGACCAGGGATTTTTACATGGCAATGTGGTGAAAAGGATGCCCGACAATACCATCAACGTAAAAGGAGGGTGGTTTACCACCTGTAACTTGCCGCATCCCCATTATGAATTTAAGTTTGGGAAAGCGCGGGTTATTCCCAACAAACTCATTGTTACCGGGCCGGTTTATATGGAAATAGAAGGCGTTCCGGTACCATTGGTTTTGCCGTTCGGAATTTTCCCCAACAATCCCAAGCGCCAAAGTGGTTTTATTGTACCGACTTACGGCGAAGCGGCCAACCGTGGATTTTACCTCGAAGGCGGCGGATACTTTTGGGCTATCAGCAATTATCTGACACTTAAAGTGACCGGTGATATCTATACCGGTGGCAGCTGGAAAATTGCCCCGGTATTAACGTACCGTAAACGTTATAAATACAGCGGCTCTCTTGCTTTTTCCGTGGCCAAAAACATTATCAACTCGAAAGGCGATCCGGATTATCAAAACACCAACGATTACAGTGTAACCTGGACTTATTCCCAAGACCCTAAAGCCCACCCCAACAGTAATTTTTCGGCCAACGTGCATATTCTGACCCAAAATTATGTGAAGTACAATACGGTCAAACCCGATACTTATCTTTCCAATCAGTTTAATTCCAGTGTGGCGTATCAAAAAAGCTGGGCCGGTAAATATTTTCTGACCCTGAGCGGAAGCCAGAACCAAAATACCAAAACGCATGATGTCCAGGTCACATTGCCCGAAATGAGTTTTACCGTTAACCGGTTCTATCCTTTCCGAAAGAAAAACAGCCCTAATAAATCGGCTTTTGACGGATTGAGTATTTCGTACAACATGACTGCCAAAAACACTGTCAATACCAAAGATTCTTTGTTGTTCCGGCCGGAAACCCTCAAATACGGTATGCAAAACGGAATTATGCACAAAATTCCCATTAACCTCCCCTTGAAAGTGCTTAAATATTTTACCCTCAGCCTTTCGTCGAATATTACCGACCGGATGTATTTTCAAAGTTACCGTAAATACTGGGTGGACACTTCGGCTACAGGCGGATATGTTAAAACCGATACGGTACACGGATTTAACAACCTGTTCGATTTCAATCTGAATGCTTCGTTAACCACCAAACTGTATGGGATGCTGCGGTTTAAAAAAGGTTTTCTGCGGGCAGTCCGTCATGTTATTACGCCTTCTGTCGGATTTTCGTATGTTCCCGACTTTGGAAGTCAAAAATGGGGCTATGCCGGGTATTATTACGACAATACGGGCCGTAAAGTGCTCTATTCCAAATTTCAGGGGGGTATTTACGGTGCCCCGGGTTTACAAAAAGTCGGCAACATTAATTTTAATATAGCCAATAGCCTTGAAATAAAAGTGCGGTCTAAAAAAGATACCGTTACCGGAATGAAAAAAATTCCCCTGATTCAAAATTTTACCATTTCGGGAAATTACGATTTTGCCAGAGATTCGTTGCGGATGTCCAATATCTATTTGTCGGGAAGAACCACTTTGTGGAAGGGCCTGACGGTCCAGTACAACAGTGTGCTGTTCCCTTATGCCACCGATACGGCCGGAAATCCTATTAATAAAACCGAATGGCAGGTAAATCATCGTCTTTTCAGGATGAACAATACAGCATGGAATGTGAGCTTTAATTTTAACCTGAGCGATAAGGATTTCAAAAAAGGAAAGAAGAAAAAAGCCGGTACGGGTACGGAACCGGCAGAGGAAAAAAAAGTATTACAGAAAGCTCCCGAATCCGAGGCAAACGACATTATTCACCATCCGGACAATTATGTGGATTGGGGTGTTTCGTGGAGCCTGAACCTGAGTTATCACTTTACCTACTCCAATGTAAAGGATTTTGTGCACCAGATATGGATGCCCAACAGGACAGTGGTACAAACGCTGGCCATGAACGGACAGGTAAACATCACTCCCAACTGGAAGTTTACCTTCCGAACCGGATGGGATTTTACCAACGACCAACTTTCGTTTACATCGGTAAGCCTTTACCGCAATCTGCATTGTTGGGAAATGCGGTTTAACTGGATTCCCATTGGTCCGCGCAAAAGCTGGAATTTCAGTATCAACGTGAAAGCCTCTATTTTACAAGACTTGAAACTGACCAAAAAGAAAGATTTTCGTGATTATTATTAACCCATAACAAAATAACTCCGGTCAAATTGCCGTTGAAAATGAATTGTAAAGCGGTGGCAAGGAGAAATTTTCTATTTTAGCCTCCTAAAATAAGGTGAAAACAGTATGCCTTTTGTGTTAAGGAAATATATTTTTCTGGGGATGGCCTTTTTTATGGCTTTCGGGCTGTATGCCCAGCAGGCGCCTTCTTTTACGCAGTATTCTTCCTCTTACATGTATATCAATGCAGGGTATGCGGGATTGGGAGAAGGCATCTGTGTCAATGCACTGGCAAGGCAGCAATGGGCAGGATTTAAGGATGCCGATGGAAACAAAGTGGCACCACAGGATTTTCTGATCAGCGCCAATTCGCCCGTAAAAGCCATTCAGGGCGGTGCCGGATTGAGTATTATTCAGGATAAACTGGGGTTTGAAACCAATGTGGGAATACGGCTCTCCTATGCTTATCATTTACAGCTGTCTGCCGGTATTTTGGGCATGGGCGCCGGCATAAATTTGGTCAACCGGAGCATCGATTTCACCAAGTTCAAACCGGTACAACCCAACGATCCGGCCCTGCTCAGTGCAAAACAGGGAGCCATGATGTTTGACGGGAATATCGGTTTCTTTTTTAAATCGAACAATAATTATTATGTAGGGCTTTCGGTCACCAATATTTTGGAATCCAAGGGAAAAAACCTGAGTACTTCCGCAACCGTCATTCGTTATCAAACCGATCGTACGTTTTATCTTGTGGCTGGGTATTCCTTTGTCCTGCCCGGACATCCCCGGTTCGAGATTCTTCCGTCGCTTCTTGTCCAATCCGATGTGGTTTCCACACAATATAATATATCGGCCGTCGTTAATTACAATAGCAAGTTCTGGGGTGGGATTAATTACCGCTACCAGGAATCGGTGGGTTTTATGGTGGGCGTACGTTTCCAGGGATTCAACTTCGGCTATTCGTACGACCTTTCGACCTTGTCGATGGGTGTCCCCGGAAGTCATGAAATTACGTTGAGTTATTGCTTTAAGCTGAAGATAAATAAAAATAAAACAAGCTATAAAAACACAAGGTATCTGTAAAAAATAGAATGGCAGGGATTTCCCGTGGATTTTCAACCCGTGGATCTTCAAAAAGATATTTAAAAAAGAAGAGAAGAATGAAAAGAAGTTGGTATTTATATTTGTTTGCGGTCTTTATTTTTACAAGTTGCAGCCAGTCGAACAGTGGCGAGTTGGTAGGAACAAGGCCCAATGTTAAGCCGTTTTATCAGCCGCATCCTTACGGGATGGTTTTTGTCCCCCAAGGGAGTTTTACAATGGGAGCCGGAGCGGAGGATATTACGCACGGGCATCTTATTCAGCCCAAAACGGTTTCGGTATCCGGTTTTTATATGGACCAAACCGAAATTACCAACGACGAATACCGTCAATTTGTTGATTGGGTGCGTGATTCCATTGCGCGTACCATTTTAGGAGATATCCGCCCGGATGATTATCTTATTGAAGAAAATCCCAAAACCGGCGAAACGTATGACCCGCCCAAATTAAACTGGAAAACAAAAATAGATTGGAACAGCCAGGATCAAGATGTGCGGGATGCGTTGGAGCAAATGTATCTTCCTGAAAATGAGCGTTTCTTCCGTCACAAGGAAATTGATACGCGGAAGTTGATCTATTCTTATTACTGGGTGGACTTGCATGCAGCTGCCATGGACAATCTGAGAGAGCGTACCCATCCGGGGCAAAAAGGTCCCCGTCACGACAGGGCCTCGTATGTTCACAACGAAACCATCCACGTTTACCCCGACACGTTGGTATGGATCAAAGATTTTGCCTATTCGTTCAACGATCCCATGACGGAAAAATATTTCTCGCATCCGGCTTATGACCATTATCCGGTTGTGGGGGTAAATTGGAATCAGGCCCGTGCCTTTTGTGTGTGGCGTACCGAATTGTTAAACAACGCATTAATGAAAAGAAAAGGGGGTGTTGTCCTTTCTGAATTTCGCCTTCCTACCGAAGCCGAATGGGAATGGGCGGCCCGCGGGGGTAACCAGCTGAACCCTTATCCGTGGGGAGGCCCTTATACACGAAATGCCAAAGGTTGTTTTTTGGCCAACTTTAAACCGCTGCGGGGCAACTATATTGCCGATGGCGGATTGCGTACCGTGGTGGTGGGCCATTATCCTCCCAATGGTTTTGACCTGTACGATATGGCCGGAAATGTTTCGGAATGGACCAACAGTGCGTATGATCCTTCTTCTTACAACATTTCGTGGGATATGAACCCCAACTATACTTACAATGCCAAAAAAGATGACCCTCCGGCCATGAAACGGAAAGTAATCCGTGGCGGTTCGTGGAAAGACATTGCCTATTACCTGCAAGTGACCACCCGTGCTTACGAATACCAGGATACGGCCAAATCATACATTGGTTTCCGGTGTATTCAACCTTATCTCGGACGGAATGAAGGAGATAATGCCAATCGTGCTTCGCGGGTTTATCATTAAAAATATTGCATAAAAACAACAAAACGTAATAGAATTATGGGATTTTGGGATTTTAACAAAACGAGAACGTATCGTAACTTAATGGCCAAAGTATATGGCCTCGGGGCCTCTGTGGTGTTGATCGGAGCGCTCTTTAAAATAAACCATTATGCGGGGGCCGATGCCATGTTGGCTGTGGGTTTGGGAACAGAAGCCCTGATTTTCTTTTTGTCTGCTTTTGAGGATCCGCATGTGGAACCCGATTGGAGTCTGGTGTATCCCGAATTGGCCGGCATGTATCATCCGGTGAAGGGAGCTGAACTTCAGAAAAAACGGCAGACTCCCACACAGCAGTTGGACGAAATGCTGAAAAAGGCCAATATTGATGAAAAAATCATTGAAAGGCTGGGAACCGGTCTGGAAAAATTATCGGAAAATGCAGTTAAAATGGCCGATGTAACCGATGCGGCTGCTGCTTCTAAAGATTTTGCCGAAAACATGAAAATGGCGGGTCAGTCGGCCCGTAAACTCGGTGAGGTGATGGGCGAAGATGTGGAAGCTTCCGGAAGTTTTGCTCAAAATGTCCGGTCGGTTAATCAAAATGCCGAAGTCCTGTCCAATGCCTATGTGCAAGCTGCCGAGATATTAAAAGGAAATATGGATTCGACCGAAGAATTTGTGGGAACGGTAAAACAGGCGTCCGAATCGGCCCGCAGCCTGGCCGAAAATTACCAGAAATCGGCCATGGCCCTTGCCAAATCCGTTGAAGCACTTGATTTTACTTCGGTGAGCGGAGAAGAATATAATCAACAAATCCGGAAAATTGCCGAAAACCTTGCCGCCCTGAATGCCATGTACGAAAGCCAGTTGCGTGATTCGCAGCAAAGTGCGGAAACCTCCGGAAAAATGCAAACTACCGTCAGCGAATTGTTGCAAACACTTGAGAAATCAGCTTCCCAAACCGGTGTTTTTGTGGAACAAATGCAATTGTTAACCCAACGGATGGAAGCGCTGAACAAAGTGTATGGAAACATGCTTTCGGCCATGAATATCCGGAGTTGATATCATGGGTTCATCGGATCGGAATGTCAATAAAAAAAGGAATGTAAATGGCTGGATATAAAGAAACCCCGAGGCAAAAGATGATTGCCATGATGTATTTGGTACTCTATGCCCTGTTGGCATTGAACGTATCAAAACAGGTACTCGATGCTTTCCTCGTGGTAAACGAAAATGTGGAGGATACCAATACAAGCCTCAGCTCAAAAATTGCCGCAACGTATGCCCGGTTTGAAACACAGTTCCAACTGAATCAGGAAAAAGTAGGTCCCTTTTGGGAAAAAGCCAAAAGAGTCAGGCAGCACTCCCATCAAATGGTGACATACTTGCAGCACTTGAAACTGAAGCTGGTGGAAGTTTCCGAAAGGAAAGATTCGGCATTTGTTGTAAACCATTACTATTTCGACACATTGGTCCCCGACCCGTATCATCCCGGGGAAATGAAAAAAATAAAAGAGCTGAACCTGCGGATTGTTCCTACCAAAGACCGTTACAACGATGTGACCAACTACCTCATTGGGGTGGGGACTTCCAAAAAAGGGGAAGCTTACCGGTTGAGCCGTAAAATGAACGCCTACCGCGATACCATCATCCGTATCATGCACCTCCCGTCAAACACAACAAAAGTGGGGTTGGTAACCAATTATCTCGGTAAGAAAAAATTAATTTACTACAATGCCGACCGGCAAAAACAAGATTGGGAAAACCATAATTTTTATTATACTATTCTTGCGGCAGATATTACGCTGATCAATAAAATTATTTCCGAGGTGAAAATGGCGGAGTTTGATGCACTGAACTATCTGTACAGCTCCATTACCGAAAAAGATTACAAGTTTGACCATGTGGAGGCCAAAGTGATTCCATACAGTACTTATGTTCTGCAGGGAAACACTTATAAGGCGCAGGTGTTGGTAGCTGCTTACGATACCAAAACCAAGCCTACAGTGCGCATTTTGCCCGGAGCCGATACCATTACCGATCAAAACATCGCCAAAACCCAATTGGTACAGGGAAACGGAGGGATTGTAAAACTGGTACTTCCCGCTAAAAAAGAAGGCATCCATAAATATGCCGGCATCATCGAAATGATTGATCCCAAAACCAACCAGAAAGCAAAATATTATTTCAAAGGCAAGTACATGGTGGCTCCTCCTGCACTTACCGTGGCGCCATTGCGTATGAATGTTTTTTACCTTGGTGTGGAAAATCCGGTTTCCATTACAGCCCCGGGGTTAAGTTCCAATCAGATTAAACCCCGTATTTCCGCCGGAAAACTGTACCGGAAAGGAAGAAACTGGATTGTTAAGATTTTACGTCCCGTTCCCGGAAACAAAGTATTTGTTTCGGCTACGGCAGAGATTGATGGACGTAATGTATTGCTGGGACGTTCCGAATTCCGTGTAAAACGTGTTCCCAGTCCCACCGCCGAAATTGCCGGGCAATCCAACGGGACAATTGATAAAAACACCCTGCTTGCTGCTCATGCCATTATCCCCAATATGAAAGACTTTTTGTTTGATAATTACTATTTTAAAGTGATTTCGTATAGTTTTTCAACCATTATTAACGGGGACTGGCTCCAGCAAAACATCAAAGGAAACGTTTTTACCCCGCAAGCGGAGAAAATGATCCGTAATGCAAAACACAAACAGAAATTCTTTTTTGAGAACATTCAGGCAGTTGGCCCGGATGGATCTGTAAGAACCTTGAACCCAATTACTTTAGAGATAAAATAATGGCTATGAAAAAAATCATATTATCCGGTTTTCTCCTGTTGCTTTTCAGTATTCCCTTCTCTGTGTCGGGTCAGATTACCGTGAGTACCCCCACCGATGGGCTTTATCAGGACCAGGGGACCGTAAACCGTGTACCCATGCCGTTGCCCAGTGTTCGTAAAGCGGACATCATGTGGTCAAAAAGAATTTGGCGTGAGATCGATTTCCGTCAGAAAATGAACAATGTTTTCTATTTTCCCACTACCCCCCATCAAAACTGGAAATCTTTTATTACGGTGATTATGGATGCCCTGAAACAAGGCAAAATCACTGCCTACGACCTCTCTTCCACCGATGAACTGCTGGTGCCCATTACCTACAACGAAATCATTGCCCGCCAAACAGATACTGTTCATAAAACATTGCGGCGGTCGGTGCCTCCGTATGATGAATACGATACGGTGATTATTAACACCTTTGACCCGACACAGGTGTTGCGCCTGCGTTTGAAAGAGGATTGGTATTTTGATGCCAAACGGTCGCAAATGTTGGTTCGCATCGAATCGTTATGCCCTGTTATGATTAAAGAGCACAATGGGCAGCAGGTGCCGGTTCCTTTGTTCTGGGTTTCGTATGCCGATGCACGGAAAGTGTTGGCCAAAGCGCTGGCTTTTAATCCCCAAAATTCGGCCATGCGGTTGAGCTACGACGATATTTTTATTAAAAGGCTTTTCAGAAGCTATATTATCAAAGAACAGAATATGTTCGACAGGCGCATCAATGCTTATGCTTCCGGTGCTGATGCCATACGGGAATCCCGGCGAATTCAGCGTGAAATGTTTGACTTTGAACAATACCTGTGGCAATATTGATTTTTATCCGATAATTTTCATCGTCTCGCCACGGTCGGTTTCTTCTTCTACCTGCAAGTGGGTATATTTTTCTGTGATCCGGAAAGGATATTCCGGATACCGGTAAACCGGCGAAAGAGGCTCGGTTTCGTTTAGCGAATAACCCCAAATGGTTTGGTATTCGTGAACGTTTTGCCCCATGCCCTCGATTTGGCGCAGGTATTTTGTCACCGATTTCGATTCAATGATCACCACATCCCCTGTTTGTTTTATAATCGGGCTGTGGCGCCGGTTTTCGTCATGTTTAAAACGTAAGATACGCCGCCCATCGTGGGTAATTCCTATGGTTCTGAATCCAAGGCTTTTCCCTACCCCGGGCAGGTTCATGACATTGCGGTCGGTGGCAAGAAACGGGATGTTTGCTTTTTCGCGAATGGCTTGGATTGTTCCGGCTATGGCGGCCGGGTTCCGGTGTACTTCTTTTAAAACCGGATAAAATGTTTTCGGGATTTTTCCGAACATCTTTTCTTCCGAGAGTTCCTGTACCGTTCGCGCGTTGGTCGCAAAGTTGGTGTGGTTTTCCATAAAACCTTTCACCGAAAAAGTGTAATAGGGTAAAATACCGATGTCATTCAACACCTGCCTCAGCTTGGCGGTATGTCCGCGTAACGAAGCGGCTGTAATAAACACCTGTTGATTGGTCACCAGCCAGCCGGCTTGTAAAAGTTTTTGTACCGCATCACGGGTATCCGGCGTTATCTCCATGGCCGACTCGATGTGTGTTTGAATAATAAATTGCCGGATTCCGATGGCTGAGGCTTTCTGCCGGAAGGCTTTTAATATGTCCGTCAGTGCATCGGTAATCCGTTGCGGAAGATATACCGGAATGCGTGTTCCCAGGCGCACCCGCAAAATTTCTGCGTGTTTTTTCCCATCGGGAAGTTTTTTGTTTTTCTCTTTTTTACGTTTTGCCATTTGGTAAACGGCCTCCAAAATCTGACGGAGCGATTCGTCGGAATTCATAAATGCATCGCCTCCGGTAATCAGGATGTCGCGCAATTGGGTATCATTTTCAAAATAGTCCATGAGCAGGCGCATCTTTTCGGGCCATTGCAGGCGGGGTTGCAATTTTTTCAGATTGAAATTAAAATGTCCGTTCTGGAAGTCGTACATGCGCTGGCAGGAGGCGCACAAGCCGGCGCATGCCCTGCCGGTGGTATCCGGAATAAAAATGGCCACCTCGGGGTAGCGCCGGTGAATGTTGTGATAAGCCGGTAATATCCACCCGGCTGCATTGGGCTCGCCCGGACGCATGATGTCTTCTTTTTCCCAGGCTACTATTTTCCCGAAAGAATCAATTAATTTTTGGCTGGGAAAGATATAATCGCGCAGGGGCCGGTCGGCTACCGGCGTGTTGGGATTGCAGTTTTCGCAAAGCAGTGACAAATAATAGGGGTTTACAAACAGGGGAATGCCTTTTTTACGGGCATCATGCAGCCGTTTCATGGTTTTTTCGGGTAACGAATTACCCAACATTTCGTTGAGTATGTCAGGATGGCGAATGGCAAAGGTTAAATGGAAACGGTAATCGTTCCACCACTGTGATACCTGGTGGTATTTCTCGGCAAAGGTACTTCCGGGTGTAAACTGAAACCGCCGGCTTTTCTGCAGGCCCAGATCAATGTTTTGGATGATTTTCCGGATGATACGGTCTTTATTGAGTTGCCGTTCGGCAATGATTTTTTTGTCGAGACCGGTGGGATGCCGGGCCATCCACCGGTTCAGCTTTTCCCTGTCGGGCATGGTTTTGACCAGTTTTCCGTTGAGTTGTCTGAACAGGAAAAGCATATCATTAAAAAAAGCCTTGTTGCTGTTTCCTTTTCCCTGCCGGATGGCCAGCCAGAGTGTTTTTATGGGTTGACTCACAATTTGTTTCCCGCCGAGATTCGGATCATTGAAAATTTCCCCTTCGTGGTCTAAGTAGTCCATTAGCCGGATGGCTGCATAATCGGGCCACAAAAGTTTTTGGAAACTCTCCGGGTTCGGATTTTTATAATACGCCCATGCCGCCGGATGTGCCTTAAAATATTCGGTTAACCAGTGCCTCAGCCGGTTAACGGCTTCTTCAAAATGGGTAGATCGCTTAAAAACAGATAATAAAAAAGGGTTTTCCCGTACGATTTTCTGCACCAGTTGCAGAACGTCCGGCTCCAGGTTGACGTTTTCCCAAAAAGTTTGTACTTTCATTTTTCCCTCCTTTTTCACATGGAGGGTAATGTAAGCAATTTTTTTGGTTTCTCAAAAAAAAATGAAACCTTTACTCCGCTTCTTCATAGGCTTTGCGGATGTCGGCGGCAATTTTTTTGAACTCCTCTTCGCTCAGTTTGAGTTTGGGCTGGCGGAAGTCAATGTCGTAGATACCGTCCAGCGGAATCAGGTGGATGTGGGCATGCGGTACTTCCAACCCAACAACAGCTATACCGATGCGTTGGCAAGGAATGACCTTTTCGATGGCCAGACCGACTTTCTTGGCAAAACCAAACAAACCTTTATAGAGTTCATCGTCCAAATCAAAAATATAGTCTGTTTCCTGCTTGGGAATGACCAAAGTATGTCCTTTTTTCAAAGGAAAAATATCGAGAAAAGCGTAATAATCTTCCGTTTCTGCAATTTTGTAGGAGGGAAGTTCTCCGTTAACGATTTTGCTGAA
>CAYYRE010000052.1:0-17648 GCA_964473895.1 uncultured Lentimicrobiaceae bacterium | reverse complement strand
TTTTTATGACAATGGTTAGATTTTTCTTTGCAACACGATTTTGTTTGTTTGCTTTGCGCTACCTTTGTAAAAACATTTTATCATGCAACGAAAAGTAGATTTTCTGGTAATCGGATCGGGCAGCGCAGGACTTATCTTTGCCTTAAAAACAGCACCTTACGGTAAGGTTTTGGTATTAACCAAAGACAAAATGGAATATACCGCCACCTCTTTTGCACAAGGGGGTGTTGCCGCTGTTATGTATTCGCCCGATAATTATGAAAAACACATACAAGACACCCTGAAAGCCGGCGCCGGCATCAACGACGAAGAGATTGTACGGATTACCATTACCGAATCAACCGAAAGGGTGAAAGAACTGATAGAATGGGGAACCCAGTTTGACCGTGAAAAATCGGGTAAATTCTCACTGGCACGCGAAGGGGGCCATTCCGAATACCGCATATTGCACCATCAGGACAATACCGGATTTGAAATTCAACGGGCCCTTAGCGAAAAGGTGAGACAACATCCCAACATCGAAGTTTTGGAAAACCATTTTGCCATCGACCTCATCACCCAGCACCACCTCAACGAAGAGGTTACCCGCCGGCGAAAAGACATTCAATGTTACGGGGCCTATGTAATGAACATGGACACCAATGAGGTGGAAACCGTGCTTTCAAAAATAACTCTTATTGCCACCGGCGGCATGGGCAATATCTACCAAACCACCACCAACCCGCTGGTGGCTACCGGCGATGGACTGGCCATGGCTTACCGTGCCAAAGCTCATCTCGAAAACCTGGAATTTGTACAATTCCACCCCACCTCGCTATACCATCCGGGCGAAAAACCTTCTTTCCTGATCACCGAAGCCCTGCGCGGGGCGGGTGCCGTCCTGAAAACGAAAAAGGGCGAACCCTTTATGAAAAAGTACCACGAACTGGGCTCCCTGGCACCGCGCGACATCGTGGCCCGCGCCATCGACAACGAAATGAAACTCTCGGGAGATGATTACGTTTATCTGGATGCACGGGAGATCGATAAACAGGAAATCCTGCACCACTTTCCCACCATTTATGCCAAATGCCTGAGTATCGGCATCGACATCACCAAAGAGATGATCCCGGTGGTTCCGGCTGCACACTATTCGTGCGGAGGTATTAAAGTGGATAAAAAAGCCCGTACCTCCATTCAAAATCTTTATGCCTCCGGTGAGGTAGCCAGCACCGGACTGCACGGCGCCAACCGGCTTGCTTCCAATTCATTGCCCGAAGCGGCCGTCTTTTCACACCGTGCTGCCATGGATGCAATAGACCAGGTGAATTCCATTAGGTTTCAGGAAAACGTCCCTGACTGGGATACCACGGGTTTGGTGCTCAACGAAGAAATGATTCTGATTACCCAAAGTAAAAAAGAACTGCAGGCCATTATGAGCAGTTATGTGGGTATCGTACGCTCCAATTTAAGGCTAAAACGCGCACTCGACAGGCTGGAAATCCTGTACAAAGAAACCGAAGAACTGTACGACACCTCCATTATCTCAAAAGATATTTGCGAACTGCGCAACATGATCAATGTGGCATACCTCGTCATTAAAATGGCCATGGACCGTAAAGAAAGCATAGGTTTGCACTATTCGATCGATTACCCTGAAAAAAAGAAATAATATGGCACTGATAAAAACAGTAAACGGGAAAACACCGCAGTGGGGCAAAGATTGTTATTTTGCCGAAACCGCAACCCTTCTCGGGGATGTTATTATGGGCGATGGTTGCAGCATTTGGTTTAACGCCGTGTTGCGGGGCGATGTACATTTCATCCGGTTGGGAAACAACGTCAATGTACAGGATGGCGCCATTATCCATTGCACCTATCAAAAATATCCCGTCAACATAGGCAATAACGTTTCCATAGCACACGGCGCCATTGTCCACGGCTGTACCCTGCACGACAATGTACTCATAGGAATGGGGGCCATTGTGATGGATGATGTGGTCATCGAAAGCAATTCGGTCATTGCCGCCGGAGCCGTAGTGACCAAAGGAACAAAGGTTCCGTCGGGTACGGTTTTCGGAGGCATGCCGGCCAAAAAAATCAAGTCCGTTGACAAAGCATTGCTGGAAGGCGAGGTACAACGCATAGCACAAAATTACCGCATGTATGCTTCCTGGTACACCGAAAACACGAAAAGGAAACCCTGAAATAAAAAAGGACATAAAAAAACCTGCCGAAAATCGGCAGGTTTTTTAATGGGTAAAACGGAATCTTATTTCAATCCCAATTTCTTTTTCACCAAAGGAGTAACATCATCACCATTGGCATAAAAAAGCACCACCCCTTGCGAAACATCAAGGATATAGGTATAATGATATTCTTTGCCCACGGCATCAATGGCATTTTTTACTTTATCGATAATAGGCTGAAACAGTTCCTGTTGTTTTTTCTGTACATCCTGGTCGGCGGAAGCCTGAAAAGCCTGGATACGTTGTTGCAGGTCGGAAATTTCTTTTTCTTTGGTTTGGCGAATGAGGTCCGACATGGTTCCTACATTGGCTTGGTAGTCCTGAACTTTACTTTGATACTCCTGTGCCATGGCCTGCATTTGTTTCTGCAAACCGGTAGCATACCTTTTTACCTGGGCCTGGGCCGAATCGGCTTCCGGCATCATGGTCATAAGTTTGTTTGAATTAATGTAACCGATTTTTAAGGTGCTTTGTGCAAATCCAACTCCGGAAATCAACAGGATGGCTGCTAAAAGTAAAAATCCTTTCTTAACTGTTTTCATTTGTATGAATATTGTATGTAATAAATAATGATAAACCTATTGAGCGGCAAATGTAAAAAAATTTAAATAACCAACCTCATAAAATTCGTTAAATGCAAAAATATGTCCGGTGAAGCCATATGATCAATGTCCTGCCGGACTACTGGTTTGCATCACTTTTCCCAATTCGTCCAAAACGGCATCGCTGATGTCATATTTCGGGTTGCCGTACAAGAGGGTCGGGCTGCCGGCTTTGTCAAAAACAAAGGCAATGTTTTCGGTAGTAGCCACCGTTTCAATGGCATTGTACACTTTTTCCTGAATGGGTTTGATCAGCTCCTCCCGTTTTTTAAACAATTCGCCTCCCGGACCGAAATATTTTTTCTGCAACGCTTTCACCTCATTGTCTTTGGCTACAATGGCATCTTCGCGTTTCTTTTTCACATCGGCGGGCAGCAAAACCGATTCGGCCTGGTATTTTTTATACATTTCGCTCACCTCTTTGTGCAAAGCAGCAATTTGTTTTTCCCATTTGGCCGAAAGTTGGTTCAGCACATCCTGAGCATCGGCATATTCCGGTATATTGTTCAGAATATAGCGGGTATCAACAAAAGCACTCTTTTGGGCATGTACCTGCGGCACGGCCGCCATCCATAACAGAGCCGTCAATCCGGCTGCAATGAGTTGAAATTTTATCTTTTTCATAATGTAAATTTTTGTTATTCAAAAAGAGTAACAAGAAGCCTGCCAAAATCAATCCAGCGAACCGTTCATGGAGAAGTGGAAATGGCTGCCGTTGGCATTGGGGATGCCCGGAATTTCATCAAAACCATATCCCCAGTCAAGTCCGAGCAAACCGAACATGGGAAGATAGATACGCGCTCCGATACCTGCCGAACGCCTCAAGTTGAACGGGTCGAAATCATGTGTTCCGGCCCAGGCATTTCCGGCTTCAAAGAAAGCCTCGATATAAATGGTGGAAGTCGGGGCCAGCGAAATGGGATAGCGCAACTCCAAGGTATAGCGCGAGTAAATGGTTCCTCCGAGGTTCCGGTTTTTATAATAATCAGGCGTAATGGTTTCGTTACCGTAACCCCGCATCCCGATGACTTCCCGGCCATCGTAATTGTTATATCCCGACAAGCCATCACCGCCAAGGTAAAACCGTTCAAAAGGAGTTATTCCCAGTTCTTTATTATACGCTCCGAGATAGCCGAAACGGGCTTTGGTGACCAATACCAGCTTGGGCATCAATTCGAAATAGAGGTAGGCCTTAAATTTCCATTTATAATATTCAATCCATTTATACTTTTCCGCTTCGGGCAGCGTCCGGTAATCTTTATTTGAAAACAAAGAATAGGGTGGCGTCAATTCAAGCGAGAGGGAAACATCAGAACCGGAACGCGGATAAATGGGCTGGTCCACCGAATTCCTGCCAAGTACCACATTGTAGTTCAGGTTGTTATATTTTCCATTTCCATTGCCCACATAAAAAATAGAGGCATAATTCTCAAGGTTATACAGTTGAATGTTTACGGCCTGGTAAAGGGTAAAATAGTCATCGGGCCATTTTAAACGTTTCCCCAGCCCAACCGTGATGGCATGGCTTTCGAATTTACGGTTGCCGTTGCCCAAATTGGTGGTATCGTTCGGGTCAGGAGTTATGGTGGTAAGACTTTTTATGGAGTAAATCGAATAGTAATACGAAACGGTCAGAGCATTGGGTTTTTTCCCGCCCAGCCAAGGTTCGGTAAAAGTGATTCCGGCACTCAGATACCCTGCACCGTAAGTTTGGAAACGGATAGAAAGCTTTTGGCCATCGCCCGAAGGAACAGGTCTCCACGCCTTGCTATTAAAGAAGTTCCGCAATGAGAAATTATTAAAACTCAATCCTATGGTCCCAATGATTCGGCCATAACCCCAACCTCCCGAAAGCTCAATTTGGTCTGCTGAGGTTTCTTCCACATTATAATTAATGTCCACCGTACCGTTGGCGGGGTTGGGTTTTATGTCGGGTTTCAGGTTTTGTGCATTAAAATATTTCAAGTTGGCCAGCTCACGAACACTCCGGATGACATCCGAGCGGCTGAAAAGCTGTCCGGGCTTGGTACGCAACTCCCGAATCACCACATGATCGTTGGTTTTGGTATTTCCCGTAACGGTAACCTTATTGATGCGTGCCTGTTTCCCTTCGTGAATCCGGATCTGTAAATCAATGGAATCGTTGCCCACATAAGTTTCAACGGGTGTGGCCGAGAAAAACAGATATCCGTTATCCATATACAGGCTGCTTACGTCAAATCCTTTGTCGTTGTAATTCAGGTTGGTTTCCAGTAATTTTTTGTTGTACACATCACCGGGTTTAATACCCAGCACGGCACTCAGGAATTTGGAACTGTAAATGGTATTTCCCACCCAGGTGATTTTACGGTAATAATATTTATCCCCTTCTTTCAGGTAAATGTCAATACCAATGTCGGATTTATCAATTTTGTAAACCGAATCTTTCACAATCTGGGCGTCGCGATACCCTTTGGCATTGTATTCGGCAATGATTTTGTTCAGGTCGTCCTTAAATTTCGATTCTATAAACTTAGAGCTTTTAAATATTTGTAAACGATAGTTTTTCAGGGCATAATTCACCCAATCGTCCCGTAATTTCTTGAACCGCAGGGTAGCCACGTCGGCCACCGAATGCACCACCACCATTCCCAAGGGGTTCAGCGGATTGAAATACCCTTTTTCGCGGGTGTCTTTCATGGCCTTTCTTACCTTGTCAGCCGAAAAGGCATGGTTTCCGTAAATATTGATTTGGGCTATTTTTACCTTTTTATTTTTTTTGACATTAATGGTCAGGTCAACAAATTCGTGCCTGTGGCTCCGCGGGCCGGCATCTTTTTGGAGTATGTTCACCTGGCAATTCAGGTAACCTTTATCGCGGTAGAAATTTTTGATAATGTTTTCGGTACGGTTAATCAAATGGCTGCTCACCACATCGCCGTGGGTCAGGTTGATTTTATCTTTTATGTCATCCTGTTCACTTTTTTTAATTCCCGAAAAGGTAAATTTATTCAGTTTGGGTTTTTCCTGCAGGTAAATGTCGAGGTAGATGGTATCTCCGTTGATGCGTGTGGCCAAAATTCGGACATCATCAAAAAGCCCCTGATTCCAAAGGTTATGGATGGCCGTGGTAATATCATCGCCGGGGACTTTAATTTTTTGTCCTTTTTCAAGATCGGAAAGCATGATAACTACCGACTTATCAAGGTAATTAATACCCGAAACATCAATGCCGCCGATGACAAATTTTTGAGGGTGATCGTAACTGATTTTGGAAAGCAAGCCGGATGGCGTTGTTTGTCCTTTCAGTGCCCAAGGCAATAAAAACAAACCCAACATCATCCATACCAGCCTACTCCTGCCGTTCTTACACATCTTCATTCTATTCTCCAAATTTTATTTGCTCTTGTGTTAATCCGAACCTTCTCTCTCTTCTCTGGTATTCGAGGATGGCTTCATAAAAATCTTCTTTTCCGAAATCGGGCCATAAGATGGGCGAAAAATAAAGTTCGGAATAAGCAATCTGCCACAACAGGAAGTTACTGATTCTTTGTTCGCCACTGGTACGTATTACCAATTCGGGTTCCGGCATGTGCGCCGTATTCATATAGGAAGAAACGGTTTCTTCGTTAATGGCATCCTCGCTGATTTTTCCTTTGCTGTGATCGCGGAGAATTTTCCGCACCGCATCCACAATTTCCCAGCGGCCGCTGTAATTCAGGGCCAGGGTCAGCACCATCTTTTTGTTTTGTTTGGTTTGTTCCATGGTACTCAACAACTTTTCGCGATTCAGTGGCGGCAGGCCGTTCACATCACCAATGGCATTCAAACGGATGTCATTTTTGTTTAACGTGGGAATTTCCTTTTCAATGGTTTCCACAAAAAGGTGCATCAGGGCATCCACTTCCTCTTTGGGACGTTTCCAGTTTTCGGTGGAAAAAGTATAGAGCGTCAGGTAACGAATCCCCATTTCGGCGGCAGCTTCGGCAACGGTCCGTACGGCATCCACGCCTTTATGGTGGCCGAAAGCACGGTCATGCCCTTGCTTTTTAGCCCACCGGCCGTTGCCATCCATGATAATGGCTACATGCAACGGGAGTTTTTCCGGATCGATGCGTTTTAAAAGTTCCATGTTTTTTACCACTGCAGGTTTTTGCATCCCCGCTTGTTATTCAATTCAATTTTATATGTTATACTGACATTGGCTACACCAAACCAGTCTTTTGTTCCGCTGTTTCCTCTTTGTTCTCCCGGCGTATGGGTCAGCGTAGGATCCGAGAAATATTCTCCGGGCGATAACTTCGCAGGATCCAATGCCGGCCCGTTAAGATAATATGTTGTGCTCACATCATCGATATAATCGGTAAATGTTTTGTGCATCCGCCATTCGGCCGAAAGTCCAAACCGTTTGCTCAGGCTAAACTTGAACCCGAAACCAAAAATTGCGGCAAAGTTATATTTTTTATACGGTTGTCGGCCATCATATCCATCATTTTGTCCTTCGGTACCCAAACTTCTCAGATCATACACCGTACCATCGTATTCCGTCTCCGGTTTAAAAAAGAAGAAACCCGCACCGGCCGTGAGGTACGGTGTGAATTTATGCATTTGACTTCCCGTGAAATATTCCATAAAATTGAATTCGCCCATAACCGAAATATCATCGATAACAGTAGTAAAGTTAAGCATCCGGTTGGCTACGGCTTCCGTTTTGGCATCATCGCCTTTTACTTTGGCATGGGTATAAGTGATCTTGGCCGACCACCGGTGGCCGAAATTATAACGTACAATGGCACCATAAGCGGGCTGAGGCATAACAAACGGCATTCCGGGAACAATGTCTCCGTTGTAATAAGACCCGCCTCCGGAGAGTCCCGCCTCCAGGGTGTTTTGCGAAAACAACACCGACGGCATCACCATCCCTGCCAACAGGAACAATAAAAACAACGGAAAGTGTTTGAGTAGATATTTTCTCATTTGACTGTTAATCCCTGATTTTGAGCGGCAAATTTATCATTTTTCCTGTACAAACACGCTGTTTAATTCCTACTGTCCACACCCCAAAGCAATTTTTCGCGAATGGTAGAAAAAAAGTTTTGCCCGGGCATTTGAACCAAATTGATTCTGAAATCACACTTTTTAATAATCATCTCTTCGGTCTTTTCCATTTGACGTTGACGCGAATCCAGCGATATGAGGTATTTTTCTTCTCTTCCTTCAATTTTTATCCGGATTTCACTGCTGTCCTGTATAACGATGGGACGAACGGTTAAATTGTGTGAAGCAATGGGTGCAATAACAAAATTTTCGGAACCCGGTGTGATAATGGGACCTCCCACACTCATGGAGTAGGCTGTTGACCCTGTGGGGGTGGCAATAATCAGCCCGTCCCCCCAATACGTATTCAAAAACAGATCGTTCACATAAACATGAACCGACACCAGCGAGGTGTTGTTATTACGGTAGATGGTCAAGTCATTTAAGGCAAAATTCAGTGTTCCGAAAAGGTTGTCCGGCTTTTCCAACTTCAGCAATGTCCTTTGGTCAAGGGTATAGTTTCCCGAATAAATATGGTCGATGGCTTGTTTCATCTCCTCTCTGGACACACTGGAAAGGAAACCCAGCCTGCCGAGGTTGATCCCTAAAATGGGAACACCCAGATCATGTACATACGGAATGGCATCCAACAGCGTACCATCCCCCCCAATGGAAAACAAAAAATCAAGTTTTTCTATATCCTTCGAAGAGGCAAAAACTCCCGGTTTCTCGTTAAAACGGATATGGTTCTTTATCTGGTTGTAAAAATCACGGTACACACAGATTTTTGCTTTCCTCAGATGCAACTCATCGAAAAGCTGCTGAACAAAAGGAATCTGCTGTGGATCAAGCTTTTTACCAAAAATGACGATTTTCATGAAAAAACGGTATGATTCAAATGCAAATGTACTCTAAAAAACAATATTTTAGCACAGGCTTATAAAGCAGCCCGTTGGGAAACCTGCCGGAAAAAGGCTGTAAAAGCAACACGGCAGCCCCATACAAAGGTTTCGAACAAAAAAACGGGAAAAGAAAGAACGCCGGTTTTTTAACTTTTTTTTGCTTTTGCCCTTTGGTATCAATAGCCGTAGGCCATGAAAAAGATATTGTACCTTGTATTGTTTGTTCTTGTTTCCCAATATAGTACGGGGCAGCAGATCCATGTCCGGTTAGACAGCCTTTGCCGGAATACATACAGCGCTGTTTTATCGCTGCATTTTGCCCCTGCCCGCAAGTTGTTAAACCGCGAGGAACAGAAACATCCGGCCAATGTTTATACCGATTACCTATACAACTACATGGACTTCCTAAAGATATTTATTGGTGAGGATCAAAATTTGTTCGACCGGCTGGACGACACGTTTGACCTTCGCTACGGACGCATCAAACAGTTACCCGACACCAGCCGTTACAAAAACCTGTTGTTGGCCAACATGAACCTGCAATGGGCTTTTGCGCGGTTAAAGTTCGGACAATATTTCACCGCTGCCTGGGAACTGAACAAAGCTTACCGCTTGATTACCGAAAACAACGAAAGATTTCCCGGTTTTGTTCCCAACAACATCACCCTGGGCATCCTGCATGTCATCATCGGCCTGGTACCCGACAAGTACCAATGGATGCTCAAGATTATCTCAATGGAAGGTAATGTGGAACAGGGAAAAGCAGAACTTTACCGTGCCTTGGACCAAGCCGCGGCCAACCCCACTTATGCTTATTTGTACCATGAATCCTTGTTTTATCTCGGCTTTATCGAATTGAACCTTTCGGCCAACCAAAACACACTGAACAAACTCATGAAGTATTTACGGAAAACCGATGCGGACAACCTGCTCATGGACTTCCTGAAAGCCGATATTTACATCCGGCACGGAAAAAACGACAAAGCACTGGATGTGCTGAGAAATGCCCCGCGAGGTTCGGGTTATTTCCCCTTTTACTACCTGAATTACTTGCAAGGCGAATGTTACCTGCGAAAATTGAGCACGGATTCGGCAGATGCGGAATACCATTATTTTTTACACCATTTCAGGGGACTGAACTATATTAAGGATGCCTGGCGAAAAAGGGCATGGGATGCACTGTTGCACCACGACTCCGTTACTTACCGCAGACGAATGGATTCGGTTATCCGTTTTGGCAGCGCCAAAGTGGGAGCCGACAAAGAGGCGCTCACCGAAGCCGAAAGAGGCCGTATTCCCAACATCGATTTACTCCGCGTTCGTCTGCTTTTCGATGGCGGATATTATTCAACGGCCAAATCCATTCTGACACAAATGGATACCGCAGGATTCACGGACGAAGAAAAAACCGAATATATTTATCGCTTTGCCCGCATTACCCACAGGCTCCATCAAATTCCGCAAGCCAAAAAAGCTTATCGCGAAACCCTTGCCACAGGAAGTCGGTTACCGCGTTATTTTGCAGCCAATGCCGCGTTGAAATTAGGAGAGATTTACGAATCGGAAGACAGCCTGACGCTCGCCCAAAAATTTTACCGGGAGTGTTTGAACCTGCCTTTCGACGAATACGTGAACAGCATCCGCGGCAAAGCAAAAGAAGCTCTCCAAAGAATTACAGAAAAACAAAAAGCTATTTCAGCCGGTAACTAAGACTCAGAATAACCGAATGGTTTTGGTAACTGTTTTTAACAGGATTTACCGAAATGTTATTGGTTCCGTAAAAATAATAGTCTTTGTTCATTTTGGAATAAACATAAGCCAAATCAAGCATCATGTTTCCAAAACGGAAACCCACCCCTCCCGAATACGTCTGACGACTGGCATCATTTATGTTTCGTGCATAGGGATTGCCGTAAAAGGCATATCCGGCCCTCAGATCCACCATCCCGAAACGCCATTCGGTACCCATTCTGAAATTACTCACCGGTTTGTAGTAATATTTGATGTCGCCGTTTTCACTCTGGTAATCGTAATTATCGGCTTTAAATTTGGCTTTGGCATAATTCAAATGTTCGTACTCAAAAGAAAAACTGCCCCGGTTTCCAATCAGCACACCCACATCCGCCAAAAATTTCATGGGAGTCGTCATGCGATAATTGAAAGTAC
Organism: uncultured Lentimicrobiaceae bacterium; assembly: GCA_964473895.1. Taxonomy (GTDB): domain Bacteria; phylum Bacteroidota; class Bacteroidia; order Bacteroidales; family F082; genus Sulfidibacterium. Next base: position 6,734 of record CAYYRE010000052.1, on the reverse strand, counting down.
CCGTAGGGGAAGTAGCCGAAGAAGGATCGGTCCATTCCAGATTGGCATAGGTGGTGGTGTACCAAGTATCGCGCATATTACCGTACCAGGTAGGCGAATGATAAGCCAAACCTATCCGGACCCATTTTACGGGCTGAACCACAACACCGATTTTGGCATTGATTCCGACGCCTTTGGTTTCAAGGTATTGGTCAAACTCCCAGCTTTTAAAATAGGGAATGGTATCGGCAACATCCCGTTCGGTATAATAGGAATTGCTGTAATAATGCAGAAAATCGGCACCAATGGTTGCCCCCACGAACAGAACATTGTTGTAATTGGCCGAAAACGCAAAAAACCATTCGTTGATGGCACCGCGCGTTTGCAGTTGCTCGCGCTGGAAAGTTCCGCCAAAGGGTACCGGACTGTAGTAAAGATTCTGATACCCCGGAATGGTATCAATCAGATAAAGCTGCCAGGCCGGGTTCAGGTCGAAAGAATACAAGTTGTTTTTATCATTGGCAATGTCTTCATAATTGACCCCATCGGCATTTTCGAGATAGACATCCAGTTTGGAATTTTGCAGGTTGGGCCCCTGCATATCGCGGTAGGTATGAAAGTTATTCAACCGGTTCATCCCAAACGAAAACTGCATAAATTTCCATCCTTTTCCCTGCTCAGGTCCGAGCCGAATGGCCGTTGAATAACCCAGGTTACTGAAGTTAAAAACGGTACGGTTATCGGAGGAAACGGTGTTATTATATACCGATTGGACATCACGGATATTGATTTCGGGGCTGATGGAGAAATAATTGGTACGGAAAAGCCCCAAACCGGCCGGGTTGGTGGAAGCCACGGACAAATCGGCCCCTAAGGCACCGAAAGCCCCTCCCATAGCACTACTGCGCGCCGTACTTTCGTAAAAAGTTTGCGAATAGCGTAAAGCATCATCAGCGGTTTGTGCCGAAACAATGGATACAAAGCACACCATCGTTATTATAGTCAATAACTTTTTCATAACATCAACAAATTAAATCAATGGTTAAACGAGAAAATATTTCCGGTATTATCTTCTGATACCACCGGAACCGCCGCTTTTCCTCACGCCACCCGAGCCGGACGAGTTGGTACGCACCGGTACGGAAAAACTCCGTGTCGGGGCAGAAAAACTGCGGGTAGGAACAGTCGTTCCCGAAGAATTCCTCCTCGCAGGAGCCCGGAAAATATTGGGGGAAGAACCGGTACGTGTAGGTGCACTGTAAACTTTCACCCCCGAACGAACAGGATGAGCACGGTAAACTGCATTGCGCGATCCCGAAGGTCGGTAAACGTTATACCGCGCCGGACGGGGACTGCGCACCGTAGCGGCTCTGTGCGTCTGGGGATACGAAGACCTCACCGGGGTACGGTAAAACTCTTTGCTGCTGCGCATGGCACGCGATTCCAGGCTTTGGTACTGTTTTGGTTTCGCAAAACGGGGTTTGGGCATCCTTTCTTCCCGCCGGAAAGCCGGTGGTTTGCGATACCCCTCAACGTTTCTGTTCCGCGATTCGGAAATACCGAAACGGGGATTTCTGTTGCCTTCGTAACTTTTTACCGCACCTCCCCCGTTGGGTTTGTTCAGCCTTCCTTGTGCATGAATGGCTTCCGAACGTTTCCGTGCTGTTTCCACATCATACCTGACCGAACCGGCAGGACGGGTATTGCTGCCATCGGGTTTTATCATCTTGCCGTTGCGACCTTCCGGGTTAACCGGAACACGTTTGCGTGAAACCGCAGTTGCGGAAGCAGACGAACGCGCCGAAGGTTTTCCGTTGCGAGAAACATGGACACCGGAGCCCCCGGCAACCACTCCGCGCGGAATGGAAGAGCCTCCGTTACGGTTTACCCTCGGTTGATAAACGGGCGAACGGTAACCCGGATCGGAATAGCCCGGATAATAAGGAGCGTAGTAACCATAAACCGGCGGGTAATAACCGAAATAAGGAGGATAATAACCATAATAGGGCGGGTAATAGCCATAGTAGGGTGGATAATAACCCCAACCGTAGTAAGGATAGTCCCAGCCGTAGTAGGGATAGCCCCACCCGAAGCCGAGGCCCAAACCCCAACCGGAATAAGGATAACCGAAGCCGAAAGACCAACTGGAACCGAAATACGGGCTTCCGAAACCAAGCCCTAACGAAACACTGGTGGTAACGGAAGTGGAGGACGAGGAGGAACTGTTTTTCTGATCATCGCCCTGCATGCTCTTGCCTTCGTAATAGTCGTCATAATAATCCAAAGTAGTATCGTTGGCATCGTGGAATCTTTTCAAACGGGCCGAGTAGTCCACATCATAATTATCACTGGAGGAAGTCTGGGTAGTCGTTTGCCCGGAGGAATTGGAAATGTTTTCGACGGTACCTTCATGATAAGCATTGGTACCCGCCGCTTTGGTTCCCCGATTTTGTTGCGTCACCGTAGTAGTAGTGGTTTTCACAGCCACAACGTTGTGAGGAGTTGTAGAATAGTAAACATCATCCTGCGGAACACTTCGGGTAGTGCTGCATGCTGTAAAAAATAGAGAAATTACAGCGGTAAGAAATATGTATTTTATGTTCTTCATGACGATAAATATTGTGCTTCAATAAACATTGTTTATTTTTGCCGTTCATTAAAAAGTTGCAAAGACTATACCAAAATTATAAAATGGCGAAAGAACTTACAAGCAGAAGTGAAAATTATTCACAATGGTACAACGACCTTGTGGTCAAAGCAGGACTTGCCGAAAATTCGGCCGTACGGGGCTCTATGGTGATAAAACCTTATGGCTATGCCATTTGGGAAAAGATGCAAAGGATTTTGGATGAAAAATTCAAGGAAACCGGACACGAAAATGCCTATTTCCCGCTTTTTATTCCCAAGTCGTTTTTTAGCAAAGAAGCCGCCCACGTAGAAGGCTTTGCCAAAGAGTGTGCCGTGGTAACACACTACCGTTTAAAAAACGATGGCCATGGCGGGGTTATGGTGGATCCGGATGCCAAGCTGGAGGAAGAGTTGATCGTCAGGCCGACCTCCGAGACCATTATTTGGGATACTTACCGGAAATGGGTTCAATCGTACCGCGATTTGCCGTTGCTTATCAACCAATGGGCCAATGTGGTCCGTTGGGAAATGCGTACCCGCCTCTTTTTACGTACTGCCGAATTTCTTTGGCAGGAAGGGCACACAGCCCATGCCACCCGCGAGGAAGCTGTTGCCGAAGCAGAAACCATTTTGAAAGTCTATGCTGATTTTGCGGAAAACTATATGGCCGTTCCCGTTTTACAAGGGGTCAAATCACCCAGCGAACGTTTTGCCGGTGCAGTGGAAACCTACTGCATTGAAGCCATGATGCAAGATGGGAAAGCTTTACAAGCCGGCACTTCGCATTTCCTCGGACAAAATTTTGCCAAAGCTTTTGATGTAAAATATCTGACCAAAGACAACCGGCTGGAATATGTCTGGGCCACATCGTGGGGCGTTTCCACCCGCCTTATCGGAGCACTGATCATGGCCCATTCGGACGACAACGGATTGGTTTTACCCCCCAAACTGGCGCCTATTCAGGTGGTTATCGTCCCCATTTTCCGGAAAGAAAAACAGCTGAAAGCCATTTCGGAAAAAGCCGAAGAAATCATGAAAGCGTTAAAAGCAAAAGGTATTTCGGTAAAATACGATGATCGTGACACCCAAAAACCCGGCTTTAAATTCGCCGAGTGGGAAATGAAAGGTGTTCCCGTACGGATAGCCATCGGCCCGCGCGACCTGGAAAACAGTACGGTGGAAGTGGCCCGGCGTGACACATTGGAAAAGGAAACCCTCCGCATGGAAAACATTGCCGATAAGGTGGAAAACCTGTTGGAAATCATTCAAAAAAACATTTACCAAAAAGCACTGGATTTCAGAACGGAAAACACCTTTGTCGTCGATACCTGGGAAGATTTTAAAGCACAAATCGAAAAGGGTGGTTTTGTATTGGCCCATTGGGATGGAACGGCCGAAACCGAACAAAAGATTAAAGAAGAAACCAAAGCCACCATCCGGCTTATCCCGCTGGAGGATAAAAAAGAACCCGGAAAATGTATTTTTACCGGAAAGCCTTCGGAACGCAGGGTGGTATTTGCCAAGGCCTATTGATAAGCTGAATTTTAAAAAAATGTTCCTGTGAAAACACAACCATTCGGCGCCTCGAAGAAAGAAAAAACAGAAGCCTTCGGACGGCTGCTCGACATCATGGATGACTTGCGCAAAGGATGCCCGTGGGATAAAAAACAAACCATCGAAAGCCTGCGTTACCTCACCCTTGAAGAGGTGTATGAACTATCGGATGCCATCCTCGACAACAATATGGACGATATCCGCGAAGAGCTGGGCGATTTGATGATGCACCTGGTTTTTTATGCCAAAATCGGTGAAGAAAAAAAAGCTTTCGACATAAAAGAGGTCATTGACGGCATTTGCGATAAGCTGGTATACCGGCACCCGCACATCTATGGGGATGTCAATGTGGCCAATGCCCGTGAAGTGGCCGATAACTGGGAAAAGCTGAAACTCAAAGAAGGGAAAAAATCGGTGCTCTCAGGCGTCCCCCCTTCCCTGCCCCCGTTGCTCAAAGCTTACCGCATGCAGGAAAAAGCCAAAGGGGTCGGTTTTGAATGGGAAAAGCTTTCGCAGGTTTGGGAAAAAGTGGAAGAAGAACTCAACGAGTTGAAAGTGGAAGTACAACAAAACAGCGCCAAAGAAAAAATAGAAGAAGAATTCGGTGACCTGCTTTTTGCTTTGGTCAATTATGCCCGGTACCTCGGCATCAACCCGGACGATGCTTTGGAAAAAACCAATCGCAAATTCATCCGTCGTTTTCAGTACATCGAAACCCAATCGGCCAAAGAAGGGCACCATCTGGGCGACATGACCCTCGACGAGATGGATGCCTACTGGAACAGGGCAAAAGAAGAAGAATAAAACCGAAACTTCCCGGCAATTATTTAAACCGCCAGCCGATCTTTAACTGCGCCGTGAGCAGGGGATAATCCTTAAAATAAAACATGGAACTTAAACTGAGCGAAGCCGATAGCCCCCAGTTGTTGATGTAGCTTACTCCTATGGGAATTTGAATGAATGTAAGCCGCGTATAGTAATAATCGGTTCCTACCAGTAATCCTGTAAAAGGCGTAAACTTTGCCTTTGAATTGGTTTTGTTTAAATGAAAAGTAGCCCCGAGAGAGTAGTAATAATAATCGTAAAACTCTGTCCCGAGATTGATTTGAAAATCAATTTGCGGCATCAGAAAATAATCAAAAGAAAGCAAAAACATACCACCGTATCCAAGATTTCCGGGATAAGTCAACCCGAGACAAACGCCCGTGCTGATACCGAACGGCCTGTTGATCCTTGGATTCTTGGTGCCAAAATCCTGTATAAACCCGTTTTTGTAAACAATCTTGGAAATCTCCAAAGGTTTCACCGTAAAAACCGCTCCCTCCGGATAATCGCTAAACCGGTAGCTTATCGCCTTTTTGCTGTTTTTCAGAATTTTCACCTGATAATGTTTGTGATTTTTCAGGTAAAGGGTATCCTGCGCCTGAGCATTTACCCCCAACAATCCCATAATTAGAGCCCATAACAAAACTGATTTCTTCATCATAATCATAAAATTTTTTTTGATCCTTTCCATAAATTTCACAAACAGCAACAACCGCACCACATTTCACAACAGCTTACACAACAAAAAAGAAGCCGTTTTGCAGAACAGGAGTTTCTTCCGTTTTCGAACAAAGGTATCCAGTATTCGACACAACCCCAAAAGGTGAAGGGCTTTTTAGTATGTTTGCTGCTTAAACTTGTCTTCCATTGAATTTGCCGTTAGCATGAAACAGCTCTTTTTTTCTTTTCTCCTTTTGTGGACATTTACTTTTTCTCTCCCCGTATCTGCCCAGCAATACCGGACAACAACCCTCTTTTCACAATATCCTTACAAACCCGACAAAAAATACTTTGCTTCTTACTGGACGGCCATTAAAAAAACAGCTACCGGACCCGCCCGCTGGGGAAAAAAAGAGTGGATTACCTTTGGTGGTGCCGTTGTCGGAGGAACCGTACTTTATATTTATGACGGGCAAATCAGAAACTTCTTCCAGTCACACCGCACGCCCGGTACGGATAAATTATCGAAATACGGATTTGAACCCTGGGGCAGCGGGCTTTACACGCTTCCGTTGCTCGGCGGATTTTATCTTTACGGCCTTTCGGCAAAAAACACGCGGGTGCGGCAAATGGCACTGGCCGGAACACAGGCCTTTGTCATGGGTGCCATCAGCGTTACCCTTCTCAAAACACTTTTCGGCCGGCATCGGCCTTATCAGGATATTCCGCCCAATCCCAGGTTGTGGACAGGCCCATTTGGCTCTTTAGACTATAATTCCATGCCTTCCGGACACACCACAGTGGCTTTTTCGGTGGCAACGGTATTTGCTTCCGTTTATAAAGACAAACCCTGGGTTGGCGTGCTCTCTTACGGCATCGCCACCGGCGTAGCCCTTTCACGACTCAATGATGACAAACACTGGGCTTCCGATGTTTTTATCGGGGCGGCCCTGGGCTTTGCCATAGGGAAAACGGTTTACCATATCATGCAGGGAAACGCGAACCTGACATTGGGCCTCTCCCCTACGGGAGGCCTTGCCCTGGCTTGGCATTTATAACAAAACCGCCTTTCAGATAAAAATTTCTTC
>CAYYRE010000051.1:0-17677 GCA_964473895.1 uncultured Lentimicrobiaceae bacterium | reverse complement strand
CTGCCGGAGCCGTGGCCAATGCATTGTGTGCTTTTGATGGAAAAATGCGCCACCGTTTGCCCCTGTACAGAAAATAGATTTTATGGTTACACCTTTTATCATCCGTTTATGTCAATTCTCTTAAAAAACGCCAATTTTTTAGACTGGAAAACACTGCAGTTTAAAACAACAAACCTTTTGGTGGAAGAAGGTTTGGATGGGAAGATGGCTTTTGTGACAGAAGAGACTCCCGTTTCAAAGGGAACAGAAGTCCTCGACTGCCAGGGCATGATCGTTACCAAATCGTTTGTGGTAGGACACCATCATGTTTATTCGGCATTGGCACGAGGCATGGGTGCCCCCAAAAAAAATCCGGTAAATTTTGTGGAAATCCTGCAATACATCTGGTGGACACTCGACAAATCGTTAGACAGGGATATGATTGAAGCCAGTGCTTTGGTTACGGCCATAGCTTGTGCCAAGGCCGGTTCTACATTTGTTATTGATCATCATGCATCGCCCCATGCCATTGCCGACTCTTTGGAGATTATTGCCAAGGCATTCGACCAAATAGGGGTAAGTCATTTGCTTTGCTACGAAATTTCCGATCGTGACGGATTGGAAATAGCTGACCAGGGTTTGGAAGAAACCGAAAATTATCTGAAGAACCATCAGGGGCTGGTAGGTCTGCATGCCTCGTTTACGGTGGGAGACCGCACATTGCGAAAAGCAGCGGATCTCATGGAAAAGTACCGGTCCGGTTTTCATATTCATGTGGCCGAAGATACTTTTGATGAAGAATTTACACAAAAGAAATACGGCAAAAACATTCTGGAAAGACTGAAAGAAACCGGTGCCCTTGATTCATCAAAAACCATTCTGGGACACTGTTTGCACTTGGCCGAAAAAGAAAAAGAAATGGTGCGCCACGCCAAAGCCTGGATAGCCCAAAATCCTGACAGTAACCTGAACAACCATGTGGGATTTTTCAACGGCAGTGATTTGGGCGACCGCATTATGCTGGGAACCGATGGTATGCACAGCGACATGATCCGCAGCGCCCAGCAAGCCTTTTTCGTGGGACAAACATTTGACAATATCGACTTTGCATCGGCCTATCAACGCTTTAGAAATGCCCATCGCTATCTGAACGAAAACGGCTTTAAAGGGGATGGCGAAAATAACCTGGTGGTTTTAAATTACAAAAGCCCCACGCCGGTTACCGAAAATAATTTTTTGGGCCACTTTATTTTCGGATTACAGGCTGCCGATGTACGGCACGTCATCGCCAACGGAAAACTGATTGTAAAAGACCACCGGATAGAAACCATAAACGAAGACGAAGTTCTGGCCTTTTCAAAAAAACAGGCGCTCCGGCTATGGAATAAGATGCAACAATAAACCTGAGGAAGCCCCTTTTGTTTTTGGCTTCCTTCATCAGGATTCTACATATAAAAAACAACAGCAGATAAAACGCAGAAATACTTTGCGATGGGTTTTATTTGCCATAAAAGTAACGGGAAAATTATACATATAAACTTGATTATTAAATATTTAAATAAAGCCTATGAAAAAATTAGCAGTTGTTGCTTTCGGAGGAAACGCCTTGTTGAGAGCAGGACAAAAAGGAACCATTGAAGAACAAACGGCCAATGCCTCAGAGGCCGTAAAAAAGCTTTTGACTTTGGGGAAGAAATACAATCTGGTTTTAACCCATGGCAACGGACCCCAGGTAGGGAATATTCTGTTAGCCAACAGCGCCGGACATAAACTTTACGGGATTCCGGAAATGCCTATGGATGTTTGCGGTGCTTACTCGCAAGGGTTCATTGGGTACATATTGGAGCAACAACTCCGTAATGCTTTAATGAAACAGAACAAAGTACGTGACATCATCACCCTTATCACGCAGGTGCTGGTCGATAAAAATGATCCGGCTTTTCAGAATCCCACCAAACCCATTGGTCCGTATTATTCAAAAGAAGAAGCCGAAGAGATCATGGAGAAAACCGGGGCCATTTTTAAGGAAGATGCCCGTGGACGGGGATGGCGCAAAGTGGTGGCTTCCCCTGAGCCCCTGGTGATTTACAACCAAAAAACCATTGAAAAAATATCTAGAGAGGGCCACATCGTTATTACGGTGGGCGGTGGTGGGATTCCCTGCTATTTTGAAACAGAGAAAACATTGAAAGGTATTGAGGCTGTAATAGATAAAGACTTGGCCTCTTCCCGGCTGGCCATCGGCATTCGGGCCGACAAATTTTTTATCCTTACGGATATCTCAAAGGTCTTTATTAATTTTAATACACCGCAGGAAAAAGCAATTGATAAAATGACCCTTTTACAGGCAGAACAATACATGCGTGAAGGACAGTTTGGGGAAGGAAGTATGAAACCCAAAATAAGAGCTGCCATCAACTTTGTAAAAAATACCGGAAAAGACGCCATCATTACCGACACCGAAAAACTGGGAATTAAAAATGGCGGGACCCGTATCACCATGGTGTAACATCTACAGGGACTTTAAAGGACAACTGATTTAAAACGTTTTGCAACTCTTTTAAAGTTTCCTGTTTTTTTAATAACCTTTTTGGCCCGATAATAAGCCAAAAAAAAGCCCGGCAAATTTCGCCGGGCTTTTTTTACGAAACCTAATAAAAAACATGTATGCTAATACAATACTCTTTTGCGGTTGTCATTCAACATTTTACTTAAAACTTCCGGGGTATTTTCAAACCTGTTGGTAAACATCATAGCCGCGATGATGTATGGTTTGAAACCGGCTTCCACGTAGGTGGGGATACGGTATTTTTCAAAGACATCCTTGCTCACTTCGCCGGCGGCACACGAAACATCGGTAATGTCGGCTGGCAGGCAGTGCATATACAGGGCATCCTGGCCCTTGGTCAGTTGCATTTTATGTTCATCGTATTCCCAGTCTTTGTGTTTGGCATTTTCGGCCAGGGCGGCTTGTTCCAGTTCGTCCAGTCCTTTGGTGTCGCCTTTTTTGAGCAGTTCGGTACGTTGTACCATAACATGGAAGGGCGCCCAGCTTTTGGGATAAACGATATCGGCATCTTTCACGGCTTCTTCCATGGAATGGCTGATGTGGAAACTACCTCCGCTTTGTTGGGCATTGTTGCGGGCAATATCCACTATCTCGGGGATGAGTTCATAACCTTCGGGATAAGCCAGTTCCACATCCATACCGAAACGGGTCATCAGGGTAATAATGCCTTGTGGCACCGAAAGCGGTTTGCCATAACTCGGCGAATAGGCCCAGCTCATAACGATTTTTTTACCGCGCAAAGCTTCGAGTGAACCGAAATGCTGTTTCAAATGCAACAGGTCGGCCATCGACTGTGTGGGATGATCCTGGTCGCATTGCAAGTTGACAATACCGGGACGTACCGGTAACACGCCGTTGCGGAAACCATCATCGAGGGCTTCTCCTACTTCAAGCATGTATTTGTGCCCTTCGCCAATGAACATGTCATCGCGAATTCCGATAAAATCGCTCAAAAAAGAAATCATGTTGGCGGTTTCACGTACTGTTTCGCCGTGGGCAATCTGCGACTTCTTTTCATCCAGGTCCTGCACTTCCAATCCCAGCAGGTTGGCCGCCGAAGCATACGAAAAACGCGTCCGGGTAGAATTGTCACGGAAAATGGAAATGGCCAATCCCGACTCGAAAACCTTGGATGAAATGTTTTGGTCACGCATATTTTTCAAAATGGCTGCCACTTCGAGCACCATTTTCAATTCATCTTCACTTTTTTCCCAGGTCAGCAGGAAATCTTTTTGATACAATTTTGTTTTTAGTTCCTGTAATCTTTCTATCTGTTGTTTTAAATCCATTGTTTTTTCTTTTGATTCTTATTTGTTTTCGGCAAATTTATAGGCATAGGCGGCATAAAAAGCGCTGGCGATGGCGAGGTGTTCTACCGGCACCTTTTCGTTGGGAGCATGAGCCATCACTTCGTTTCCGGGGCCAAAACCAATGGTGGGAATTCCGTAAATGCCGTTGATGACAACGCCGTTGGTCGAGAAGGTCCATTTATCCACTTTGGGAGCTTTTCCGTAAAGTTCGGTATAAGCATTGACGCCGGTTTGCACCACCGGATGGTCTTCGGGCATTTTCCAGGTGGGATAATATTTTTCCATGCCGTATTCCAGGCCGGTATAGGCTTTCTCGTGGTACTGCAAAACTTCCACCTTAGCATTCATTCCCTTGACGATGTCTTCGATTTCCTTTACGGCCGATTCTTTGGTTTCGCCCCAGGTAAGCCGGCGGTCGAGGTGAAATTTGGCAAAATCGGCCACCGAACAAAGCGACGGACTGCCGGTAACCATTTGTGAAATGGTGACACTGCCTTTTCCGAGAAATTCATCGTAAGCGAGTCGTTCGTTCAGTTTTTCGATTTCAAGAGCAGCACGTGAGGCCATATAAATGGCATTTTTCCCCCTTTCGGGTGCCGAGCCGTGTGCCGAAAGGCCGTAAAAACTGACTTCGATTTCCATGCGGCCACGGTGACCGCGGTAAATATTCAGGTTAGTGGGTTCGGTGCTGATGGCAAAATCGGGACGGATACCATCTTCTTCCACAATGTATTTCCAGGGAAGGCCATCCGAATCTTCTTCCATCACGCTGCCCACAAAGTATATGGTAACGTCTTTGTCAAATCCCAATTCTTTCAAAATACGTCCGGAAGTGACAAAAGCTGCCGGACCGCCTTCCTGGTCTACCGACCCGCGTCCCAGCACAAACCCATCTTTGATTTCTCCGCTCAGGGGATCAAATTCCCAGGCATCCAAATCGCCGAAGTCCACCGTGTCCATGTGTCCATCGATGGCAAGGATCCTTTTTCCATTTCCAATGCGACCGATCACATTGCCTAAGCCATCAATTTTTACTTCATCGAATCCGGCTTCTTCCATCTGGCGTTTCAATTCTTCCTGAACTTCCTTTTCCTGCGTGCTGAGCGATTTAATCTTCACTAATTTCGACAGGTTTTGGGCTGTATAGTCCTTGTACTTCTCCGAAAGTTCCTTGATTTTTGCAAATGTATTTTCCATAGCTTTTTATGTTTAGTTGAACAATATTTTCAGTGTACGGTGGTATGCTCTTTTTCTGTTGGTTGCGCAAAATCCTTGCGTCAGGAAGAGAACATAAAACTTCCCAACAAAAGTAAACCTTATTCTTTAAATAAGTATATTTTATAGTCACATAAAAATAGTTTCACCAATAAATTAGTAATTATAACTAAATTATATTTGTATTGTAGAAAATAAATCTAAAACAACAACTATTTTCTAACAGCAATAGTCAAATAATCAGGTAAAAAGCAAATCCACTGGCTTTTTCTCGCCCAAAAGCAAAGAACCGGGCAATAAAAAAAACAGAAAAATCTGAAGTATTTATACCCCTAAGAAAAAAGTACGTGTTTTATTTTCCGGCATTTTTTTAATATGATTTTCCATCTTTTTTGCCGGAGGTAACCGCCTGTACATTTTTGCGGTTTATCGTATTTACACTGGGCAACATGGTAGCTTTCATCCCGCTGTAAACGGTTTTCCATAAAAAGTTACCCAATCCTTTTTCAACATCCCGCTGAAAAAACAGGGTAACTGTTTTAGGTTCTTTTCCTTCTCCCTTGCGGGGATTGTTTCTACGGACAAAGGCATTAACACCCAAGGTGGTCAATTTATTGGATGACTGTCTGTCTTTCTTTTTGGTTGCCTGAAAAGTCAAATTTCGGTAAAGCATGGTCATATTCCCTATAGCCACAGAAGGGTTGGCACGGGCAGTAAAAACAAGTTTATTCAGTGTCCCGCCGGTAAATTTCAATCCTGAAGCCGGATAAATGGCAGGATTAAAAACCGAAAAAGGCACCGGCCCGTAAACGCCGCCGCTAAAATAAAAAGTATCGCTTGGGGATGCCAACGGAAAAACCATCCGGATTTCCATGGGGGCCCGGTCCATCAATTTGGCTTTCAGTATAAGCCGCATGGATTGCTTCCTCCATAAATAGGGAAGATTCGAAATATGGACAATGGTAGCCGAAATCCCTGTAAAAAACACATTCAAAGGCCTGCGGGTAAGCGTAGAAGTTTCGTTATATTCAAAACGGCTATTGCGAATAGCCAGCGTATCAATTCTTACTTTACCCGGCAGCTTTTTAAGCAATTGATGCGGAAAAAGCGGCCGTTGGTTATGGTTAAACGGAACCTGCTTGTCACGATAAAGATCAATGAAGGCATCATCAATAAGAATCTTGTGAATTGAAACTTTTCCCTTGGTTAAAAACCGGTAAAAACCAACCCCTGTCATGGTTACCTTTCCGGCCTGCATATCAAACCGTTCTTTTTGAAATTTTAAATGCCTCGAAAAAGCTTTTTTACCATAAAGCGGCCGGTAGTGCATGCCGGTAATGGAAATGGTATTCCCTGTTAAATCCACAAAAAGCTCCCGGAAATCAATTTCATATAAATTATTTCCCGGTTGGAGTTTATTATCTTTTGCCAAAAGGATAGCCGACTGTAATGAAGGATAAAAATAATGATTATGATGGCCGCTTTTCTTTAATGCCAATCCTGTAAAGGTGATGGAAATATTACCACTCACCAGCGTAAATTTTTTCTTTTTATAATTATAAATCTCAAATTTACTCTTTTTAAACAGAATGGCATGCACCGAAACCCCGCTGAGCTTCATCAATTTAACAGAATCGCCCAATACGGCATTGGACTTATTTTCTTCTGTCATCTCTCTTGATTTCCCGTTAAATTTATACAGCCTGATTTCCGGATTTTTCACTTTTATTTTCCTGATATTCAAAATCCCATCCTTCAGCGCCGCCTTAAAATCAATTCCCGTCACCGACAAACGGCCCACTGAAACCGAAGGCACCATCCTGTCCACATCGGCTTTTGCCAAACTGTCAAGAAAAGCCGTATCGGGTAAGTATTTAAACCCTATCAGGCTAACCGAACGATTCAAAAAATTAAACCCCACCCTTTTATATTCCACATGATAATGTTTCAGGTTTTCTTTCAGAAGAAAATCATCGATTTTGCTTTGGATCAGTTTGGCAACGATGCTGTTGAACGAGAGCACAATGGCTAAAAGCAGCAACAAAATAATGCCAGAAATACGAAGCGCTTTGTTTTTGAATACCGACATACCGGCTTGTTTTTTCGTTTTTCTGCATAAAACTATGAAAAAAAACGATGAAACGCTAAAAAAAGAAAAGTCAGGCCCTTATCAGTATTTCAACAGCTTCCGGCTGAAACGGTTCCCGTTAGGTTCGGTAAACCGCAAAATATAAAGCCCATCCGGTAAGTTCCCAATATCCAAAGAAAGTCTGGAAGTTCCTTTCTGCAAGAAAAACTGTTTTTGCATAACCTTCGTCCCCACCAGCGAAAAGACTTCCACTCCGAGTTTCATGTTTTTATCCACACGGAAATCAAAATCCACACGGTTTTTCACCGGATTGGAAAAATGCAGACGATCAATATCCGAACGAACCTGATGAACAGCAGTAGGTTGGTTCACCACCACTTTTAAAGTAACCGGCAGGTGATCGGAGTTTTGGTATAAGGCGTTCAGGATATTGGAAGGAACCGTGGTATTTTGCGGACTATCCAGCAACGAAGTATTAAAGTGTTTTCCATCCTGGCCCACCACGTGAAAACTGTTGGGTACATATTTTACTTTTTTCAAACCCTCCTGTACGTTTTTCGACAGCAGGATAAAATCAAAACGGTCATCAAGGCCGCCCCCGGCCGGGCATCCGTTGGACGAATAATGGGTACTTTGGGTTTGATATAAGGCATAGGACGGGTTGTTATGCCAATCCCCGATTTGGTTCACCGGATCATAAAACCGTACACTAACTGTTTTGTAATGGATAAATGCCTGAAAAGCCGCTTCCTGGTCGGTATAAACGTTAAAATCGCCCATCAGCAGATAATTTTCATCCGGATCGTGCGTGGCTATGTAATCCATGGTATTTTGGGCCATAACTTTCCGCTTGTCGGCATCCGACGGGTAACTCCCGGCTTTCAAGTGGGCCAATACACAATAGATAAAGGTGGTATCCCCCTGGCTCAGGTTGGGCGATTTGTAATACAATTTATAAATATCCACATGGCGCACATAGGTTTGGGCCACCACGTGTCCGGCTTCACCGAGTTTGTTTTTGTTGTAATACAACACATTAACCAGATAAGCATCATCGGGGTTCAAATTATCCGATGCCAGAGCATATTCTGTTACGCCATCCGTATTCAACCCGTTGTTCAGCAAATAGGTGTGATACGTCCGGGTCCCGGTCATTTCATTCACCGTAAAAATATCGGGTTTTACGTAATGCACAATCTCGCCGATAAAACCGGTTTTTCGCGCCACATTGTTGTTACTTGAGGTACAATAACTTGTAAAATTCCCGTAATTCAGCAGATTATACTGCAAAAAAGTAAGGGTATCCTGCGCTTTCAGTGAAAGACTCCCCCACAAGATCAATACACCGAGTAAAAATTTTTTCATAGTGCCGAAATTTTCGGCAAAGGTAAGTAATAGCGCAGGATTCCGGCTTCCGTTTAACCGGAATTCAACATTTTTAAAGAAGTTTTAAGACTTTTTTACAAAAAGCAACTGAAAAATTCAGGCTTCGGGTTCCATATCAGCCACTGCGGCGGCTTTTCTTTTCTTATAATACCGCGCACCGACATATTGCCCCAAAAAGAAAGCGCCTACGAGAAAAGGATAAGTGTACAGCTGGAAACCCAATTGAAAATAGAAACGGAGAAAGACAATGACCGGAATGGGCAAATGGACGGCCAAAAACCACTGCAGAGAGAATTTTTTGACAGAACCCCTCCAATATCCCCAGGGCATGTTGAAGAAAAAAGTAATGAGTGTGACAATTCCCAAGTTGATGTATGCTTGCATAAGACAGTTTGTTTTGGACGGCAAAATTAACAAGAAATATTCTAAATAAGGAAAACAAGCGGTTTTTTTCTTTTTCTGTTGAGGGAAAACGAAATAAGGAACGTCTTTTCAGTTCAAAGCTTTGTTTCAACTGTTTCCACAAAAGCGTTAAAACAAAAAAGCCTAAGTTTGCGAACCAAAAAACAAAAACAATGGACACAGCCATAGCCATGAACCCCAATCCGGTGGTACAGTATCTGAACAAGCCGGCCGACCAGCTGACCAAAGAAGACCTTATCCGTTTCATTGAGGATTACGACATCCAAATGATCAATTTCAGGTATGTAGGGTGGGACGGCCGCCTGAAAACCTTGAATTTTATCATCGGCAGCCGGGCCCATCTCGAAAACATCCTGACCGCCGGCGAAAGGGTGGATGGTTCCAGTTTGTTTCCTTTTGTCGAAGCGGGATCCAGTGACCTTTACGTCATTCCGCGTTACAAAACCGCTTTTTTAGATCCGTTTTCCGACATCCCTACTTTAAACATCTTGTGCTCTTACTTCGATGCCAAAGGAAATCCGGTGGAAAGCGCTCCCGAACATGTACTGAAAAAAGCACACCGGGCCTTTAAGGAACAAACAGGCTATTCCTTTGAAGCCATGGGAGAGCTGGAATATTATATCATTAGCGAAGAAGATGGCCTGTTTAAAGCCGAAGACCAAAAAGCGTATCACGAGTCTTCCCCCTTTTCAAAATGGGGAAACTTCCGGACCGAAGCCATGAAACTCATTGCCGAGTCGGGAGGAACCATCAAATACGGCCATTCCGAAGTGGGCAATTTTACCAAAGAGGGGAAAGTTTACGAACAAAATGAGATTGAATTTTTACCAACAGATGTGGAGCGTGCCGCCGACCAATTGGTCATTGCCAAATGGATTATCCGCACCCTCGCGGCACGCCACGGTGTAACCGTCACTTTTTCCCCGAAAATTACCATCGGCAAAGCCGGCAGCGGGCTTCATATCCATAGCCGTGTGATGCAGGGACAAAAAAACCTGATGATAGAAAAAGGAAAGTTGAGCGATATAGCCAAAACGGTCATTGCCGGATACATGGAACTGGCGCCTTCGCTTACGGCATTTGGCAACATGAACCCTACTTCCTATTTCCGCCTCGTGCCGCACCAGGAAGCACCGACCCGGATCTGCTGGGGCGACCGGAACCGTTCGGTATTGGTACGTGTGCCCCTCGGTTGGACGCAACCCATGAACATGATTCACAAAGTCAATCCGCTGGAACCGGATACCAAAACCGATTTTTCCAACAAACAAACCATTGAAATACGCAATGCCGATGGGTCGGCCGACGTTTATTTGTTATTGGCCGGCATTACCGTAGCGGCACGCCATGGGTTTGAAATGAACCACCCTTTGCAAAAGGCAAAAGAAACTTACGTGGATATTGATATCTTTAAAGAAGAAAAACAAGCCAGCCAAAAAAAGCTGGGGCATCTTCCCGATTCGTGTGTGGCTTCGGCGAAAATGCTGGAAAAACAAAAAGATATTTATAGGAAATACAATGTTTTTCCCGAAGGCCTTTTAAATTATATCATCTATTATCTAAAAGCATTCCGGGACGAAAACCTGCGTAAACGCATCGAAAACGATGAAACCAAAGTTATGGAACTGGTTGCCAAATATTTTCACTGCGGATAAAAAGGGGGCAAGGCTGCCGGGAAACCCAACCGGATTTTGGTTACCTTTGAGGCAATATTCATCAACCCGGCAGTTTTCATGAAAAGAAAAATATCGTACGGACTGGCTTTGAGCGGAGGCGGAGCAAGAGGGATTGCCCACTTGGGGGTTTTGTCGGCTTTAGAGAAAAACGGTTTTCAGCCATCGGTCATCTCGGGAACCAGCATGGGAGCATTGGTGGCCGTGGGGTACGGACTCGGTATCTCCATCGAGGAAATGCTTTCGCTGATCAAAAATCAAATGAGCCCTATCCGGCTGACCAACATCGATATGCGGCGCCTCGGAGTTTTTCATCTGCGCAAAGTGGAAAATCTTTTTCGTGAGATGGCCGGAAAAGATGATTTCAGTGTTTTAAAAATTCCCACTTTTCTTTCGGTGACCAATCTGAATACCGGTCAAAATGAAATCAAATCGGAAGGAAAACTGGTTGATTTTGCCATCGCTTCCGCCTCCATTCCCCTGCTTTTTCGTCCGGTGGTTATCCAGGGTGTTTACTATGTGGATGGCGGACTGACCAAGAACCTTGCCGCAGAAGTTTTACGCGATAAATGTGACAAACTCATCGGCATCAATGTGAATCATGTAGGCCCAAAGAATGATTTCAGGCGCATGAAAGACATTGCGGCACGTTCATACCATTTGGCCATTTACAATACCATACGCAACGAATTGGGTTACTGCGACTACATTGTTGACCCACCGGGAACACGGCGCTTTGCCACCCTTGATTTTAACAAAGCGGATGAAATTTTTGATGTGGGATACGAAGAAGGAGAACGGTTGGTCGAAATACTGAAAGCCGATGAAAAGACATCGGGCGCACGCATTTTTTCCAAAGAAATTAAGAAATCTTACCAAAAAATCACAAGGATAATTAAACCGGGGAAGTGAGGGTTCCACACGCCACTTTGTTTATTTTTGCAGCATGTTTGTTATTGATGAAACGCTGGTTTCCGAAGACTTAAAAACCGTGTACTTTTCTTGTGACCTTTCGCAGTGTCACGGCGATTGCTGTGTGGAAGGCGATGCCGGTGCCCCACTTGAAGAAGAGGAAATTTCTGTTTTGGAAGATATTATCGATGACATAAAGCCTTACATGTCGGAAAAAGGGCGGGCAGTCATCGAACAATCGGGGGTTTTTGATTATGATGCAGAGGGCGAATATGTCACCCCTTTGGTGAACGACCGGGAGTGTGCTTTTGTCGTCTTTGAAAACGGCATCAGCTTTTGTGCCATCGAAAAAGCCTGGCAGGAAGGAAAAATATCTTTTCAAAAGCCCATATCCTGTCATCTCTATCCGGTAAGACTCACCCCATTACGCACCCATACCGCCGTAAACTACGACCGTTGGGAAATTTGCCAGGCGGCCCTGCTCAAGGGCAAACGGGATAAAATGCCATTATACAAATATCTGAAAACACCGCTGATTCGCCGGTTTGGCGAAACCTGGTATGAGCAGTTGAAAAGAGCCATAGAAGAAGACCCGCATCCATAAAACATTTCCGGTTATCCGGGATGAACCGGGAAATTCAGGATATTTTCAGCGCTTAATTCCCACCGCCTCCTGCTTGCGCCATGGCTTCCAGTTCTTTGTCGATATGGAACATTCCGGCTTTGTCTTTGCCTACCAGCTTGATTTTGTCGAGGATGGTACGCATCAGACTTTCCTCTTCGACCTGCTCGGTTATATACCACTGCAGAAAATTACCGGTGGTATAATCTTTTTGTTCCAGGGCAAGTCCGTACAGGTCGTTAATGGAAGCCGTAATGTACTCCTCGTGGGCCAACACTTTCGAAAAGACATCTTCCAGAGACGAAAAGGCAGCTTCCGGGGCATCCAAAGCCCTCATCCCGGCCTGTCCCCCTCTCTCGTTGATAAAGCGGATCATTTTCATTTGATGGGTGCGCTCCTCTTCGGCATGGGCATAAAGAAAGGCCGAAGCGCCGGGAAAACCGTTCACTTCGCACCATATGGCCATAGACAGATAAAGACGTGAAGAGAATTCTTCTTTTTGCACCTGTCCGTTCAGTGCTTCTTCTACTTTTTCATTTAACATGATCTTTCTCTTTTTTGTTACAAAAGATAAAAGTAACAATTTGGTGGGAAAAGCAAAAAAAAAATTGCCCCTTCCGGGGCAATTTTTTAAGCAAGGGTTAGCTGTTTATAGAGTTTTGTAAGTTTATGGGGGTTTTCAAATTTTACCAACTTTACTTTTTTGCCCTTTTCTTCGCATACAGGACAATACTTTAATTTAACCGGATAAACATAATCGCATTCGGCGCAGTAGTAATAATGTACCGGAACGGCTTTGGCCCTGTTTTTGATTAACAAAACAATACCATACACCGGTGTCAAAACCAAACTCAGTAAAAAAAGCTTCAGGGCTTCACTATGCCGTTCAATCCCGATAACAGTGAGGACGAACGTAATGATTAAATAAATCCCAATGGCTATGACCAACATGACTTTTTTGTTTGTATCCATAGCGGTAGCAAATACCGTGCGCAAAAATACAATTCACTGAATATAAAATAATTACAACAGGGTGTCCATCAGGGCGCCTTCATTTTTCTCTGCATTCAGAGAATCATTTTCCGAAATCGTAAAGCGGGAGGTTACACCGGTCTATACATAGTGGTCGTAATTCAAGACATCTCTTTCCCGGCGGCGCTTTTCGGTATTTTCGATCACCTTTAATTTTTGTTCATCACTCATGCCGAACCACCCTCTGATTTCATCGAGGGTGCGGTAACACCCGATACAAACTTTGTTTTCGTCAAGGGTACACACGTGAATACATGGATTTTTTATGGTGTTTGTTTTCTTTTTCAACATATACTAAAAATTGCGGGCTTAAGCAGCAGGAAGGATTTGGGTGGGGCAAAGGTAAAAAAATCTCCGAATGATTATTGTTTGTGCAAAACCGCCAGTCCTTTGTTTACCGACCCGAACCACAGGTCGCCATTGTCTGACAAAAGGATAGCCGTTGTCCAGTCGGCGGCAAGGCCTTTGTCCGTATTATAATTAACTATGGAAGAACCATCGTATTTGGAAACGCCGAACTGTGTACCGAACCAAAGGGCTCCGCTGCCATCCTCGGCAATACATTCCACCTGGTCATAAATTAATCCGTTTTCCGTGGTCAGAGCGATTTGGTTGCCTGAGGGGTCTATACGCAGGGCCCCGGCCATGGTGCCGAACCATACATTATTTTTACTGTCTTCGAAAACGGAAAAAACATAATTGGCCAGTGCTTTAGGGGAAAGATAAGTTGTCCATACCCCTTTATCAAATTCGGAAACACCGTATTCGGTACCAAACCACTTACGGCCCAGGTGGTCAATCATTATCGAGCGGACATGGTTATTCACCAAGGCTTGTCCCCCTTCCTTCTGGTACCATGTCCACTGTTGCCCATCAAAGGAACCCACCCCATTTCCGGTACCGATCCACACCACATTGCGGTCATCCACGGCAACGGCATAAACGTTGTTGGAGCGCAGGCCGTTTTCAATGGTATAATTGACAAAGTTTTGCCCATCGAACCGGGAAACACCGAACGGTGTTCCCAGCCACACGTTCCCCTGCCGGTCTACTGCCAGGGCAGTAATTTCATGATAAATCAGGCCATCATTTTCCTGCCAGTTGGTAAAAGTTTTTCCATCAAATTTTGAAAACCCGTATTTTGTACCGATCCAAATATTGCCTTTACCATCTTTTGCAAGACAGGTAATTTCGTTATTGGCGAGAGAGGAATTGGATGAAGAATAATAGCTCCAGTTTTCTGCAGAACCCGAAACGGGTTGTTTATTGCATGCTCCTCCCAACAAAAGAATAACAAGCAGAGTGAAGACACCCCAACCGGTATGCCGGGTGTTAACGCTCATTTTCTATAGCTTTCAGGTTCAGTTTAATTTGCGAAACTACCATGTCAATGGCTACTTTGTTTTTTCCTCCCTGCGGAATAATCACATCGGCAAACAACTTGGTAGGTTCAATAAATTGTTGATGCATGGGCTTTACAAAAGTAGCATAATGTGTCAGGGCATCATCATAATTGCGCCCCCGTTCCTGAATATCGCGGCGGATGATACGCATCAGGCGTTCGTCACTGTCGGTAGAAACAAACAATTTAACATCCAAGAGTTTACGTAATTTGGAATTGGTCATAATCAGGATACCTTCCACAATGATGACCTCTTTGGGATGCACCGTTTGGGTTTCTTTGGCCCGTGCACAGGTCACGTAGGAATAAATGGGCATTTCCACATCTTTTCCTTCTTTGAGCATCTGAATATGTTTGATCAACAAAGGCCATTCGATGGAATTGGGGTGGTCGAAATTGATTTTCAGCTTTTCTTCCGGACTCAGGTCTCCGTTATCGTAATAATAGGCATCCTGTGAAATAACCGCCACAGAATCTTTGGGAAGAGAGGAAACAATTTTGTTCACCACAGTGGTTTTTCCCGAACCACTTCCCCCGGCAATACCGATGATCAGCATATGATTGTCTGTTTTTTTATCAAAAATAAGAATTTTTTAACACTTCGGGCCCTCCCATGCCGGCAGGATTAAGATTTCTTGTCGCCACACAACTCCGTGAGCACACCAAAAGTGGAACGGGGATGCAAAAAGGCTATATCCAGGCCTTCGGCACCTTTACGGGGTTTTTCATCAATGAGACGAATATTTTTTTGGCGCACTTCGTCCAATGCCTTTTCCACATCACCCACAGCAAAAGCTATATGGTGCACCCCTTCTCCCCTTTTTTCGATAAACTTTGCCACAGGCCCTTCGGGATCGGTACTTTCCAACAGCTCGATTTTGGTTTGCCCAATCCTGAAAAAAGCGGTTTTCACTTTCTGATCGTGCACCTCTTCCACCGCATAACAAGTCAGACCCAGCACCTCTTCATAATACTTTACAGCCTGTGAAAGGTTTTTTACTGCAATACCGATGTGTTCAATGTGTGTGAGTTCCATGTGGGCTGTTTTTAAAACAAAGAGATTCCGATTTTTCCTTTTTCAAAGATACCAAAAAAGGAAAACATGCAGTCCTTACGTTTATAATGACTTTGATGAAAATGACATACTGCCATGGGGTTCTTTTCTGAAATCACTCCGGAAACCGGCACCGCCAAACGGCAAAACACCAAAAACTTACTCGGCGAGGACGAGTACTTTGTTTTCGAGTACTTCGATCACACCGCCGTTGATCTCATAAAATTCCTCAGATTTACCCCGGCCCACTTTCACTTTTCCCTTGGCCAGGGCAGCAATCATGGGGGCATGGTTATTCAGGATTTCAAAGGAACCGTCAATTCCCGGCAATTGCACCAGGTCGGCTTCTCCCTTAAAAATGGTTTTATCGGGGGTGATGATCTCGAGGTTCATTTTCAGCAATTTAACACGGTAAATTATTTGGAATCGGCCAACATTTTCTTTCCTTTTTCAATGGCTTCTTCGATGGTTCCCACAAGGTTAAAAGCCGCTTCGGGATATTCGTCCACTTCACCATCCATAATCATGTTAAAGCCTTTGATGGTATCTTCGATGGAAACCAAAGTTCCTTTCAGTCCGGTAAACTGCTCGGCCACAAAGAAAGGCTGCGACAGGAAACGCTGCACACGCCGTGCGCGGTTCACAATCAGCTTGTCTTCTTCCGAAAGCTCGTCCATACCGAGAATAGCAATAATATCCTGCAATTCATTGTAGCGTTGCAAAATATTTTTTACCCGTTGGGCCGTATTATAATGCTCTTCACCCACAATATCGGGTGTCAGGATACGCGAAGTAGAGTCGAGCGGATCCACGGCGGGATAAATACCCAGCTCGGCGATTTTACGGCTCAGCACGGTGGTAGCATCAAGGTGGGCAAAGGTTGTTGCCGGCGCCGGGTCGGTAAGGTCGTCAGCCGGCACATAAACCGCTTGTACGGAGGTAATGGAGCCCCGTTTGGTAGAGGTAATCCGTTCCTGCATAATCCCCATCTCGGTAGCCAGCGTCGGCTGGTAACCCACCGCCGAAGGCATACGACCCAAAAGGGCGGAAACCTCGGAACCGGCCTGTGTAAAACGGAAAATGTTATCAATAAAGAATAGGATGTCACGGCCACCCGATTTTTCATCACCATCACGGAAATATTCGGCCAGCGTCAATCCGGAAAGGGCCACACGGGCACGTGCTCCGGGGGGTTCGTTCATCTGACCGAAAACCAGGGTAGCCTGTGATTTAGCCAACTCTTCGTAATCTACTTTGGAGAGGTCCCAGCCGCCTTTTTCCATGTCTTCTTTAAAAGCTTCGCCATAGCGAATCACACCCGATTCAATCATTTCGCGCAACAGGTCATTGCCTTCACGGGTACGTTCACCCACGCCGCCAAATACGGATAAACCGGCATATGCTTTGGCAATGTTGTTGATAAGCTCCATAATGATGACCGTTTTACCCACACCGGCACCACCGAACAAACCCACTTTTCCACCTTTGGAATAGGGTTCGATGAGGTCGATCACCTTGATACCTGTATAAAGGATCTCCGAATGGGTGTTCAGGTCTTCGTAAATGGGAGGCTCCCGGTGAATGGGGGCACTGGTTTTTGTTTCCACTTTTTTCAACCCGTCAATCGATTGCCCAATGACATTAAAAAGCCGTCCGCGAATGTTGTCGCCGGTGGGCATACTGATGGGCTGACCGGTATTCACCACATCCATACCGCGGCGAAGGCCATCGGTAGAATCCATGGCAATGGTCCGCACGGTATTTTCGCCGGTGGCTTGCTGTACTTCGAGAACCAGCTTATCACCGTTGTCGCGATCAATGACCAGGGCATCATAAATTTTGGGGAGGTCTTTTTCGTTGTCAAAAACGACATCAACAACAGGGCCAATAATTTGTGCTATGTGGCCGATTATTTTTTTCTCCATAAAAAGCTGTATGATTAGAGGATTTTTCTTTGGGGCAAATATAGGAATTAAAAATTATTTAAAACAGTTTTAAAATGCTTTTTTCC
>CAYYRE010000050.1:8591-17727 GCA_964473895.1 uncultured Lentimicrobiaceae bacterium | reverse complement strand
TGGTTATGCACAGTCACGCCACCGTCCGATGATAGTCATTATCCGGCAATTGTTTGTCCACTTGTCAGGCATTGTCCGGATTGAACTACTCCTCTTTTTTCAATTCTTTCATCATCTCTTTAACGACCAATCCGGCATCTTCTTTGATGTCGAGGATAGTAGCATCCAGCATGTAACAAGGCGTGGTAAAAACATTGTATTTGTGGTCGTGTACCACTTGCCCGTGGGTGGTAACCACGTGTTTGCTGCCCATTTTTTCAATGGCTTCTGCCGTGCCGGGGTCATTGCCAATGGTTACTTCCACACCTTGGATAACCCGTGCTACCACAGCCGGGGCAATACACAGGGCGCCAATGGGTTTGTGAACGGCCAGCATTTGTTTTATGGCATTTTCCACCTCCGGTTGCACTTTGGCATCGGCTCCATCAAAAGCCACCGTACTCAGGTTTTTGGCTGCGCCGAAGCCTCCCGGGAAGATCAGCGCATCATAATCCGAAGCTTTAAATTGGCTCAACGGTTTGATGTCACCCCGGGCAATACGGGCCGATTCCACCAGTACATTCCGGCTTTCGTTCATTTCTTCGCCTGTTAAATGGTTGATGACGTGATATTGTGGCATATCCGGAGCAAAACACTGGTAAACGCCACCTTCTTCCAAAATGGACAGCATGGTCATTGTTGCTTCGTGAATTTCGGCACCATCGTACACACCGCATCCCGACAGTACCACCGCAAATTTTTTCTTTTCCATGGCTTTATGTTTTATCTGTTTGTTGCGCTAAATTAAGAAAATCCGGCGTTCCTTCTGCCGGTTATTTCATTGGAATATTTCCGGGGCAAAGAGGCTGCCGTCCCCTATAAACCAGCCGGCATGGTTTTCCCATAAAATCCTACCTTTGTGCTATGAAACTGTTGATTGTAGAAGACGACCGTGAAATCCAGGAATCCATTGTGGCCTATCTTTCCCCCGAAGGATACCTTTGTGAGCAGGCTTTCGACTATCAGGGGGCACTCGACAAAATCGAATCGTTTGATTACGATTGCCTGCTGATTGATATCAACCTGCCCGACGGAACCGGATTGGACTTGATTCGCCATACCAAGCGATTAAAAAAAACCAGCGGCATCATAGTCATCACCGCCCGCAATGCCATTGACGACCGTGTAAAGGCACTGGAATTTGGCGCTGATGACTATTTGGTTAAACCATTTAATCTGGCCGAACTGAACGCACGTATCAAATCGCTTATGCGACGGATGCATTTTCAGGGAAACAATGCCATTACGCAAGGAGATTTGCAGATATTTCCCGATAGTTTCCGGGCATTGGTTAAAGGAGAACCGTTGGAACTTACCAAAAAAGAGTTTGAGTTGTTGCTTTTTTTCGTTTCCAACGCCGGCCGTGTGATTGCCAAGGAAAGTCTGGCCGGACAACTTTGGGGCGATGATACCGATCTTTCGTACTCTTTTGATTTTGTATATGCACAAATTAAAAACCTCCGCAAAAAACTGAAAGAAAAAGGCGCCGGTAATTATATTAAAACCATTTACGGCGTAGGATATAAATTTGAAACCGAATGAGATTACTCACCAAAACAACACTTTATTTTGTTACGGCATCGCTCCTTGTCTTTTTTGCCGGTGGTATCGGATTGTACAAAATCATGCAAAACCTGGTGGAACGTGAGGTAGATGCCGATCTGTACAGCAGGATACACTATCTTTACAACAATATCAGCCAATTGGATTCATTGAATAATGTGGCTTTTATTGCCACCGAGCCCATTGATATCGAAGAAGTAAATCATCCGGCCAAGACAACATACCAACTAAAAGATACCGTACTTTTTAACCGTAACCTTCAGGTGTATATGCCTTACCGGCAACTAACGACCACCGTAAAAAGCGGCAACAGCTATTACCGCATCCGCATTTACAAATCTTTGATCACTTCCAATTATCTCATCGAAAAAATTGCATTGATTATCACCCTTATGCTGGTTCTTTTCCTGTTGTTGGCTTATATTCTCAACCGGCATATTTTCGGAAAGGTGTGGAGCGACTTTTTCGACACACTGGACAACATGCAACATTTCCGTTTAGACAATCCACACAAAAAACCGTTCAAAACCTCCGAAATCATTGAATTCAATCAACTGAACCGTGAGTTGACCCGCATGACCGATAAAATCATACGCGATTACGAAACGGTAAAAGAATTTACGGGCAACCTTTCACACGAAGTGCAGACTCCTCTTTCCATCATTAAAAACAAAACC
Organism: uncultured Lentimicrobiaceae bacterium; assembly: GCA_964473895.1. Lineage (GTDB taxonomy): Bacteria > Bacteroidota > Bacteroidia > Bacteroidales > F082 > Sulfidibacterium. The sequence continues at coordinate 15,448 of CAYYRE010000050.1, read as the reverse complement.
GAACTGCTCTTTCAGGAAGACCTCAGCGAAAGACAGTTTGCATTGGCAGGTTCGATTTATTCGGCTACCAACCGGCTTTCGGGCATTGTACGAAGCCTTGGTTTGATTGCCCGTATCGATAAAAACCAGTTCCGGGGAAAAACGGCCATTGACCTGAAAACATTGCTCAATACGGAAATCAAACAGTTTGAGCCACTGATAAAAACCAGGAACATTACGGTGGAAACCCGTTATGAGAGCATCCCCAAAGTGGTGATGGACAAAGACCTGGCCCATATTCTCATCAACAACCTGATAAAAAATGCAGTACGGCATAATATGGAGGAAGGTTTTATCCGTATTCTCTTAACGGAAAAAATGCTTGTTATGGAGAATGCGGGACCCGACCCGAAAATGCCCACCGCGGAACTTTTTGAACAATTTTCACGCGCTTCGGATCAGGGATTTATGGGCATCGGACTGGCTATTGTCAAAAAAATCACGGAACACTATCATTGGACCATCCGTTACGATTACAACGAAAAAACCCATCGTATTCGCATAGCGTTTTCCTGAGAATCAGGAAATATTTTCATTCAGTAATTGCAGAAAGTCTTTGCGGGAAATCAACCGTGCTCCCAGGCTACGCATATGCGGGGTATCCTGCTGGGCATCTATCAGTGCGAAACCTTGGTCCAGCAAATCGTCCACCAAATACCACAGGGCCACTTTGGAAGCATCCGTTACGGTATGAAACATCGATTCGCCGAAAAAAACTTTGCCGAGAACAACTCCGTACAAACCGCCCACCAACCGGTCGTCCATCCAACACTCCACCGAACGGGCATATCCCATTTCGTGCAAACGCCGGTAAGCTTTTTGCATTTCGGGGGTGATCCAGGTACCTTCCTGTCCTTTTCGTTCCACTTGGCTACAAGCCGTGATGACACCGGCAAAATCACGGTTTACCGTAACCTGGAATTTTCCGCTTTGCACCAATCTGCGTAAATTCTTATGGCGTTTAAATTCGGAGGGAAACAGTACGAGACGCGGGTCGGGCGACCACCACAAAAGGGGTTGTCCTTTGCTGTACCAGGGAAAAATGCCTGCAGCATAAGCATTCAACAACCGCTGCGGCGATAAATCGCCACCTACCGCCAACAGACCATCCGGTTCGGCCAATTCGGGATGCGGAAAAACCGGCGCTTCAGGTAATTGAAAAACAGACATTTATTTTAACCGTAATAAATTAGAACCGGCTTTGGCCAATAAACGGTTTTTCGCCGGAAGCCATAACTCACCGGCCATATGAATGACTTTTTTACCTTCTTTAACCACTTTTGTAGTGGCATGCACCACATCTCCAAGGGTAGCAGGGGCGAAATAGTCCACCGACAGGTTCACCGTTACAAAAATGTCGCTTTTTTCAAGGCTGTAAATGGTCGCGCCCATTATATCATCAAAAATGGCCGCTATGACGCCACCATGCAATTGTCCCATGGGATTGGTCATCTCTTTCCGTATCTTATATTCAAACGTCAATGATCCGTATTCGGCCGCCACGGCCACCGGTTTCAGCCAATTCATAAACGGCGAAGGGGATATCTGCTCCGCCCGGCCAATCACCGACCGGATGGCTTCAATGGTTTTTGTTGTTTTCTTCTCCACTTTCCTTTATTTTAATTGAAGTTGTTTGATGTGACTTATACCGGCAAGTTTAATAACCGGCCGCCTGCCCATCTTTTCGCGACTCCGATGCGCCGTAATACACTTTGTTTTTGGCATCCCACATAATGGCCTGGTAACCTCCGTATCCCCCAAGCGAAAAGCGTACCCTGTGTCCCATTTGCATTAATTTCCGGATCACATCATAGCTAAAACCGCTTTCAAGGTTCAGCCAGCCACCGTCTTTCATCACCGTTCCGGTGGGTTGCGATGAACCATCGTGGCGAATGCGCGGGGCATCCCCCGCTTCCTGCAGGTTCATACCAAAATCAATCAGGTTTACAATAATCTGTGTATGCCCCTGGGGTTGCATAGCCCCTCCCATAACGCCGAAACTGATCCAAGGTTTCCCCTCTTTGGTGATAAAAGCCGGAATAATGGTATGAAACGGCCGTTTTCCCGGAGCATAAGTGTTAAATTGTCCCGGAATTAATGAAAACAGCTCCCCCCTGTCCTGCAAGACAAATCCCAGGCCGGGCGGCGTCATCCCGGAGCCCATGCCGCGATAATTGCTCTGGATGAGTGAAACCATATTGCCATATTGATCGGCCACGGTAAGGTACACCGTATTCCCCTGCTCGGGCTGGCCGGCAGGATAGTAACGTGCCGCATGGTGTGGGTCGTAAAGTTTCAGCCGCTCTTTGGCATATGCTTTGGAAATCAACTGTTTCACGGGTATTTTATTGAACCGCGGGTCGGAATAAAATTTGGCACGGTCTTCAAAAGCCAACTTCTTTACTTCCGTAAGCAAATGAATATAAGCCGCACTGCCGAATCCCATGGATTTGACATCAAAATTCTCCAGCATATTGAGCATTTGCAATACGGCAATCCCTTGTCCGTTGGGTGGCAATTCCCACACATCGTAACCACGGTAGTTGGTGCTTTCGGGTTCCACCCATTCGGCATGATACGAAGCCAGGTCATCATACGACAAAAAACCGCCGTTTTCGTGCATATACTTATCGATTACCTTGGCCGGTTTCCCCTCGTAAAATTCGCGAAAACCTTTTTTAGCCAACAGCTCCAGCGTATTGGCGAGGTTGGGGTTTTTAAACACCTGGCCTTTCACCGGGGCTTTTCCGCCCGGCATATATTCTTCGGCAAAACCGGGGTATTTCTTTAAAATACGGGCATTGAGCTGCCAGTAATAGGCAATGAGTTCTGTAACGGGATACCCTTCGCGGGCATAATCAATGGCCGGCTGCAGGATTTCGCCGACCGGAAGTTTTCCGAAACGCTTATGCAATTCGTTCCACCCATCCACACAACCCGGGACGGTCACCGGCAACGGACCATGGGCCGGAATAAACCGGTAACCATGTTCTTTAAAATATTTCAAAGTCAGCGACTTTGGAGAAGGCCCACTGGAATTAAGTCCGTAAAGTTTTTGGGTTTTCGCATCCCAAACAATGGCAAAAAGGTCGCCTCCCATGCCCGAACCGGTAGGTTCCATCAGCCCGAGGGCTGCATCTGCGGCAATGGCCGCATCCACGGCAGTGCCTCCTTTTTTCAGAATATCCAACGCTATTTGCGTCACCAACGGCTGGCTGGTACAAACCATGCCATGCCGGGCAATCACCTCCGAACGGGTTTCGAAATTCAGGCTGCTGACCCGGTCTTGGGCAACAACAGTTTCCCCGCCAAGGAGAAAAATGATCAAAAAGAAAATGTAGAAATTTTTCATAGGGCAGTTTATTTAACTTGTTGAAAGCTCAAAAGTATCTTTTCGGCAATCATTTGGATTTCCTCTTCGGTAATCGTCAGTGGCGGGGCAATGCGAAAACTGGTATCATTGAAAAGAAAACGGTCCACAATCAGCCGCTGTTGATACATGGCGCGCACCACTTGGTCGGTTGTTTGCTCATCTTTCAGCTCAACGGCTATCATCAAACCGATCTGGCGTATTTTTTTCACCAAAGGGTGTCCTTCGAGCTGTCGTACGAAAAGACGGCCTTTGGCCTGTGCTTTTTCATGCAACTTTTCACGCAGGATGACATCAAGACTTGCCAGGGCCGCCGCACAACTCACCGGATGTCCGCCAAAGGTGGTAATATGACCCAACGCAGGATGATGGGTCAACTGGTACATATTTTCTTTGGAAGAGACAAAAGCCCCAATGGGCATACCTCCCCCCATGGCTTTGGCAAGACACAAAATGTCGGGAACCACATCGAAATGTTCAAAAGCAAAGAGTTTCCCCGTACGGCCAAATCCCATTTGCACTTCATCAAAAATCAACACCGTTCCTGTTTCGGTACACCGGTCACGCAAAGCACGCATGTAAGTTTTGTCCGGTATCAATATGCCGGCTTCCGCCTGCACCGGTTCTATCAGCACACAAGCTGTCCGTTCGGTAATTTGCGCCAAATCGTCCAACACATTAAACCGCAAAAAGCGGATGTCGGGCAGCAACGGATAAAAAGCATACTTCATTTTTTCGTTCCCCAACATACTCATGGCGCCGTGGGTATGGCCATGATAGGCATTGCGAAAAGCCACCATCTCTGTCCTGCCGGTCAACCGCTTGGCCAGTTTCAGCGCCCCCTCAATGGCCTCGCTGCCCGAATTAACAAAAAACACCGAGTTCAACGATGGCGGAAGGTTTTCGGCCATCCTGCCGGCCAGCCGCACTTGTGGTGTCTGGATGTATTTTCCGTACACCATCAGATGCATGTATTTTTCAGCCTGTTCTTTTACGGCAGCCACTACTGCCGGATGACCGTGCCCCACGTTACTCACCGATACCCCCGAAACGAGGTCCACATATTCATTGCCCAGGTCATCGTACAGATAAATCCCCTCGGCACGTACAATTTCCAAAGCCTGCGGCACTTCGGCCGGCACCGCCAAATGACGGTAAAACAATTCCCTGTCGGTTAAAAACATGATGCGCTTTTTTTGTGTAAAAATAGGAAAAGTCTGCGAACGCCGTACGATAACATGCCGCCCCTCCGTTAACGGCCACAGAAAAATCAAAAAAACGGAAGACAGAAAATTCTCACGAAAACCGTTATCTTTGCCGGCCATGGAAAAATTCATCCAAATTAACTTTGTCAATTACGAAAAGTACCTCAACAAAGGCTTGTGGTTGGTCGATTTTTGGGCCGAATGGTGCTCGGCCTGTACGGCACAAGACAAAATATACGCCGAGCTGTCTTCGCTTTTTCAGGGAAAATTGAATATCGGCAAAATCAATGTCAGCGACAACCGCCTGCTTGCCGACCGTTTCGGCGTACGAAACATCCCGTTTCTTCTCCTTATGAAAGATGGCAAAGTCATCACCCAAATGCCGGGGATACAAAGTAAGGAATACCTTATTCACCAAATCAAACAACAAATACAATGAACACTTATTTTTGGATCATTTTCGGGGTTTTTTTCCTCGCCATTGTTTTTTCGTTTTACAGAAGATACAAGTTGGTCGCCGCCATGTCGAAAGTTCCGGCAAGCGACAAGCTGATCATCCTTACGGATGCCACATTTAAAAAACAGATTGCCCACGGCGTCAGCCTGGTGGACTTTTGGGCCGACTGGTGTACCCCATGCAAAATACAAGGCCCCGTGGTGAGCGAAATTGCAGAAGAAATGAGTGACAAAGCAAAAATTTGCAAGCTGGATGTGCAGCACAACCAGCGTACGGCAACCCAACTGGGTATCCGCAACATCCCGACCATTGTCATTTTCAAAGATGGTCAACCGGTTAAAAAATTTGTAGGGGTAAAAGCCAAACCGGTACTTATGAAAGCGCTGAAAAACGCTTTAAACAGTTAAATCCAAAGATAACGGTATTTTTACGTTTTGGGCGGCAGGAAGGTGCTCCGCTATAGTCATGCCGGCAAAAAACGTTGTTTCGCAACGCCAAGCCGGTAGCTTCTGCGTCGCTCCAGCTTGTCTGCTTCACATACGTTTTTGCCGGCATGAGCTGCCGCTGCGCCCCCCCGACGCATACACCGGCGCCCTGCCGCAAACCGGCCCTGCAAAGCCTGCGCTGGTTCGTAAAAAAACCGGCTGCTTTTTTCTTTTTCATAAAAGGTCAAAGAAAAACAGCCGGTTTCATCCGAACGAGCCTGTAATTAGCGCATAAGAATCAGCTTTTTCACAATACTGCGGTTTCCTACCGTCAACCGGCAAAAATAAGTACCCGGTTTCCAGTCACCGGCCCGTAACGTAACCGAATATTGTCCCGGTGGCTGTTGCCGGTCAACCAGTACGGTTAACCTTTTTCCCAACATGTCAAAAACCGAAAGTTTCACGGCAACTTTACCCAAAGCCGACGGTACCACGTATTGAACGGTGGTTGTTTCCGAAAACGGATTCGGAAAACCTTTCAGCTCCGGCTGAATTTCATATCCTGTTTCCGGAATACCTGTGAGCGATTTCTTGGAAGTATATACCCCGTTATCGCTGGTACCGAAATAGATGACACCGGTGGAATCTTCCGCCACGCTGAGAATATGGTTGCTGGCATTTCCGATATCCATTTTTTCCCAACTCAGCACATCATGAATAGTCCTGTATAAGCCGGAATAGGTGGCGGCATAAAAACGACCGGAAGGACCATGAAACAAATCATAAACAGGAAGAGGTCCCATTCCTGAAGAACGGCTGGTCCAGCCTTTATAAAAAGTGTCGTATTCGTACACTCCTTTGGTGGTGGCTGCCAAAAAATTTTTTCCGTTTTTCAGCAACCGGTAAAAATAAAGTTGATCAATGCTGTCAGAAGATATTTTTATCCAATCGGTACCGTTTTTTAACTGCTCGTATGCTCCATTACCGGCTGTCCCGATATAGATGTTGTCATCGCCATCCACATTGATACAAGTTACTTTGCCTAAGTTTTTGTCAGGGTTGAGTTTTGTCCAGGTTACTCCTCCATCGGTTGAACGGTAAACACCATCGGCCGTGGCCTTCAACATGGCCCCCGAAGGCGCAAACGCCAAATCGTAAATCTGCTGACCGGAGTAGCCCTGGTAAACAGACCACCGGTAACCGCCGTCATTTGAGAAATACAATCCGGAAAAAGTGGCGGCATAAAGGGTGCCGTTTTTAGCCGTTACAAAACGGTTGACGGTTTCTTTAAAATTCATTCCGCCATTATCCGTCCGGCGGGTATGGACCCACTGTGCCCCATCATCTTCCGTGAGCAACAC
>CAYYRE010000050.1:3653-8491 GCA_964473895.1 uncultured Lentimicrobiaceae bacterium | reverse complement strand
CCACCGGTTGTAGCGGCATAAACATGACTGCCCACGATTTTTAAATCTTCAATAGGTTCATACAACTTCAAATCAACACAACTGTCTTTCACAAAATCATAGCGGTATATTCCGTTATCAGTCCCTAACAGCACAAGGCTGTCCGCCATATTGGCTGCCAGTGCCATAAGCGACCTGAATTGGGAAATACCTTTCGAAATGTCATGCCATGTTTTACCGCTGTCGGCCGACATACGCATATCTACAAAAAGCATGGTTCCATCGGTGGAAATATGGTATTTCCATGAAGCATAACCCAATGTTTCCAGTTTATGGAAATCGTTAAGCGAAACGGTACCTTCATACAAGGCATCCCGTACTGCACTCACAAAAACCAAGCCGGTGGAAAGCACCCCCACATCGTTCACATTTTTCCCGCTGAAGAAGGGAACCGGGTCCCATTTTCCGCCACGGCGGGCATACAATCCCTGCTTTGTGGCAGCCAAAATAAGTTCTTTCGAATAAACTACAATTTTATTTACAGAAACCCTGCTTAGTTCCCTTTCCCACGTAGCCCCGTGATCGGTGGAGCGGTATATGGCTTTGGATGTTCCGGCATACAACGTAGCGGTTTTTACATTGGCTATGGATTGCACATTACCGCCATATAAATTTTTTAACGGTTGAAAAGACACATTGTTTTGTGCCTGAAGAAAAGAGTATCCCAATAAAAATACGAATAAGATAATGATGGCTTTCGTAACCTTTTTCGTGTTCATGTTTTTATCATTTTTAAGTGAATAAAACTTTTACTTTGCCAACAGCATTTTTTTAACAATGGACTGATTCCCCATTTTTAAACGGTACAGGTAAATTCCCGGGACCATTCCGTCACCGCGAAACCGCACGGAATATGTTCCGGGTGATTTCCAACCGCTGACAAGGGTTTTGATCTTTTGTCCCACAATGTTGTACACTTCAAGTGAAACCGGGACTTCTCCCATGTTTTTGGGTACCGTAAAAGTCAAAGTGGTGAAACCGGTAAACGGGTTGGGATAATTTTGCGCCAACAGGTGAGACGAAACAGGCGACTGATATTTTTTTACGGCTGTATAAACGCCTTTTTCGTTGTAAATAAAAATACCGGCATCCCAGTTCAAAAACCACACATCGTTGGTCTCTTTATTCACCGCTATTTTGTAAATAAAATTATTGTCAAACGGAGCGTCTTTGTCTTTGCTAAGAACCAAAGAATGTTCGCCCGTTATTTTCAGCACTCCGCCGTTGCGGGTACCTACCCAGATGGTTCCTGTTGTATCTACGGCAATGGAAGTCACATAATTATCGGGCAATAAAGAGTTGTTAACATCCCAACGTGTCCAGTTTTTACCATCATATTTGGCCAATCCGCCCGTCCATCCCAGTTGGGCATCGGGTTTTCCGCCGAACCAAAGATTTCCGGCTTTGTCTTTGGCTACACACGTAGCCTGATGAATCGGTGCTACCTTCCAATAACTGGTCCATTTTTTACCATCAAACGAGTAGATGCCTCCCATGGTGGCAAACCATTTTATGCCTTGATCATCTGTTACAAATTGCGTAAAACCGTTAGGGACACCGGTCGTGTCGGGAAAGACATGCCAAGCCGTATCGTCGTACCAGGCAATCCCGTTTCTTTGCTTGCCATAGAAACTGATCCACAGTGCGCCGGCCGTATCCGGTGCAATCCGGGTGGTTTCCCACTGGAGCGCATCAATACCGGCAATGGGAATCCCCAAAAAATGTTCAAAGTCAAAATCGGTTACATTTCCCTGAGCATCAATCATGGCCATTTTATTGGTTGATCCCAGCAAACGGTTGGTATAATCGGCTACCCATATTCTGCCGAAGACATCCACATCAAGCCATCCGGTCGGGTTGAACAAAGCCAGGGAGCCACGGGTATATTCTTTTTCTCTTTGGTATTTGTTGTTCCAAACCGCTACTCCCCGTGTTCCCACATAAGTTTTTCCGTTGTGAAACGTCACCGCCATAACCCGGTTGGTATGCAATGCGCTGGTGTTAATATCCACTGTGGAATCAAACACAAACCGGCTATAATAACCTCCGGAATAGGTTTCGGTAAAGGTGTAAGGAACAAATCCGTGGTTTAGCCCTACTGCGCCAAGTGTATCGGGATATATGGCCGTGGTAACACATCTTGCTTCATTGTCCAGTCCATCTTCAGCGGATTTAAACATACCTCTTTGTATTTTCCAGTAATTCCCCGATGCCGTTTTCATGGAAAAACCATCCCCATGCAAAAAATAAAGGTTGTATTTGGCATCGTTTTTTAAATCGGAAATCTGGTTGACGGCCAGCGGGCTGTTGTCTTTGTTATAATAATCCCACTGGGAAGCATATTCGTAAAACCCGCCGGTATAAGGCCCGTTAGCCACATACACATTGCCCAGACCATCGTAAGCCAGGCCGACAACCGAAGCACCGGGATAGTTGTAATCCGTAAAATTGCCTTTGTGGTCCAGAAATTCCACGTGATTGTCAAAGCCAAAAAGAACACCGTAAGGACTGGCAGGATAAAGATAGCTGATGTTTTCCAGGTTATTCCCGTTACCATCTTTGAAATAATGCGTCCAGTTGGAGCCATCGAAAAAGCTGAGTGAAGTATCGGTGGCTACCCACAATCCTTCTCCTTTCTCATTTTTCACATGCAACACGTTGTACGAGTAAAGTGCGGCGGTTGCAGGGGAAAATACCGAAAACTGCCGACCCCCTTCGTACCGCATCAAACCGTTTTTGGTAGCAACCCAGAGTTTTTGGTTGTCATCTACCGTCAGGTCGTTCATATAGTTCGCTTTTAGTTCGGAATTTCCGCGGTTGAAAACGGTGATGGCTTTGCTCACCGTATCATATTTGATGAGTCCGCCGGTGGTACCGATCCACCACACCGGCCCTGTTTTTTCAATGGCCGTCACATGGTTGGTAAACGTAAGGTTTACCCATGTCGCCTGACCTTTAAGGAACAGGGCCCAACTGAAAAAGAACAGAGTAAACAGGTAAAATTTTTTCATAAGCTTTGTTTTTTTAAATGAAACAACCTCATAACAATTATTTTCCCCGTAACAGAAACCGGCATAATACCCTTTCGGGGAATTCTCTTTTCACGAAAACCGGTTCCACGCGAAATCCGGAGCCGGTTCAACGTGACGAACAGACTGTAAAAATATCCATGCAAAAACATGAAGTAAGCGTATTACAGCCTATTCTTTAGAGCAAATATAAGAAAAATCTATATCTTATACAAATGTTTCATTAGGAATATGTTACAAAATAATAAACCGGCCTCTTCGCCCCTTTTGAAAGAATCCGGCAAAACGGTATCACACCTTCATTACAGAATAGTTTCCCCGTTGTTTCCGTTCAATATCCGGTAATTTTTCAGCAGAGATTTAAATTTATTCTAAATAATTTGTAAGGAAATCGGAAAGGCAACGACTAAAACACTGAATCAAAATTTAAACAATTCATTTATTCATTCAAACTTTTTTATCATGGAAAACAAAACCAAAAAAAACACATTATTGACCGGAGCTCTTTTGGCCGGTGCAGTTGCTGCTTTTAGTATTTCAAACGTGGAGGCCCGTCCGGCCACGACCACACGTGTCCTCGGCAACGGGGCAGCACTTCGCAGCGAAATCATCAACCTGAACATTACCTCTTCTGCTGCCAATGTATTTGAGATGCAGTGCGGGGCCGGTACCACCGAAACAAAAAAAACCGAGAAAAAAGGAAAAACCGGTGAAGCCAAATGCGGTGCCAAAAAGAAAAAGGCAAAAAAAGGCGATAAAAAAGCCGCAAAAAAAGCAGACAAAAAGTCTAAAACCACCGAAGGCAAGTGTGGCCAGGGCAAATGTGGCGGCATGCAATAAAAACAGACATCCTTTTCACCAGGGGTACGGAGGGCGTTTCCCTTCGTGCCCCATCTAACCACCCAAACCATGTTCACACCCTCACCCACAGGCTTAGGATTCCGCAGAGAGATTGCCGATGATTTTTTCGGACAAACGGTACTGCAACCCGATTTTATTGAGGCGGCACCGGAAAATTGGATAGACCTCGGCGGTTATTGGGGCGATGTTTTTCGTCGCGCCACAGCGCAATATCCGCTGATATTGCACGGCTTATCATTATCCATTGGCAGTCCGGAAGAACCCGACTGGTCGTTTCTGAAAAAGGTAAAAGCCATGATCCGGCAATATGATGTGAAGATTTATTCGGAACATTTGTCTTTTGCCAAATTGGACAATGCCCACTTGTACGACCTGTTACCCATCCCTTTTCGCAGGGACGCCGTGGATCACATTGTGCAACGTGTCCAACAGGTTCAAGACTTCCTTGAAATGCAACTTACCCTGGAAAATGTTTCGTATTATACCCCGGTAGCCGCCGAAATGGAGGAAGCCGATTTTATCCGCGAAATTGTATCCCGTTCGGGATGCGGTCTTTTGCTGGATGTAAACAATGTTTATGTGAATGCCCATAACCACGGTTATGATGCACAGACATTTATCGACCGGATGCCTTTGGAAAAGGTGAAATACATCCATATGGCCGGACATTTAAAAGTGGCTCCCGACCTGATCATTGACACACACGGCGAAGCCATCATCGATCCGGTATATGCTTTATTCGATTACACCACATCCCAAATGCTTCATTCGGTACCGGTTTTACTCGAACGCGATTTTAATTTTCCCGAAAGGGAAGCATTGGCAAAGGAAATGCAAAGACTCCGTGCCATCACCCGAAAAAACAACCGCCATCATGTTGTACACGCCTGAAACCTATCAAATAGAAAA
>CAYYRE010000050.1:0-3553 GCA_964473895.1 uncultured Lentimicrobiaceae bacterium | reverse complement strand
ATCCGGCTCAGCTATCCGGTTCATCTTTATGCTGCCGGCGAAGTGGAAAAACACAAAGGAGATTATTTCGTGCTGACTTTCCGGAGAAAAGATTTTGAAGTCCTGTTTATGGACTTGCCGCCTTTGCATGCTTTTTATTTTGAGCAAATTGTCCGCGGGCTGACATTCAATGAAATTCTATCCGTCACCTTGCAAGCGGCACCCGGAATTGTCAAGACAGACCAACTCAAACAAAACCTGCTGGATTTTGTACAAACCCTTTTTTCGCAAGAGGTATTTCTCGGTTACCGGGAAGAACCTCATTCAAATTAAAAAAATAAATCACAGTAAACTACAAACAAATGAAGTGTAAAATGTTAGGTATTTGCGACCAAATTGCAGGAAAAATGAAATATGCAAAAGACATTCCCCTCTTGCTTATGCGACTGGTGTTGGCTTACGGTTTCTGGGGACCCGCCATGATGAAATGGAACAACATGCAGGGCATCATCGATTGGTTTGGCAGCATGGGCATCCCTTTTCCGACAGTCAATGCTTACCTATCGGCCGGTACAGAAGTGGCCGGATCGGTATTGCTGTTTTTCGGTATCGCCACGCGCATCATATCCCTCCCGCTGATGGTGGTTATGTTGGTAGCCATTTTTACGGTACACATACACAACGGTTTTGAAGCCGGAGCCAACGGTTTTGAAATTCCGCTTTATTATCTCATCATGCTGATCACGTTGTTGGTTTACGGCCCCGGACGTTTCAGTTTGGAAGGATTGTTAAGAAAAATGACGGGAGCACCGGAAAAAGCCCTGTAAGAAATCATCCCCACAAGGTACCCATCCGCATCACACTCAGGAACCCTTTTTGTTTTCCAATGCTGCTTTCACAAAATCCACAAACAGCGGATGGGGCCTTTTAACCGTACTGCGATATTCGGGATGAAACTGTACCCCCACAAACCAGGGATGCTTTTCCAACTCGATGATTTCCACCAAATCCTCATCGGGATTGATTCCGGCCAAACGCATACCGTTTTTCTCGAAATCTTTACGAAAAGCATTATTGAATTCGTAACGGTGCCGGTGGCGCTCACGAATATTTTTTACACCGTAAGCCGCGTAGCTTTTTGAATGCTGATCAAGCGTACAGTTATAGGCCCCGAGGCGCATGGTACCTCCTTTGTCGGTAATATTTTTCTGGGTTTCCATCAAATCGATGACGGGATAAGGCGTTTGGGGATCCATTTCGGTACTATGGGCACCCTTGAGGTGCAATACGTTTCTTGAAAATTCAATGGCGGCACATTGCATGCCGAGGCAAATCCCCAAAAACGGGATATTCTTTTCGCGGGCATACCGTATGGCTTCAATTTTTCCTTCGATGCCCCGGTTACCGAATCCCGGTGCTACCAAAATACCGTTTACGCCATGGAGCAGTTCATCCACCGTTTCGGGGCGAATATTTTCCGATTGTACCCGCCGGATATTTACTTTGGTCTGGTTCATGGCGCCCCCGTGCACAAAAGCTTCGTTAATGGATTTATAAGCATCCTTCAATTCAATATATTTTCCCACAAGGGCTATGGTCACCTCGTATTTGGGATGTTTCAGGTTGTTCAGAAAGCGTTCCCAATTTGTCAGATCCAGTTTTGGCGGAACCGGGGTTCCCGTCTTTTTCAAAACTTCCACATCCAGTTTTTCATCGCGCATCATCAATGGCACATCGTAAATGGTTTCGGCATCACGCGATTCGATTACCGAGGTAGGTTGTACATTACAAAACTGTGCAATTTTATTCTTGATACCTGCATAAAGCGGCTGTTCTGTCCGGCAGACAATAATATCGGGCTGTACTCCCTGTTCCAGTAATTTTTTTACGGAATGTTGCGTCGGTTTCGATTTCAGTTCACCGGCTGCACGCAAATAGGGCACCAACGTTAAATGGATCACCACACAGCGGTTGCCCAGTTCCCATTTCATTTGCCGTACGGTTTCCACAAAAGGGAACGACTCGATGTCACCCACCGTCCCCCCGATTTCGGTAATTACAAAATCGTATTTTCCGGTTTGTCCCAGCAGGCGGACGCTGCGTTTGATCTCATCGGTAATGTGGGGGATCACCTGTACGGTGGTTCCAAGGTACTCGCCCCGGCGCTCTTTGTTGATCACATTTTGGTAAATACGTCCGGTGGTTACGTTGTTGGCCTGGGAAGTAGGGGTATTGGAAAACCGTTCGTAATGTCCCAGATCCAAATCGGTTTCGGCTCCATCATCCGTCACGTAACATTCTCCGTGTTCGTAAGGATTTAATGTTCCAGGATCGATATTTATGTACGGATCCAATTTCTGAATGGTAACGGAAAAACCTCTCGCCTGCAACAGTTTGGCCAATGAAGAAGAAATGATTCCTTTACCCAATGAAGAAGAAACACCCCCGGTTACGAAGATGTATTTAACGTGATTATCCATGATGCTGCTTTGCTGAATTTAAAGTTGCAAAGAAACAATTTTTTCATCAATCACGGTAGCCGTTACCGGAGAGGTTATCATTTTTTATTCACCGGACTCTTTTGTAAAATTTTCTATTTTTACCATTACAATGTCAATAGAAAATTCACAAAACAAAACCCATCTTTCCCCTGCCCTTTGGGTAGACCAACACGGCGATTATTTGTACAACTACGCCTGGTCGCGGGTACAGTCGAAACAAACGGCGGAAGACCTGGTACAGGAAACCTTTATATCGGCGCTCAAAGCCAAAGAAAGCTTCCGGGGCGACAGCAGCGAACTCACCTGGTTGTTGTCGATCCTCAAACGAAAAATCATTGACCATTACCGGAAAAAAAGCAAACAAAAGGAATTCAGCGCTTCCCATTTCGACAAACCTTTTCAAAGTGAAGATGGGGATATTCCGGGGCATTGGATTATGGAACGGGCCCCGAAAGATTGGGAAAAAGCAACCCATGCCCCCACACGGGGACAGGAATTTCAGGACATTCTGGCGTACTGTATCGCTCTGCTTCCTGAAAAATGGCGGGCTGTTTTTATTTTAAAGGTAATGGAAGAAATTGATTCCAACGAGGTATGTAAGGAAATAGGGTGTACATCGTCTAATTTGTGGGTTATCCTGCATCGTGCCCGGTTGAAGATGCGCGAATGCATTGAAAAAAGATGGTTGCAATGAGCAAAATAAAAAAATTATGGGTACGGGGCATGGATAAAATCATGCTGAACTGCGATACGGCCACTTTGCTCATCACCCGCAGCGAATTTGAAAAGTTATCGTGTACCGACCAAATCAAACTGAAAATGCATTTGGCCGGATGCAAATTCTGCCGGCGTTTCAAGAAACAATCGGAATTTATTTCGTATGCTTTGAAACAGGCGCCTCCTTTTACAGAAAAAGGGAAATTGCCCCTGCGTTTGAATGAGGAACAAAAGCAAAAAATGAAAGAAAAAATGGGCGTTTAAACCCCAGAAGGTTTCCCGATGCCTTTCTTTCGCCTGTTAATAATTTTATATTGCATTGTATTTTAACACATTA
Organism: uncultured Lentimicrobiaceae bacterium; assembly: GCA_964473895.1. Classification (GTDB taxonomy): domain Bacteria; phylum Bacteroidota; class Bacteroidia; order Bacteroidales; family F082; genus Sulfidibacterium. Next base: position 19 of record CAYYRE010000050.1, on the reverse strand, counting down.
TAAAATTCCCCTCCTTGGA
>CAYYRE010000049.1:0-17825 GCA_964473895.1 uncultured Lentimicrobiaceae bacterium | reverse complement strand
ATCGCGAGGAGGTACGACGAAGCGATCTCTTAATTTACGATGATCTACTTAGATATTTTTTATCTCCAGCACCTCAAAATAAATTTTAGCCCAAAAACAGTTTTTCCTTTCACATGAATTTTCAGAGAGAAGAAACAGGGGGAAAGCCCCCCTTTCGGGGCAAACTTTCCCCGCAGCATTTATGCTTCGTCGTTATAAATTTTTTCGTCCGGCAGTTCGGCTCCTTCGGCATCCGGTTCAATATCCCGGCTTTGCTGCTTTTGGGTCAGGAATTCTTTATAAAACTCATGCTGGATCACCAAGTCCATGATTTCATTGGTACCGGTCCAAATGGTAATCAACCGCGTGTCGCGCAACATCTTTTCCACCGGATAAACATTGGTGTAACCGATCCCTCCCATCATCTGCATGGCATGGTTCACAATCGTCCAGGCCGATTCGGTAGAGAATTTTTTTGCTTCCGACACCACCCGGCGGATTTCGCCGGCCGGAACCGGCGCATCGGCTGTTTTGGCCGCCATATAATTGATGGCCCTTGAGGCATCCAGCAGGGTCAGGCTTTCCGAAACTTTGCTGCTCACCGCTTCAAAAGCCCTGATCTTCCGTCCGAAGGCTTTGCGTTTGTCGGCATAACGTGCCGCCACCTCGAAAGCACCGCGAGCCATACCCACGGCAGCCCCCGCCGAAGTCAGCCGCTCGGGAACCATCATTTGGTGGAAAACCCGCGTTCCGTTGCCGATGCCTTCCTCGCCTCCCAGTACATTTTCCAAAGGAACCGGTGCATTTTTAAATACCAGACGTCCCGTTCCGCCACCACGCGTACCCATAAGCCCGTAAACATGCTCTACTTCCACCCCGGGACCGCGTTCAACCAAAAAAGCCGTCATGGATTTCTTTGCATCATCAATGCCCTCCACTTTGGCATATACCAACAGCAAATCAGCCCCTTCGGCACCCACTACAAAACGTTTCTGGCCGTTCAGGTAAAACACATCCCCTTTGCGGGTTGCTTTGGTAGTAGCGGCAAAAAAATCGGATCCGCCGCGGGGCTCGGTGAGGCCTTCGGCTACGCCGATTTCTCCTTTGAGCATGGGAACCAGAAACCGCTTCTTCTGTTCTTCCGTCCCGAAAACATGAAGCGCTTCCCCCACAATGGAAAAAAGCGAATAGAGACATCCCAGCGATGTCCCGAGCAAGCCCACCTCTTCGAGTGCTACCATTTCGCTGGTCCAGGGCAAGCCTGAGCCACCCCATTTTTTATCAAACCGCAAGCCCAACAAATTTCTCTTTCCTGCCTCACGGATAAATTCCATGGGATAACGTACTTTGTCGGTATCCATATCCAGCAACAGTTGCCGGGGAACCCATTTTACAAAACCCTGCATCTTCTCACGCAGGGCTATTTCATCGCTTGTTAACATTTCATTGAAAGACATAATTTTAATTTTTTATGAATGGTGTTTTTAAGAAAACGTTTCTATTCGGCATATTGATCCCGTAAAACTTTTTTATTCAGCTTTCCGGCACTGGTCAACGGGATATCGTCCACAAAAACAAACCGGTCGGGAATCCAGAATTTGGCCAGTTTTCCTTCTTTTACCTTTGTAAGCAAAAATTGGGTAAGCTCTTTGTCATCGATTTTCTCAGAGGACTTCACAATGGCCAACGGACGCTGTCCCCACCGTTCATCTTTTTGTGGAATAACGGCCACCTGTGCCACGGCCGGGTGTTCGGAAATCAGGGCTTCGAGCATACCGGTGGGAATCCACTCTCCCCCGCTTTTGATGGCATCGCCTTCTCTGTCGGCCACATAAAGCAAATGGTTGGGATGGAAAAATCCCAAGTCGCCGGTACGGAACCAGCCATCAATAAAATGTTGTCGCGTGATTTCCGGCTCCTTGTAATAGCCATCCGGCAACCAGGGGCTTCGCACCCATACCGAACCCAATGTTTCCCCGTCGTGGGGTACCTCGCGACCTTCTTTGTCCCGAATGGAAATTTCGACCAACGGCAGGGGTCGCATACCGGTTCGTCGCCATTCCAAAGCCTCGGGTGTATCCGGATCCACATCCTCGGGAACCACCGAAATGGCAGTGGCCAGTTGGTCCGACCCGCCATAAATCAGGCTGAAGTTTACCCCTGCCTGGTGCGCACGCTGTGCGATACCCGAAGCAAAAGGACTCCCTCCGGTCAACACTTTGATGTCGCCAAAACCGTCTTGTTCCAACAACATCTGCAACTGGGTAGGCACCATATTCATCCAGCTCACCTTCTCCTTCCGTATCAATTCGAGCTGTTGCGCTGCGTCGGCAGCTCCCGGAAGTACCAATTTCGCCCCGGCATAAATCGGGAAAAAGGCCATTCCCCAGGCATGAATATGGAAAAACGGAATCAACGGCATAAAAACATCCCGGCTACTGACCCGGGCACCATATTTATGCAACGCCAAATGGTGAAAAAGTTGCAACGTACCATAGAGTAGCGTTTTGTGCTTGTATTGAATCCCTTTGGGTTTTCCTGTGGTCCCGGTGGTATAAAAAATGGAAAAAACATCATTCTCATCCACCGTATGGGCAACAGCCGGCACGATTTCCTCTCCTTGCGCCAGCAAGTCCTCGTAATCATACGCATCGTTTCCCGTATCGGGCAATGTCTGATCGCTATCACGCATAAAAACCCAGTGCGGAAATTTGGGATACAACGGCTTTACCGCCTGCGCAAAAACATCCGAAACAAAAACCCATTCATCACCGGCATGCACCATCGAGTAAACCATCTGTTCAGGAGCCAGCCTGAAATTGATGGTGTGCAAGACAGCCCCCAGCATCGAACAGGCGAAATGTAATTCCAAAAAACGATGGCTGTTAACATCCAAAACACCCATGACCGTTCCTTTCCTCACCCCGCGTTGATAAAGACTGTCGGCCAGTTTAAGCACCCTTGAATAAAAGGCACGGTAGGAAAACCGTTTGGCTCCGGAAACAATCTCCTGCTCCGGATGTGTGATCATGGCATGATCCAGTAATTGATGAACAACAAAATTTTTCATGGTACTATTTTTTGGTTTGTTTGCATTGCTCCGGTAAAATCACACAACGAAATTGTACTCATTTCCAAAACGGCACCTGATTTATGCCCCCCACGATTCAACAGCCCTCTAAAATATAAAAAAAGACCGGATGAAAAAAAGATTTTGCATTTTTTAAGAAAAACCAGACCGGATCCTCCACGACAAAAAAGGCAAAATGGTTCAAGTAAAAAGGAACTCGGCAGACATTTTAATTGTTTTTTCGAAAAGAGCGCATATATTCTTTTTTTGGTGATTTTAAGATGATTTTAAGAAAAAAATGACGGGGAAGGTGAAAAATACTGTTTTTTTGTACTCTGGATTTTACAGGATAACCTTTATGAAAAAAATACTCATTGTGGAAGATGAACCGGGCATAACTTCCTTTTTAAAAGAAGGTCTTGAAGAAGAGGGCTATCAAGCCGATACGGCTTCCGATGGGGAAACAGGACTAAAAAAAGCACTTTCCGGAAAATACGATCTGATCCTGATGGATTGGATGTTGCCCAAACGTACCGGTTTGGAAGTCACCCTTGAGATCCGTAAAACAGATCCTCAGACCCCCATTTTGTTCCTTACGGCCAAAGACACTGTACAAGATACTATTTTAGGACTGCGGTCGGGAGCCAACGACTATTTAAAAAAACCCTTTAGCTTTGAGGAGTTGTTGGAAAGAATTAAAATCCATTTCAGAAATCCTCAAACAAAACCGGCAGTGATTCATCACGGTCCCCTCCGTATCGATGAAGCCAAACACGAAGTAAAATGGTTTGATACGATAGTTCCCTTGACACAAAAAGAGTATGATCTGTTGTTGTTTTTGGTAAAAAATACCAACAAGGTTTGTACCCGAAAAGAGATACTGCAAAAAGTATGGGACATTCATTTTGAATATAATTCGGGAGTTATTGATGTGTACATCAATTCTTTGAGAAAAAAACTGCCTCCGCGGGGTGATAACGAACTCATTGAAACGGTTCGCGGGATAGGCTATATTGTAAAAAACGATTTACCGGAAAGTTAATTCATGAAACTGGCATTTAAAGAACGACTGGCATTTTTATACCTCATCAGCACGGCAGGCATTGTCTTATTACTGTTTTTGGTAATCGTTTTTACAGTGAAAAAGAGCGTTTTTCAGCAGTTAGATCATGATATTCATACCGAGGCCGTAAAACATTACGGCGACATTCGTATAACCAACGGCATCGTTTCGTTTGACAAAAGTGCTTGGATGGAACCGGAACACCGCATGGTGGAAGTCAACCCCGTTTTTGTGGAAGCCGTGGATACCAATGGAAATATTATCGCCCGTTCGCCCAATCTTAAAACCGACTCACTGCATTACAATCCCGGTTTTTCCGGAAAATTCATCAATTGCACCCTGGCCGACAATCCCATCCGGCAATATCAAGTAACCATTGAAAAAGAAGGAAAACGGTATGGTTACTTGATGGTGGCCATGTCGCTGAACGGGGCACAAATGGTATTGAAAACACTAAAAACAACCCTTTGGTTTGCTTTTCCCGTGGTTTTGTTTGTGTTGTTTCTCTGGGCCCGTTTTATTGCAGGAAAAAGCATCCAGCCTGTTACTACCATCATCCGTACGGCCGAAAAAATCACCCGAAACAACCTGGGGGAAAGGATACCGTTACCCCCCAACAAAGACGAACTCTACCAACTGGTCAACACCATCAACCGGCTGCTCGACCGTATTGAACGAGCCATTGAACGCGAAAAACAGTTTACCTCCGATGCGGCACACGAGCTGAAAACACCGCTTCAGGTGATGAAAGGCAACATGGAAATCCTCATCCGCAAACCCCGCGATGAAAAAGAATACCGTGAAAAAATACGCCATTGCCTGAGCGAAACCGACCGCATAGCCCATCTGGTGGACCAGCTGCTTTTACTGGCCAGATTCGAAAGTCAGAAAAAAGCACTTGACATACGTCCTGTAGCCCTTGATGACCTTGTTGACCAGGTCATCCGGAAAAAACTATGGCAAATTGAAGAGAAAAAACTAAATCTGAAATTAGACATTGGGGAACTTATTTCGGTAAACAGCGATCCCTACTTGTTGCATATCATATTGGAAAATCTATTGTCCAACGCCATTAAATACACACCGGCACAGGGAAAAGTAGTTCTTTCCATCGGTAACGAAAACAACAATGCTTACCTGTCGATCCGGGACAACGGCCCGGGCATAAAACCCGAAGAAAAAGAGAAAATTTTTAACCGGTTTTACCGTTCTGGATCCATGGAGCATCCCGGCATAAAAGGAACCGGCCTGGGGTTGTCAATTGTCAAACGGCTGTGTGAAATACTCCAGCTGGATCTCCTCATAGAGAGTGAAACCGGAAAGGGCTTTTTTGTGAAATTGCTGTTTACACAAAAATAATTTTTCGGCAAACCTTCCGGTAAAGGCTTTTATTTATCCGCTTCGTTTTTTTTCAGGATGGCTGTATTGCACAGGTAATTCCACATTCTTTTATGATAAAGAGTTTTTTTAAGGTAATCTTAAGGTTTATTTCACAGGTGGCTTTTATTCCTTCCCTATTTTTGCGGTATTAAAATCATTCCCATAAGATTATGTTAGAAAAGATCATTCAATTCAGCTTACGAAATAAGCTGATCATTATTCTCTTTACTTTGTCTGTTGCAGGTTTCGGTTTGTTTTCCATTTCCCAGATTCCCATTGGAGCCGTTCCCGACATTACCAACAACCAGGTTCAGGTTATTACCACTTCGCGCGACCTCGCGACACAGGATGTGGAACAGTTTATCACTTATCCCATTGAGTTGGAATTGTCGAACCTGCCGGGAGTAAAGGAAATCAGGTCGGTTTCCAAATTCGGTCTTTCGGTGGTTACGGTAGTTTTTGATGACGACCTGGGAACCTATCTTCCGCGACAGCTGATTTCCGAGAAACTGAAAAACGCAGAAGAAAAAATACCTAAAAAATTCGGCACCCCCCAACTGGGACCGATTACCACGGGGCTGGGTGAAATTTACCAATACATCCTGGATACCAAACCGGGGTACGACACGCTTTATTCCGTCCAGGAATTGCGCACCATTCAAGACTGGATTGTCAAACGGCAGCTTGCCGGTATTCCCGGGATTGTGGAAATCAACACCTGGGGCGGTTACCTGAAACAATACGAAGTGGCCGTGGATCCGCAAAAACTGCGTGCCATGAACACCACCATTGTGGAAGTTTTCGATGCCCTTGAAGCCAACAATGCCATTGCCGGCGGCAGCTATATCGAAAAGGGCAGCCAAAGCTATTTTATCCGTGCCGACGGTTTGGCCAAATCGCTGAAAGACATCGGACAAATTGTGGTAAAAACCGTTAACGGCGTTCCGGTTCTCATCAAAGATGTGGCACAGGTCAAACTGGGACATGCCAACCGTTTCGGGGCCATTACCGGAAACGGTCAAGGTGAAAAAGTAATGGGCCAGATCATGATGCTCAAAGGAGCCAACTCGAAAAAAGTAATTGAAGCGGTAAAAAAACGGATTGCCGAAGTACAGAAACATTTGCCGGAAGGCGTTTATATCAACCCTTTTCTGGAAAGGAGCGAGTTGGTGAACAAAACCACTGCCACCGTGGCCGAAAACCTGATTCTCGGTTTTCTGATTGTCCTCGGTGTGGTTATTTTGCTTTTGGGCAATTTACGCTCGGGTTTGCTGATTGCTTCGGTTATCCCCTTGGCATTGTTGTTTACACTTTCGATGATGTACATTTTCGGGGTGGATGCCAACCTTATGAGTCTGGGAGCCATCGACTTCGGGATCATCATCGATGGATCCGTCATCATTGTAGAGTTTATCAGCCTGCAAATCCTGCAAAAGTGGGACACCTTGAAAGCACTTCCCAAAAACGAAAGGCAATTGCAAATTGATGCCATTACCTACAAAAGCACCAACAAAATGATGCATTCGGCCGTTTTCGGACAGCTCATCATTCTGATCGTTTTTATTCCGGTTCTTTCCCTAACCGGAGTAGAAGGCAAAATGTTCCGTCCCATGGCGCTGACATTTTCCTTTGCCTTGCTTGGGGCCATGCTGTTCGGGTTTACTTATGTACCGGTGGCCGCTTCTTTGTTCCTGAAACCGGCGAAAAATCAACAAAATTTTTCGTTCCGTTTTATCGAATGGCTAAAAAACCTGTACCGTCCCAGCATACGCTTTGCACTAAACCACAAAGCCCTGGTATTGTCGGTGTCGTTTGTCCTGTTGGTAATTTCCGTTGTTACTTTCAGCCGGATGGGAGGCGAATTTGTTCCCACACTGGATGAAGGAGATTTTGTGATACAACCGGTATTAAAAACCGGTACTTCGTTGACCAAGACTATTGAGACCACCACCCGTATTGAGAAAATCCTGTTGAAACAGTTTCCGGATGAGGTGGACCAGGTGGTGAGTCGTATTGGTGCCGCTGAAGTGCCCACCGACCCCATGTCGATGGAAGATGCCGACATTATCATCAAACTAAAAGACAAAAAATACTGGAAAAAAGCCCACACAAAGGATGGCTTGGCCAATCAATTTAAAAAGGCTCTGGAGGTTATTCCCGGCGTCGGGTATGAGTTTACCCAACCCATAGAAATGCGGTTTAATGAATTGATCACAGGCGTTCGCGCCGATGTAGCCGTAAAAATTTACGGTGAAAACCTTTCCATCCTCAACCGGAAAGCCAAACAAGCCCGCGATCTGATTAAGGGAATCCCGGGAGCTGCCGATATCAGCGTAGAAAAAGTAAAAGGGCTTCCCCAAATCAGCATCAAATACAACCGCCAAAAACTGGCCAAGTACAATATGAACGTGAATCAACTGAACAAAGCGGTTTCCATGGCTTTTGCCGGAGTAAAAGCAGGAAACATTTTTGTAGGAGAAAAGAATTTTGACCTGGTGGTACGGTACCAAAACAATTTTAAGAAAAATATTGACAATGTGAAAAACCTCATGGTACGACTGCCTTCCGGCGATATCGTCCCCATTACACAGTTGGCCGACATTTCGTATACCGAAGGACCTGCCAAAATATCACGCGATAATACCAAACGACGCATTGTGGTAGGTATCAACGTACGGGACCGTGACCTGGAGTCGGTTGTCAAAGATATACAACAAAAACTGGGGGCCGGGTTACACCTACCGCCGGGATATTACATTGAATACGGCGGACAATTTGAGAACCTGCGGACGGCCAAGAAACGGCTTATGATTGCCATTCCCATTGCCCTGTTGCTAATCTTTATCTTATTACACTTTGCCTTCCAATCCATCAAAGAAGCCATTATGGTATATACGGCCATTCCGTTGTCGGCCGTGGGCGGCGTTTTTCTGTTGTGGCTGCGCGACATGCCTTTCAGTATATCGGCCGGCGTGGGTTTTATCGCCCTTTTTGGTATTGCCGTTCTCAATGGTATCGTACTTATCGAACATTATAAGACCTTAAAAAAACAGGGTATCACCGATGTAAACGAACGCATCATCAAAGGCTCCTCGGAACGGCTCCGCCCGGTTATGCTTACGGCAGCAGCTGCCGCCCTCGGGTTTTTCCCCATGGCTTTTTCCACTTCTGTTGGTTCGGAAGTACAACGCCCGCTGGCCACCGTTGTTATCGGAGGGTTGTTTACAGCCACACTGCTTACCATGATTGTATTGCCCGTACTTTACTCTATTTTCGATAAACCGTTAAAGATTAAAAAAATAAAAGTGAAAAAAGCAACAGGAATCCTGCTCATACTTTTGGGAACCGGATTGTTTATGCCCCTCACGGGAAAAAGCCAGGGACAAACGCTAACCCTTTCGGCCGCCATCGACTCGGCATTGCTGCACAACCAAAATTTCCAGTCAAAAATTACCCGGGTTCAGGAAAAAAAATCCCTTGTATCCACTGCCGTTGATCTGGGGAAAACGGAAATATACTACTCAGTGGACGAAAACAATATGGCGGAACAGGGTCTGCCTCTGCATGTTTTCGGGATAAAACAAAACATTGCCTATCCGGGAGTTTATTCGGCCCGGAAAAAGGCATTGCAAAAAAACTATGAAGCGGGTGAAGCAACACTGCTGATTGAAAAGAACAAACTGATGAAAGCTGTCTCCTCAGCCTATTATCAAATTGTTTACTACCAAAACCGGCTGACTGCCTACCGGTTTCTCGACAGTTTATATACCCGTTTTTCGTATGCTGCCGCTAAAAAATTAAAACTGGGAGAAGGAACTTACCTTGAAAAACTGACCGCCGATTCCAAAAAAATGGAAATTCACACAGCACGGTTACAGGTGGAAAAAGACCTGAACATAGCCTACCGGGAACTGTATCAATTAATGGGTGTCAACAACGCCGGGTCTATTGGAAACGTTGCCATGGTTCCGCTGCCGCTACCGCAGGAAAACCATCAAGGAAACCCTTATCTCTTGCTGGCGCAAAAACAAAAAGAAGCCACACTGTACCGTTACAAGCAGGAAAACAGAAAATTATTTCCGGATATCCAACTGGAATATTTTCGGGGAAAAACCACGGTATCGGCTGCCAAATGGTACAATGGCTTTTCTGTTGGTTTGGCATTGCCCCTGTGGTTCGGACCGCAAAAATCGCGAGCCAAAGCCTCCAAACTGATGTTTCAATCGGCACAACAGTTTGAAAACTTTCAGCAAAAAGCTTTGGAAACAAAGAAAAAGCAGCTGAAAGAACAGCTTGACAAACACATGGAAGCCATCCGCTATTACGAAAAAAACGGAAAACAAATGTCTAAAGCCTTGTTCCAAATGGCAGACAAAAGTTTTGCCGAAGGAGAAATCAATTATTTTCAATATCTCCAAAGTGTAAAGGCAGCTACCGACATCCGTTTGAATTACCTGGACCACTTGTGGCAATATAATCAAACCGTCTTAAACCTGAAATATTTAGCACTGTAAAATAAATTTATTACAAAAAGATAAAAAATTGGAATACAACAGAATACAAAATTATAAAGCGATGAAAAAAACACATTTTATTCTCCTGACCTTCTTGGTAATGGCTGTTTTTTCATCCTGTAGCTCCGAAAAAGGAGGACAGGAAAAACAAGCGGAAAAAATGGAAAAACAAAACGATACCCCCAACCAATGGCAGGTTACCGACAAACAGTTTCAAGGGGCAGGCATGGCGGTCACAGTCATTCGTTCCGATACGTTTCATTATAAAGTACCTGCCAACGGTTATCTGGATGTTCCGCCTTCAAGAAAAGCCGAAATCAGCAGTTTTATGCCGGGGAAAGTAGAAAACATCTCTTTGCTTGTGGGAAACCGGGTAAAAAAGGGGCAGGTGTTGTTGATGCTGAGCAATCCCGATTTCCTGAAACTACAGCAAAATTACCTGAAAGCCAAAGAAAACCTGGGTTATCTCAAAAAAGAGTACCAGCGGCAGCAGACGCTGGCAGCCGACAGCATCAGTTCGCAAAAGCGGCTTCAACAAGCACGGACAGCTTACCTGAACACCCTTGCCACTTTTGAAAGTTTAAACGAAACGTTAAAGCTGCTGAACATTGACCTGAAGGCAGTGGAAAACGGCCGGTTTTTTTCCAGGATTCCCCTTTTGGCACCCATCGATGGTTATATCACCCGGCTGGAAGTAACCCTTGGTTCCCATGTTAATCCATCCGATCTGATCATGGAAATAGTAAATGACACCCACGTCCATCTGGAACTCAAAGTATTTGAAAAAGACGTATTAAAAATCAAAAAAGGACAGAAGATCCAATTCACCATTCCGGATATGGGCAACAGGATTTTTTCGGGAACTGTTCATTTAATCGGTAAAAGTATCGACAACAAAAGCCGTACCATATTGGTTCATGGACACTTAACAGGAAAGCACCCCGATTTTGTTCCGGGAATGTACGTTACGGCCAAAATTCTTACAGGAACTTTTACCGGTCTTTCGGTTCCCACGGAAGCCATCATCAAAGAAGAGGAAAATTATTTCATTTTACGTTTGCTTTCGCACGATAAAACAGGATATCATTTTGAAAAAATACAGGTTATTCCCGGACTGGTCAAAGGAGAATTTACACAGGTCAAAGGCAACAGACTGCTGCATGCCGGAGACAAAATACTTTCAAAAGGGGCTTTCTTCCTGATGTAATCGGGGCGACAGGGACAACATCCGGAGAAAACCATAGTATCCCGTTTACGAGTTATTTCTTTTCAAATCCGGCAAAGGGTACTATCTTTGCTTTTGTTATTTCAACAAATGCAAAAACACCGTTTTAAAAAATGGGGATTCCGGGTCTTGCTGTTCATTGGGCTATTGGCAGCCATTCCCTATTCAGGCCGTTTGTTTCTGCCTGTTCCCCTGTTTAACGACCCCTATTCCACGGTTTTGTTCGACCGGCAGGGAAACCTGTTGGGTGCCCGCATTGCAGACGACGGACAGTGGCGTTTTCCGGAAACCGATTCCCTTCCCGGAAAATACAAAACGGCGGTACTGCAATTCGAAGACCGGCATTTTTACCAACATTTCGGATTCAACCCCGTTTCGGCCACAGAAGCCCTCATCGACAACATCAAAGCCGGAAAGATTGTCCGCGGTGGCAGTACACTCACCATGCAGGTCATTCGCTTGTCGCGAAAAGGAAAGCCCCGTACGGTTACCGAAAAACTCCTTGAGATTTACCTCTCGCTGGCATTGGAAACGGAATATTCCAAAAAACAAATCCTGAACCTGTATGCCTCGCATGCCCCCTTCGGAGGTAATGTGGTGGGTTTGGAAGCCGCTGTTTGGCGTTATTTCGGCCACAGCCGATTTGCACTCACCTGGGCCGAAGCGGCCCTCATGGCCGTATTGCCCAATACGCCATCGCTGATTCGCCCGGGAAAAAACAACCCTTTGCTGCTTAAGAAGCGTAACCGGTTGTTAAAAAGCCTATGGAAAGCCGGTAAAATAGACAGCACGGAATACCGGTTGGCCCTGCGGGAAAAAATCCCCGGAAAACCGTATCCGCTCCCGGATGCAGCACCCCATCTGTTGGAATATTTTAAAATGCAGCGGGCCGGAACACGGATACATACCACCATCGACGGTCAACTTCAACAGGAAGTCAACCGGTTGGTGGCCGGATTCCGAAAAAAATTCAGTGAAAACGAGATTCACAACCTTGCCGTTCTGGTAATGCGGCCTGCTACCAAAGAAGTATTGGTTTATGTGGGAAACGCTGCCGCCAACGGCCGACAAGGCGAAGCCAACGATATGATTCGCGCCCCCCGCAGCACCGGAAGCATTCTGAAACCTTTTTTGTATGCCGCCGCCATCGATGACGGTCAAATCCTGCTCAACAGCCTGATTCCCGATATTCCAAGCTATTTCAAAAACTATCATCCCCAAAATTACGACAAGGTATTCGAAGGAGCCGTGCCGGCAGCTCAGGCATTGGCACGTTCACGTAATGTACCGGCCATTTACCTGTTACGTGATTATGGTATCGGCCGTTTTATGAATCTTTTGAAACAGATGGGAATGACTACTTTCACTCATCCGGCCGCACATTACGGTCTTTCACTAATCCTCGGTGGCGGGGAAGCCACCTTATGGCAGCTTACAAGTGCTTATGCCGGCATGGCACAAACCCTGTTGCATTACGATAGTTTTTACGGGAAATACACCGGACACGAATATAATCCTCCGGTGCTCCGTATAGAACAAGTAACAAAAGAAAAAGAACCGGCTGTTTCAGCTGCGGTACCCCTCCATGCCGGTGCCATATGGGAAACATATCAAGCCCTTTACCAGGTACATCGCCCCCATTCGGAAGAAGGATGGGAATATTTTAACACCACGGCGCCCATTGCCTGGAAAACAGGCACCAGTTTTGGTTTTAAAGATGGGTGGGCCATTGGCTCGACGCCCGAATATGTGGTGGGTGTATGGGTAGGTAATGCCGATGGCGAAGGGCGTACAGGCCTTACGGGTACAGCCTGTGCCGCGCCGCTTATGTTTGATGTCTTTCATTTGCTGAAACCCGAAAAGCAATTTCAACGACCGGAAGATGAAATGAAAAAAATTGTGGTTTGCCGGCAAAGCGGATACAGGGCATCACGTTTTTGTCCTGAAACCGACACCATGCTGGCCTATGAAAACGGGGACCGGGTAAAACCATGTCCTTTTCATCATTTGATTTTTACCACACCGGACGAAAAATACCGGCTCACAGGAAGATGCGCTCCGGTGAGAGCCATGAAAAAAGTTTCGTGGTTTGTTTTACCGCCGGTACAAGAATGGTATTATCACCAAACGCACCCCTCCTACCGCATGTTACCGCCTTACAAACCGGGATGTGCTCCTCCCGGCACAAGGCATACCATTGCTTTTATCTATCCGCAACCCGGAAGCAGGATTTTTATTCCCCGCGGTGCCGACGGTAAAGAAAAAAAAGTGGTCTTTGAAGTTTCGCTGCAAAACCCGCAGACCACACTATACTGGAATATAGACAACCGTTATCTCGGAGCCACCCGTTACCGGCACCAAATGGCGTTTATTCCACCCCCCGGCCGCCACCGGCTCACCGTGGTAGATCAAAACGGGAACAGCCGGAGAATGTGGTTTACCGTGGTAAAATAAACGGATTTTTACCGGGGAAGGAGTGTTTGGAATTTTGTTTTTTGCAAGCCGAAAGGGTTGTTGCGCCGGAAGCCGGTGGGTCTGAAATTTTTTCCGGTCAACGGTGTACACGAAGATGATGTTCCTGTGTTTTTCCTACTTTTGTAATGTAAACAAAGCCCGCAGGGTATCACGGGCTGGGCAAAAGCAAATACCATGAAAGTCCTTGATCTTTTTCAAAAGCAACAAAAGCAGATGGCCGTACTGGTCGATCCCGATAAACAATCGGATGGGGAACATGAAAAAATAGCCCGACTGGCACAGGATGCCGGAGTGGACTTTTTCTTTGTTGGCGGCAGTTTGCTTACCAGTGACAGTCTTTTTCACTGCATACGTATACTCAAAGACAACAGCAATATCCCGGTAATTTTATTTCCGGGAAACACCTATCAGGTGGCCCGCAATGCCGATGCCATGTTGTTTTTGTCTTTGATTTCGGGACGTAATCCCGACATGCTTATTGGGATGCATGTTATTGCGGCTCCTTACATCAAGCTGAGTGGTATTGAGACATTGCCCACTGGATACATGCTCATCGACAGCGGTAAGCCCACATCGGTGAGTTACATGAGCAACTCGTTTCCCATTCCCAACGACAAAAAAGACATAGCTGCCTGCACGGCCATGGCCGGCGAAATGCTGGGTCTCCGGCTTATTTTTATGGATGCCGGCAGCGGGGCGGCAACACCGGTTCCGGCCGGAATGATACGTTTTGTAAAGGATTCCATAGGGGTTCCGCTTATTGTAGGCGGAGGATTACGTACGCCGGAAAAAGCACGGGAGACTTTGCGGGCCGGGGCCGATGTCATTGTCATTGGTAACCGTTTTGAGCAGAAACCAGAACTTATTACCGCTTTTGCCGAGGCAGTAAAAGAGGAAAATCGTTAATTTTCAATGGGTTTTATTTGTGCCCAATAAGTTCTAACCGCAACATATTCAGCGCAGCGAGGGCCGAACGGCGAATGTTGCGCCCGCGGTGTTCTCCGAAATGGAACAGTTGTGCTTCGCTGCCTTTGGGTCCTGCCAGGGCGATCCAAACTGTTCCTACCGGTTTTTCAGGCGTTCCTCCTGTGGGCCCGGCAATACCGGAAACAGCCAGCGCATAATCGGTTTTCAGTTTCCTGCGGGCACCCTCGGCCATTTGCAATACCACCTCACGGCTCACCGCACCGTATTGCTCAAGCGTATCAGGATACACGCCAAGCAATTCGGTTTTCACACGGTTGGCATACGACACAATCCCCCCTTCGAAATAATCGGAACTTCCTGAAATACTGGTAATGAGATGGGACAGGTATCCCCCTGTACAACTTTCGGCAGTAGCAACAGTCTTTCCTTTTTCGCGCAGCAGTTTTCCCACAACCTCTTCGAGCAACACATCATCATATCCATAGATAGTTTCAGGAATGAGCAGCTGTAGTTTTTTCACTTGTTTTTCAATCTCTTCCCTCAGTTTCTTCCGGTCTTTGCCTTTACCCGATAACCGCAACCTTACAATACCCGGTTGTGGTAAGTAAGCCAGTTTGATATGAGCCGGGAGATTTTCTTCCCAGGTTTTGATTTTTTCAGCCAGCATAGATTCGGGCAACCCGGTGGTCATAACGGTTTTATGAACGATATGCCCCAGCCGGAAGTGCTGCACCAGCCGCGGGATCACCTGTTCTTCCATCATGGCTTTCATCTCGAAAGGCACACCGGGCATCGAAACGGTAATTTTTCCTTCTTTCTCGAACCACATACCGGGGGCTGTTCCGTTTTTATTAAACAAGGGTATACAGTTTTCGGGAATCATGGCCTGTTGCCTGTTTTCTTCGGTAACCGGAAACTGTCTTGCAGCAAAGATTTTTTTCACCTGCTCAAAGGTAGGTTGGTGAAAAACAAGTTGTGCACCGAAATATTCGGCCAATGTCTTTTTGGTAATATCATCCTTTGTGGGTCCCAACCCGCCGGAAATCAACACAGCTTCCGCCCGGTTAAGCGCCTGATCAAGTGCAGTTTGTATGGCCGCTCTGTCATCAGCAATGGTGGTAATCTGTATCACCTGTATTCCTGCTTTGTTCAATTGCGATGCCATCCATGAAGCGTTGGTATTCACCACCTGGCCAATGAGTAATTCGTCCCCTATGTTAATGATTTCTGCCTTCATCTGCTTAAAAATTGTAATTTTGCAAAGGTAAAAGATAAAAATAAGATGATGGAATTAAAAAATGCAGAACTGGTACTGAATACCGATGGCAGTATTTACCACCTGAAATTACATCCGGGCGATGTAGCCGAAACCATTCTTTTGGTGGGCGACCCCGGACGGGCCAAAATGATTTCGGAATATTTCGACACCATTGAATTTGCCGGACAAAACAGGGAAATCAACACATTCACCGGAACCTATAAAGGCAAACGGTTGACAGTTATGTCCACGGGTATGGGGCCCGACAATGTGGAAATTGTTGTCAATGAATTGGATGCCCTCTTCAATATCGATTTGGAAACCAAAACCATCAAACAAGACAAGACTTCGCTGAATCTGATACGTGTTGGTACCACGGGAGCGTTGCAGCCGGAAATCGGGGTGGTGGAGTCGTACCTTGTTTCGGAGTATGCCCTCGGGCTGGACGGGCTGGCCTATTTCTACGAAGATGGCCCCCATGTCATCGAGGCTGAGCTGACCAAAAGCTTTATTGAAACCATGCACTGGGATGAAAAATTACCGCGTCCTTACGGAATCAAAGGTTCGGAATATCTCATCGAAAAACTGGGTTTTGGCTGGCAGAAAGGGATTACCCTTACTGCACCGGGATTTTATGCTCCACAGGGCAGGGAACTGCGGCTGAAAGTGAAAGATAAAACCATCATCGACCGGGCAGGACAATTTTCGTTTGCCGGACACAAAATTACCAACTTCGAAATGGAAACTTCGGCATTGTACTCGCTGGCCGCCATGCTCGGGCATGAAGCCATGACCGTATGCGATGTCATCGCCAACCGGGTAACCGATGATTTCAACCCCAATTACAAAGAAAGTATGAAAAACCTGGTACAACAAATGCTGGACCGGGTACTGGTATTGTGAGTAAAAGGGGGCAAACGCCAGACGATTTGCGTATAGGCCCAAACGAAATTTTGTAAGTACGGCTTCGTTCAAAATAGAGAAACAGCACACAAAAAACAAGATAAACCATGGCAAACAAACTTATGGATCCCATTGGAAGACTCATGGGGCTCCGTTATAAATCGCATCCGTGGCACGGGGTGGACATTGGCGAAAATGCCCCGGAACTAATCACTTGCTACATCGAAATGGTACCTACCGATACGGTAAAGTACGAAGTGGATAAGAAATCGGGGTACCTGCGCATCGACCGGCCGCAAAAATATTCCAACGTGGTGCCGGCACTTTACGGATTTATACCACAAACTTACAGTGCCAAAAAGGTGGCGGAATTCTGCATTGAAAAAACGGGCAGAAAAGATATTGTGGGCGATGGCGACCCCATGGACATTTGCGTACTCACCGAAAAAACCATATCGCACGGCGACATCCTGGTACGCGCCAAACCCATCGGGGGATTCCGTATGATTGACAGTAACGAAGCCGATGACAAGATTGTGGCGGTTTTGAACAACGATGCCTTTTATAGCCAGTTTAACGACATTTCGGAACTTCCGGAGTTGGTGGTTGACCGCCTCCGTCATTATTTTTTGACCTACAAAGACCTCCCTGGGAAGAAAATCGATGTGGAGATTACGGATGTTTACGGCCGGGAAGATGCTTTTGAGGTGATCCGGCGCTCCGTTGAAGATTACCACAGTAAATTCGAAAACCTTGAACAGGCACTGAAAGAAGTGTGATTATAATGTATCCCTTCGGTAAACTACCTCTTGTACGATTCGTAGAGTTTTATAACCGTCCTGGCAAAAAATTGTGCAGTTGTGTTTTTCAACCCCGGGTGTGCCTGTGGCCTGAGCAGCTTTGCCTTCCGGTATCGTCAACGCCAAGATGTGTCTTCGGACAAAAGTTCTTTCTCGGCAAAGCTGCGCCCGCAAAGGCCCGGAAGTACGCTGCCGCAGCCGAAGGGCATGAATGCTAACGGTTTGAATATG
>CAYYRE010000048.1:0-18118 GCA_964473895.1 uncultured Lentimicrobiaceae bacterium | reverse complement strand
TGATCAGGTTCTTAGCAAATTTTCGTTTTGTAAACTTTAAACAACTTCAATAATAAGTTGGGTTCTTTCCCTTGCTGGTCGGGATTTCTTTTAAGGTAAGGCGATTTCCTGAATTATGACGATCTCCTCAGAAATTGTTTCCGTCCTTAGCTTTTTACCAAAGGTACATAGGGTTCTCCGAAAGGGTACAAGGGACCTTGGGAGCTTCTTGCTGCCAAAATAAAATTTAGCCTATTTGGGGCGGTTTGTATCATTCATTTCAAAAAAATCCGTAAACTTGTATGCGGTAACCGGCTATGAAAAAAATCCTGACATGCGTTGGCTTCCTGGTCATTTTAGGTTTTCCGGCATTTCTTTCCGGACAGGGTGTTTCCCATACTCCTGCTTTTTTACGCATGGGCTTCTACAATGCCGAAAATTATTTTGATCCTTATCCCGATACCACCTGTCAATACAATGAGTTTACCCCTTCCGGTGCCCGTCATTGGACGGTACAAAGGTATCGTACCAAACGGCAACATATTTTTAAAGTAATCACTGCCATGGGCGGATGGCATGGGGTGGATGTAATGGCTTTCGCCGAAATTGAAAACCGGTTTGTTTTGGAAGACCTGTTAAAAAGTACTCCTTTAAAAACAGAAAATTACGGCATAATACATTACGAATCGCCGGACCACCGGGGTATTGATGTCGGCCTGATCTATCGCCGAAACCGTTTTTATCCTTTGTATTCCAAGGCGATACATGTTACCGGTCCGTCCGGTACTTCCCTCAAAACCCGTGATATTTTGTATGTAAAAGCGCTGGCCGGAGCCGATACCCTTCATTTATTTATCAACCACTGGCCCTCGCGGTACGGTGGGTTGATGGCAACCGTTTCCAAACGGATATTGGTTGCCAAAATATTGAAACATGTCATTGATTCGGTTTGCCGGCATGTACCGGATGCGTTTATCCTGGTCATGGGTGATTTTAACGAAACCCTTTCGGATAAAGGGATTCAATTGCTTTTGCAACAGAGGGACTCCTGCCAAATGAGAGCACTTTCCCCTCATTTTGATAACGGCCGTGCACGCGGTACCATTTTCGGCAAAACGGGATGGGAAATTTTCGACCGTGTGCTTTGTTCAAAAAATATGTTGGCGCCCCATGCTCCGCTATTTGTGATTGACGAAAGCTTTCATATCTTTGATGCACCTTTTTTGCTGGAAAATGATAAAAACAATATGGGTTGGAGGCCCAACCGGACCTATACCGGTTTTACATGGCATGGCGGTTTCAGTGATCACCTGCCTGTGTATGTGGATATTCGTATCCGGAAAACGGTGACGCCATGAAAAAGAAACGCATACTTTTGCTGGTGATTCTTTTGCCGGTACTTCTGGTGGCGGGGCTTTATGTTACCCGGAATCAATGGGTGGCGTTAGCCCTGAAACGGACCGTGGCTGCCCGTTCACACGGACAAATAGCGATTGGCTTTCAATCGGTGGAGGTGGGGGTTTTTTCCAAAACACTTACCCTGGAAGCGCCGGTGCTCCGTTTTCAACAGGTCTATTTTGACAAAGCAGCAGGGACCATGCTCAAAAAAACCCTTTTCCATCGTCTTGTGCTGACAAATATTTCACTATTGGATGTGGTGCTGCACCGGCAGTTTCTTATTGAAGACCTTTTGCTGGAAAAACCGGAGTTTATCCTCAGTAGTGCGCAACCGGTAAAGAAAGGTTTGTCTTCCGGCTTTGATCCGGCCAAACTGATCGAAGTGATGCAAAACCATCAGGTGGCCGCTCTGCGGTTTGCCTTTCTTGTGAAACATACCCATATTCAGTATGGCAAAATTCATTTAAACGGAAAAAAAGGATCGAAAATATATGGCAGAGCCCATTACAGCTTGTCTATTAAAAATATGGGAACGATCCGGTATGCGGGGGATACGTTGCACCCGCTCTTTTTTCAGGATATGGAGTTGGCGGTACGTGACTTTCATCGATATTCTGCTCCTGAGAAGATGGATATTTCATTGGACTCTGCCTTTTATTTTTCAAAGAACAAAACCCTGTTTTTAAGGGGGCTGCATGTTGATTTGCTGGGTAAAAAACCGCAGGGCCCGCCGCTGGCCCGTATTTTTATACGATGGGCCAACATCAAAGGAATGAAAACCCGGAAACCGTCAAAAGGCCGGAAGTCTATGTTACGTTTGGGAGAATTGAAAGTGGTAGGTGGAAATATCGTCCTGCCTGCAACTTCGTCTTCCCGTAAAAAAAACGCTTCCCTGCGGTGGCTGAAAAGTCTTTTTGCCTCGTATGCCTTATTGTCGCTCGATACGGTGGATATCCGCCATGTCCATTGGTTTTGGTTGGGGAAAACAGGAGATACCCTGGCAGCATTGCACCGGGTCAACCTCAGTGCAGGTAACATTTGGGCTGACAAAAATGTTTTAAGAAGTCCGTTAAAGTCTGTGCACTTCAGCAGTCTGCAAACCTCTTTGAGTAAAATGGCCATTGGCGATGAAAAAAAATCGCTGCAAATTACGGCTGGAAAATCCGGCTATGATACGCACTCGCATACTTTGAGGATGCAGCAGCTTCTGGTGAAAACAAAATGTAATGCCGACAGCGGGATGGCCTCGGTTTACGCCGCGAAATCTGTCCGGATTGGAAACCTTTATGCCGGTAAGTTGCAGCAGGGAAAAAAACAACCACTTTCCATCGAACTGGAGGAGCCGCATTTCTTTTTGAAAACCGATTCAACTTGCAGAAAAAACAGCCGGATTGTACTGCCTGCTTTGTTAAAGCCTCTGGTGGCCGAACGGTTGAAAATTATTAACGGCCGGTTTGATATTTTGGAACCCCGCCGTTTGGCTGCCGGACTGGGTGGTGTGGATTTTTTTGCCGACAGCCTGGAAGGAACTTCTTTCAAAGGGCCCCGGGCAGCCCTCCGTTTTGATTCGCTTTTTTTCCGTGCCCGGAAGAGTTATTTCACCTCTTTCGAAAACCATCAAACGTTAAAAACAGGTGCTTTGTCATGGTCAGGCAAAGTAATTAAGGTTTCCGGCTTGTTGTCAACGCGAAGAGATTCAGTGGGATATGATTCGTTGGGTATCGGCAGGCTCGTTTTGTGGAAACTGCAACCCAACGCCCTTCTTTTCCATAAACGGTTTACGGCAAGGGCGGCCTACCTGTACAAGGCACGTTATGTCTCGTTTCGTAAAGATACGATACAAACCGCAGATCTCCTTCCGGAAAAGCATTGGAACCGTTTTGTGCCTTTTCCGGTGAAAACCCGCATCGGATATCTTCAAATCCGGCAGAGCAGTTTTTCATTGGCGAAACGCCGGCCGCAAGGGCTATTGAAAGTGAGCAGCCGGCTCGACTTAAAACTGCACCGCTTTCAAATGGGTTATGATCCTTCGCATCTGTTCTCGGTGCCCGGGAAGTGGGAGGCTGTATTGCGAAAAACCAAGGTGCAACAGGGGCCGGTGACGGTAAATTCCGAAAAAATAAAACTGAACAGCGATTCGGCGACCCTGTCGGCCTGGCATGTTCGCGTGGATAAGGACAGTGGGGAAAATGTGCGGTATCATGTGCGTATACCCTCAGTGGCCTTTCATTCGGTACGTTTCGGGGCTCTTTTTCGTAGCGACAGCCTGATTTTTGGGAAAGTGACAGTGCAATCGCCGCAGGCTGGCCTGCAATGGTACCGTTTTGTTTCCGATACGCTTTCGAAAAAAATCAATAAATGGCATTTTGTTTTTGACAGCATTCAATTGACCCGTGCACAGCTGAGCCTGCAAGTTGGCGACAGCAACCGGCAGGGGCTGATCCGGATGACCGGTTTGAATTTGTTGTATCATCCCGATATGCTCCGGCCGGGGATTTTTAAAAAAACGCAGAACAACCTTTTGAAACGGTGGGATTTTTCTTTGGAAAAAATGATGTATTCCAATGCAAAGCATCATTTTAATGTGGTGGCCGACCGTGTGGCGCTTCAGGCTTTGTCCAACCGGCTGCATATTAAAAAAATCATTGGCACCAACTTTACGCCTGCAATGACATTGCCCGGCAACAACCAAAACTTTGTCTATTTTCTTGTAACCGATATGTCGCTCAACAACTTATTGCTAAGCAACGATTCGACTTCCTATTTGCACATCCGTCACTGGGTTGTGCCCGGTGCATGGGTTAATATCATCAGTAACCGGGAAACGGAAGGCAAACGTTCGCTTGGTTTCCTGAAGAGTAATTTCTTTAGTGATTATACCCGTTTTTTAGGGGGTATTCACGTGGATAGCAGTTTGTTTAAAAACGTGAATGTAAGTTATCAGTACGACGGGATGAATAAGCTGGTGAATATTGTGGGACTGGCCATCCATATCCGGGATATCCAAATGGGAGAACCGTTTTTGCCCGATGCTTCCGATGCTTTGTTCAAGACCATGTATGTCAACCTGAACGACCGTTTGATCATCAGTGGCGACAGCATGTATGCTTTCCGGATGCGGGATATTCGTGTCAATCTTCCGGAAAGAAAAATCCGGTTCGATTCCATTACGCTCACGCCCCGGTATCACCGGGATGAATTCTTTCGCAGGGCTGGTTATCAAACCGACCGGATTACCCTTTACGGAAAAAGTGCCGAGATGGATCGTTTTCATCCGGAAGACCTGATAAACGGCCATTATATTCATTTCGGAAAGCTACAATTAAACAACCTCAGTGTACGTTTCGAAAGGGATATGCATTATCCGCGGCGGGAGGTCTTAAAACCCATGCCCATCGATATGCTGCATGCTATTCCGTACAAGTTCCGTTTCGACAGTGTCCGGCTGAACAACAACATGCTTTCTTATTTTGAGTATGAAGTAAAATCGAAAAACCCGGGTATCTTTTTTATTGATCATTTCAATGTGCTGGCCCAAAATGTGACCAACCATTTGATGCCGGATGATTCCAATTTGGTGCTGAAGTTTAAAGGTTCCGGAAAGCTGATGAAACAAACCGGTTTGGATTTTACCCTTGTGATGCCCTATTTTGCTCCCCGACAGCAGTGGTGGTTTTCGGCGGAAGCCGGAAAAATCGACCTGACACAGTTTAATCCGTTGACCGAAAATGTCTTGGGTATTTCGGTGATTTCGGGGATCGGCAGTCTTCAGGTGCCTATGATTACCGGCGATACGGTTTCGGCACGGGGAAGTGTTGACTTTCTCTATCACAAGCTTAAACTCCGGCTCTACAACCGAAAAAAATCACAACAAAGCAAAAGCGTTATCAGCCCGTTTGCTAACTTTTTTATGAACAGCCTCGTAGTGAAGAGTAACAATCCGCCTTTCCTCGGGCATGTTAAAAAAGGGGTGGTGTATTTCCGCCGTGTTCCTGAAAAATCGTTTATCAATTATCTTTGGAAAAGCAACCTGAGCGGGATCCTTTCTACCATTGGTATCAATAACAAACAACAGCGGGAAGTGAAACGGGAAGATAAAAAACAGACAAAAATCACGAAAAAAGCTGCAAGCCATTCCACACCGAAGCATCCGGAAAAACAAATAAAAAAGAAATAACCCTATTGATGGAGGGGAAAGGGAAGTTCTGCTGCCGCCATTTTTTTCCGTTGAAAAACAGGATAGCCGGTACCCTCTTTTTCGTGGAGGTTACAACCCGAAAAGTTCTATCTTTGTACCATGCAGAAAGAACCCGTAAAACTTCTCCTGGAATCGGTTCCCCATGTGGTGGGGGAAAATGCCCTTGCCTTTTCCTCCGGTTTTTTTTCGGGATATAGCAAGGTTTTTGTCCTGGTGGACGAAAACACAAAAAAATATTGCTGGCCCGTTTTCCGGCAACATCTTTCCGCAGTGGCCATTGATGGTCTGATCCATATCCGGAGCGGAGAAGAGTACAAAAATATTGAAACAGCCGTTTTTATTTGGCAAGAGTTGACCCGGCTGGGTGCCGACCGGCATGCTTTGTTGATAAACCTGGGCGGTGGCGTTATTACCGATATCGGTGGTTTTACGGCGGCTACTTTTAAACGGGGTATTGATTTTGTGAATATACCCACTACGTTATTGGGACAGGTAGATGCCGCCATAGGCTCCAAAACCGGAATCGATTTTCAGAATTTTAAAAACCATGTGGGATTGTTTGCCGACCCCAAAGCCGTGGTCATCGATCCGGTGTTTTTAAAAACGTTGCCCGAAAAACATCGGCGTTCCGGTTTTGCCGAAATGATAAAGTATGCTTTGATTATGGACTTTCCACTATGGGAGATGATGAAAGAAAAATCTTTTGACAGGTTGCAGGAAGAGTTGTCCGCTATGATGATTATGGCGGTAAAAGACAAGATAGCGGTGGTGGAAAAAGACAAACACGAGTCGGGTTTACGCAAGTTGCTCAATTTCGGACATACGGCCGGGCACGCCCTCGAAACTTTTTTAATGGAGTCGGCAGATCCGGCTACCCATGGAGAAGCTGTTGCCGCCGGAATGATTTGTGCCACCCGGATATCCACCCAGTTGTCTGTGTGTGATGGCTCTTATGCCCAAGCCATTTACCGGACCATTGATTTGACTTTTCCCAGGCTTTCGTTTTCCGAAAAAGACATCCCCGCTCTGCTCCGTTTGATGCGGCAGGATAAAAAAAATGTGGGGGGAACGTTGCGCTTTACCCTTTTGCAAAAACCGGGTCAGGCGATACCCGACCGGCCGGTAACTGAAAATGCGGTGGAAGAAAGCCTTCGTTTTTATTTAAGAAACCAATGATCTATTCATATGCTTCAAATAAAATATAACGAAAAGAAACTCAACGGCAGCTATCATTTGCCGGCTTCCAAAAGTATCAGCAACCGGTTGCTGATCATGCGTGCGATGGCCCGCAGTAAGGTGCTTTTTGACAATCTGTCGGAAGCCGAAGATACTTACATGATGCGGCTTTATCTGAGCTTTATCAATACTTGTGCAGGATCGGAGATTCCACTTTCGCTGGATACGCACAATGCAGGGACGGTGTTTCGTTTTCTGTTGGCTTATCTCGCCAACCAGGATGGCCGGTGGTTGCTTACCGGGGAAGAACGCATGCGTCAACGGCCGGTAGGTGCATTGGTGGATGCCTTACGCAGTTTGGGTGCCGATATCAAATATTCGGAAAAGGAGAACTTTCCTCCCCTGATTATTCAGGGACGAAAACTCAACGGGGGAGAGGTGCTGCTGAATGCTTCCGCCAGCTCGCAATATGTTTCGGCGCTGATGTTGATTGCTCCTTATCTGCCCGGCGGTTTGACCATCCGGCTTCAGTCGGAACCCGTTTCTTCGGCATACATCGATATGACGGCTACACTCATGCGCGATTTCGGTGCTGTGGTGACCGTTTCGGATAAAGAAGTGCATGTGGAGGAAGGAAGTTACCGGGTGGAAAAAGTGCGTGTGGAGGCCGACTGGAGTGCGGCGGCATTTTGGTATCAAATGGTGGCCTTTCAACCGGGCGCAGAGGTGTTTCTGCCCGGTTTGACAGAAAATAGCGTGCAGGGCGACCGCTTCCTGACGGTTGTTTTTGAACAACTCGGTGTTGCTTCCCAATTTACGGAGGGTGGGTTGCTCTTGAAGTATTCCGGAAAAACAGCTTCCGTCATCGACCACGATTATTCGCACGCCCCCGATATTGTTCCTTCGGTTATGGTAGCCTGTGCCGCACTTGGTGTGGAAGGCCGCTTCAGCGGGATTGAACACCTGCGCATCAAAGAATCGGACCGTATCCGCAGCATGCAGGAAGAATTGGGAAAAATAGGAACGAAAATTTTCCACGAAGGGAAATCTTATGTTTTAAAACCGGGTAAGGGGAAAAACAGTGATGGACCCTTGATTTTTGAAAGCCATGGAGACCATCGTATGGCCATGAGTTTGGCTCCGCTGGCCATCAAATGGCAAACGGTGTCCGTACGGAATCCGGAAGTGGTAAAAAAGTCATATCCCGATTATTGGGATGAATTGGAAAAAACGGGGATCTTTTCCCTTGAAAAAACAAATGATTGATATTCTATGCTTTGGGTATGAAAAATAAAGAAATTACCGAGGTTGACATTTTTATTCCCTGCTTTATTGACCAGGTGTATCCTCAAACGGGAATGAATATGGTGAAAATCCTGGAAAAAGCCGGGTTAAGGGTGCATTACAATCCCAACCAAACCTGTTGCGGACAAATGGCTTTCAACAGTGGCTTTTGGGATGATGCCAAAAAAATGGGCATAAAATTTATGGATGATTTTTCCTCCGGTCGCCCTGTGGTAGGACCTTCGGCGAGTTGCATCGGCTATATCAAAAACAATTACCAGGAGCTTTTTCATAATTCGGCCTATCACCTCGAATACAAAAAGCTGACACAAAATATTTATGAAATTACCGATTTTTTGGTGAATGTCATTCATAAGACCGATTTTGGTTCGGTATTCGAACACAAAATCACCTATCACGATTCCTGCGCGGCTTTGCGCGAATATGGTCTGACCGATGAACCCCGTACTTTATTGAAAAATGTGAAAGGCCTTGAATTGATAGAAATGAAAGATACCCATACCTGTTGCGGGTTTGGCGGTACCTTTTCGGTGAAATTTGAACCCATCAGCACGGCCATGGCCGAACAAAAGGTGCAAAATGCCTTGGAAACAGGTGCAGAATACATTGTCTCCACCGATTCATCCTGCCTTATGCACCAGTACGGATACATAAAAAAACATAAACTGCCGTTGAAAGTGGCGCATATTGTGGATGTGTTGGCTTCGGGTTGGTAACGGAATGAGGATAGAAACCAGGAAGGGATGAGACATTGTGCCCCTGGCTTTCATCCGGAAAAATGAAAAAAAGAATATGCCGTTTAAAGCCTGCAAAGCATGGGGCGTAATGCTTATGCAAACACAGTGTAGGTCTCTTTCGGTAGTTTTAAAATAAAGTTGTTTAAAGTTTACCTGAAAACATTGTTTTTAATGTATTATCAATCAGCAAATAAATACCTAATGTTCCCCTTCTGGAAGAGCCTGTCCCGTCTTACCGGGAGGTGTAGGGGTAGGTTTTTAAAAAGATATTTATTTGCTGATTGATCAAGTTCTTAGCAAAATTTCGTTTTGTAAACTTTAAACAACTTCAATATAAATATCAGTAAAACAATAAAATATAAAAATTTAAGCGTATGAAATATCCATCGTTTTTTGATAACATTCCTCCCATTATTTTAAAAGATGAGCTGGCCGGATTTTTGGGCTCCGCCGAAGAAGGAATTCTCGAAATCCGTTACCTCGATGTGGTAAAAATGGCCGGGCACAGTTGTGGTGTGGTGGCCGGTGCCTGGATGATGGCGCAAAAAGGATTAAAGACCCTTTATGGTGATGATTTGCCCCAAAGGGGACACATTAAAGTGGAGCTCCGACGGCAACCCGAAGAAGATAATGCCGGGGTCACCGGAAGTGTTTTGTCGAACATAACGGGTGCGGCTTATGGTAACCTGGGGTTCAGTGGTATTCAGCAAGGCCGGTTTGCACGCCGCCATTTGTTGCATTTTGGCGTGGATATGGCAGCCGATGTCCGGTTGACGCGCATGGATACGGGCGCTTCGGTAGGTTTGGTTTACCGTCCCGGAAAGGTGGTAAATCCCAAGGCCATTCTGATGTCCGCCATCGGGCCGCAGGCGACACCCGAATCAAAAGAATCGTTTCCCCGCCGTTGGCAGGAAATGGTGAACACACTGCTCAACCATGCCGAGGAAGTGGTGGACATTGTGGACTGAAAACTTTACCGGTACCGTCACGGGGTTACTGCCTTAACGGATATGTCCCAGGTATTTCCCAACGGTTTCTATCAAAGTTTCTTTGCGAATAGGCTTTGTGATAAAATCATCGCAACCGGCTTGAAGTGCTTCACGGCGGTCGGACGAAAAGGCGTGTGCCGTTTGGGCAATGACCGGTAATCCGGGACGCTGTGCTTTGATTTGTCGTGTGGCCTCCAACCCGTTCATCCCCGGTAGCTTAATATCCATCAAGACCAGGCTTATTTCGGGATGACTTTTGCACAAATGAACAGCCTCTTTTCCTGTGGTGGCCCTTAACACTTCCATGTTTTCTCTTTGCAGTACGGTTTTCAAGTAAAGAAATCCCGTTTCGTCATCTTCCA
The DNA here is from genome assembly GCA_964473895.1 of uncultured Lentimicrobiaceae bacterium. Lineage (GTDB taxonomy): Bacteria > Bacteroidota > Bacteroidia > Bacteroidales > F082 > Sulfidibacterium. Next base: position 7,974 of record CAYYRE010000048.1, on the reverse strand, counting down.
CTACCAGCAGTACCGGCCTTACCTCTGTTGCCGGGAGATGCCTTACTTGGCGAACCGGCTGTTCCGGGTTCTTGAGCGGGGTGCGTAAAGGAATGGTAAAGAAAAAAGTAGTCCCTTTTCCTTCTTCTGATTCCAGCCAGATTTTTCCGCCCAGGAGTTCAACGAGCCCTTTGCTGATGGGTAATCCCAGACCTGCTCCCTCGAAATCCCGCGTAATGGAGGTTTCGGCTTGGTAAAACCGTTCGAAAATACGTTTCTGATGTTCGGGTGCTATGCCTCTTCCGGTATCTTTGACCCAGAAAAGGAGTTCCTTGTCTTTTGATTGATAGCCTACTTCAACACGACCTTTTGCGGTAAATTTAATGGCATTGTTCACGAGGTTGGTGATGATTTGGCTGATTTTGTCATCATCGGAAACCACCAGGCTTTTTTCGTCTGCTAAAGGAAGACGGCATTGGAAAGCAATTTGTTTTTTAGTAGCCTGCAATTCAAAAGGCCGGCAGAGGTCTTTCAACAGACGGTTCAGGTTAAAGGTTTTGAAATGAACGGGGATGCTGCCCGATTCGATGCGCGATATGTCGAGTATGTTGTTAATCAGTTGCAGCAACCGTTGCCCGCTTTTTACGATGAAACCGGCATATTCTCTTACTTTTTCTGTGGAAATGTCTTCAAAAGTCAGCAGATCGGCAAAACCCAGAATTCCATTGAGCGGGGTGCGTATTTCGTGTGACATATTTTGCAAAAAGGCGGTTTTCAGCCGGTCGCTCTCCTCTGCTTTTTCCTTGGCGGCGATCAGTTCATGCAGCATTTTTTTCTTACCGGTAATATCTTCTTTCACCCCGAGCAGGTGGGTAATCTTTCCTTTTTGGTCAAAAATAGGGGCGATGAGGGCATTTTCCCAATACAAGGTGCCGTTTTTCCTTTTGTTGTGTAATTCGCCGGTCCACTCTTTTCCGGACAAAACGGTATCCCAAAGTTTTTGGTAGAAAGACCGGCTGTGTTCGCCCGATTTCAAAATGTTGGGGTTTTTGCCAATGGCCTCTTCCCAGGTGTAACCGGTGATCTCCGTAAATTTGGGGTTGATGTATTCGATGGTTCCATGGGTATCGGTAATGACGATGCTCACCGGGCTTTGTTCTATGGCTTTGGAAAGTTTCCGGTTAAATTCTTCGGCATTTTTTTGTTCGATGTAAAGACTGAGTTGATTGGCCAGCAGGCTCATCATCTCAAGAGCTTTTTTGTCGTAAGCCTTCGGGTTGTGGTAATCCTGCACGGCAATAACCCCAATGGGTTGGTCGTTGCGTACCAAAGGGGCGCCCAACCACAACGCTGCCCGTTTTCCCACGAGTTGTATCGTACCCTTGCGGGCCAGTTCGCGGATCTGTTTTTTGGTAAAAAGCAGTGTTTTCCCCGTTTTCATAACAATCCCCGAAAGGGATTTGCGCGGTGGAATACGGGGGACAAATTCTTTTTCATCTACGCCCAGTTCGGTTTCCAAGCTATCCGTTTGGGGATTGTACAAAGCAATAAAAATATTGTTGGCAGGCATAACTTTGTTCAGCTCCCGCTTGACGGTAAGAAAAAGATCGTGCAGCGTGGCAGAGGTAATCATACTGTGGGCAATGTTGAATTGGATTTGCTGAAATAATTCGTTGCGCTTTGGCTCTGTTTTGTCCTCTAAAAGCACAACAATCCGTATAATCTCATTGTTTGCATCCACCAGTGGGGAAATCATAATTTCTACCCAAAACAGCGTGCCATCTTTCTTTTTGCCGGAAAGGGTATTTTGCCATACTTTCCGTTGCTGAAGGGCTTCTTTGATTTCAACGGAGAGGTTTTTTTTGCGGAACAGCTCCGGCTGGAGTGAACGGGCATCCTTACCGATGAGCTCTTCTTTTTTTCTGCCCGTGAGTTGGCAAAACGATGGGTTGACAAACTGAATTGTGCCGCCGGGATCCGTAATCAGGGTGCCTACCAGACTTTGATCGATGGCTTTGGAAAGGCTTGCATTTCTTTCTTCGGTTTCCTTTCGCCCTATGTAAAAACTTAACTCGTTGGCGGCGGCTTCAAAAATGCGCAGCATAAGTTTATCGTAAGCCTTTGCATTTTGGTAATGCTGCACGATCATGACCCCGAAAATTTCGTTGTTACGGTACAAAGGGGCCCCCATCCATACCTCAGGGATGGTGCCTGGGATGGTTTCTTCCTGTGCCGCCGCTATCGCTTCGATTTCTTTTCCGGTCAGCAACAACGGTTTTTGCCGCTGTATAACCCGGTAAGAGAGTGAACCTGCAGCTGCATACCAGTCGAAGGTTTCTTTTTCGTCTTTTCCGTAGCAAACATAAAACCGTTGTGTGTCGGGAGCCCAACGGGCAACCACAAAATTTTCGGCATCCATTACCTTGTGAAGCTCTTGTTGCACTTCGCGGTAGAGGTCGCTGAGCCGGTTGGAGGTAAGTACCTTTTTGGCTATGCCAAACAATATCTCCTGCACTTGCCGGTTGAGTTTTTCTTCGGTGATATCTTTGACCGAACCGATGATTTTTTGCAACTGTCCGTTGGCATTGTCCCACACGGGATAAACATACACCTTTACCCAAATGATACGGCCGGATTTATGAAAAATGCGGACTTCATGACTGGCTTTTTTGTTTTGAAATAATTTTTCCAGGGCATCATCATCCACCGGCAAGTCGGCGGGATGCAGAATGCTTCGCCATCCGCCCTGTGCAATGAACTCTTTTTGTGTGTATCCCGTGATTTCTTTAAATGAGCCGGCCACCCAGTTAATGATCCTGGAACCATCCGCTGCAACGTCTTCTTCAAAAACATAATCGGAAGTAAGGCTGGAAATAAGGCGGTACCGCTGTTCACTTTCCCGCAATTGTTGTTCGGTCTCCATGCGGAGTTTGATTTCGGCTTCCAGTGCATGCGTCCGTTCGGCCACCATCGATTCCAGGATTCTTTTTTCTTCTTTTTCGTGCATGGCGGCTTGTTTGATTTTTTTCATGGCACGCAATTGTGCCATTAGTTCCTCGCGGTTTACGGGTTTCGACAGAAATCCATCCCCACCCGCCTCCAAAGCCTTGATGCGGTTGGCGGCGGTTGTTTTCAGGGCGGTGAGGAAAACGACCGGAATGTGTTTGAGGTTTTCTTCCTTTTTCAGCCGGCGACAAACTTCAAAACCGTCCATTTCGGGCATGATAATATCCAGCAGGATAACGTCCGGGTCGGTGGCCGAGGCCAACTTGATGCCGTCGGGACCGTTGAGGGCGGTATAGACCGTTGCATCCGGAAAAGCATCTTTGATGACTGCTTTCAGTACGGTCAGGTTGTCTTGGATATCATCGATGGCTAAAACTTTCATGCGGAGGTTATTTGGTGATAAATTGATATAAAACCTTTTCAAAATGGTTGATGTCAATGGGCTTCGGTATGTATCCGTCGAAACCGTAATGCAAAATTTCTTTGCGGTCGGCGGTGAGGGCACTGGCTGTCACGGCAATAATGGGTACCTGTTTCAACTGTTCCTCCTTCCGTATGGCATCGAATGCCCTGAACCCGTTCATTACGGGCATGGCAATGTCCATAAAAATCAGGTCGGGATGATACGTCTTGGCTTTTACCACCCCATCCTGTCCATCGTATGCTTCCATCACCCGGAAGTTGTCTCCAAGCAGGCTTTTCATGGTCAGCAGATTGTCCACGTTGTCTTCCACAATAAGGATCAAAGGTTTTTCTGCGCTTCTTTTAACTTTCTTTCCGGAGGGTTTGGGATACTGTTTTTTGGCGGCTGGGGACGCAGTGTTTACTTCAGGAAAAACCATTTTCCGGATAATATTTAGCAGTTCCTTCCGGTTAATATCGCCTTTTTGCAACATCTGGAAAACATGGTTTTTTTCCATAATTTTCATATCCCGGTGATCGAGATGTTTGGCGGTGAGGATCAGTACGGGTAATGCGGCGGTTTCGGCATTGGCACGCACCGCTTCGAGCACCTCGTAGCCATCGACACCGGGCATCATCAAATCCAGAATCATGGCATCCGGGACATGTTGGGCAATCTTTTCCAACGCTTCCTGGCCACCGGCCGCTGTTTCAACATGAAACCCTGCTTCTGTCAGAATGTCTTTCAGTTGTATGATGGCCGGTTCGCTGTCTTCAACAATCAAAATGGTTTTTTCAACAGGATTTTCCGTTTGCGTTAATTTTCCGGTACCGGAAACCGGTCCGAAAGTTTGCTCTTGTATCACGCCCTTTTCTTTTTCCGGTAGCAAGTTTGATGTTCCTGACACGACAGGGTTTATGGGGAGCAGCAAAGTAAATACCGAACCTTCTCCCGGTTTGCTTTTTACTTCTATGGTGCCGCCCAGCATACGGGCATATTTTTTGGCAATGGAGAGGCCCAGGCCGGTGCCGCCGTACTTGCGCGAAGTGCTGCTGTCCACCTGCCTGAATTCATCAAAAATGTACGGCAGCTGATCTTCCGGAATGCCAATGCCCGTGTCTTTTACGTTGATCTGCAAATAGTCACCTTCGGTTTCTGCCCAAACTTCCACCCGGCCTTTTTCGGTGAATTTCACTGCATTACCAATGAGGTTTTGCAAAATATGACGTATTTTGTTCCTGTCGCTGAAGAGTGGGGGCAGGTTTTCTGTGGCTTTTGCCGTGAGCCGGATCTTTTTTTCGTCGGCCTGAGGCGCAATGAGGGTGACCATTTCGCGGATCAATCCGTTGATGTCTATCTCGGAAGCGTCGAATTCTACTCTTCCCGATTCGATACGTGACAAATCCAACACATCGTTTATGAGCTCCAAAAGCTGTTTTCCGTTACGTTCAATAACGTCGATATAAGCATATTCCTCTTCGGGAATGCTGTCTTTCAGTTTTTTCTTTAAAACACTGGAGAGGGCAATGACCGAATTGAGCGGGGTTCGCAACTCATGGCTCATATTCGACAAAAAGGTTGACTTGAGCCGGTTGGCTTCATCCAACTGGTTTTTCTGCATTTTGAGCTCCGTATTTTGCCGGCTGAGCTCTATGGATTGGGCCGCAAGTTCTTTGCCCTGAATTTCCAGTTCGGTATTCTGTTTTTCCAATTGTTGGGTTTGCTCTTTGATTTTCTTGAAAAGCAACACGCCGTTAAAACGTGCATTGAGCGAAGGGTAAATATCATGCAGTACCAACCTGGCCACTTCGTTGTAAGCATGAATGCCGGCCAGGGAAATCATGGCTACGGTGTGGTTCTTTTCGATGATGGGGATGGTAACGATTTCTTTGGGGATCAGGTTGCCCGCAGTGGTTTTGAATAAAAACGGCGTATCCGCAGGCAGATCTTTGAGGTAGGATATTTTGCCCTGGCTTAAAGGAACGCCGAATTCACCTTCTTTGATGTTGGCCGAAAACCGTAATCGTGTTTTGGCCGAAAGGCCAATGGATCGAAACAGGGTAAATTCGGAACGTTCTTTGTTTAACAGGAAAACAGCTCCCATTTGCGACCCGGTCAGCTCCATGAGCTCCATGAGAAGGTTCTGCGTGAAATTCCCGAGGTTTTCTCTTTTGAATAGGGTAGCGTTGAAATGAAAAGCTTTTTCTTCACGTTCCATTTGCAGACGGATGGCTGCCACCATACGGTTAAAAGCTTCTGCCAACTGCCCCATTTCGTTGCGGGAGCTGTAGGCTACATGGGTATGATAGTTTCCTTCGGAGAATTGTTTTGTGGCCCGGGTCAGTTGCCTGAGAGGTGTGCGAATGGCCTGGTGATAAATAAACAGAAGCCCGGTCAGCAGGAAAATGAATAACAGTGATACCGCAACAAACATTTGCCGGGCCAACTGTTTTTTATTGTTCCGGGCATTGTCGTAAAAGCGGCTTGCCATTTGTTTTGCTGTGGCCTCAATGGATTGCAGGTCTTTGATGATCCCCGAAGGGGTGAATACTTTTTCGCTGAGTGTTTGTTCCAGTTGAAGGGCTTCGGCTTTTTTTCCGGTTTGGGCCAGCAAAATAACCCTGTTGGTAAGAGTGATCAGTTCCTGAATGCCGGTTTCCAGTTTCCGGATGTCGGTACCGGGCCCAAGGTAATCGTTCTGTAACGACCGGAGATGGTCATGCATGTTGTTTTGGACCGAACGTATGGTTTGCAGCAAGCGGTTCTGTTTTCGCAAGTCTTTCTCTATCAAAAAATCTTCCAGATCGTTATCCAGCAGAATGATGTCGGTTTTTATTGCACTGATGGCCCGGCTCACCTTGAGCGGGTGGTCGTACAGACTTTGGGTTTGTTGCCAAAGGCGGCTTGATTGATACAGCGAAATGCTGCCGAGCATTAAAATAATGGCGAAAAGGAAAACAATGAGAAGTATCATTTGGTTTCCTATTTTCAGGTCTTTAAAACGCATGGTCTATTGTATTATTTATTCCGGATTTCCTTTTTTTTTCAAATGGGGCGAAAAAGACTTTCTTTCGTCCCGTGGACAAAACCTATTCCATCGGGGGGTATCGGGTTTTCTTTGTCGCTGGTTTTTTGAAAAATGGGGGCGGGAGGAATCATTTCCCTGAAAAGGGATGGCGAAATCATCGCCTTTTCAGTATCTCCGGTAATGAGTACCCCATGGCTTACTAAGTTTTTAAAAAGTTTCCGGAGAATTTGTTGCCGGGCCTCTTCGTTGTAATAAATGAGCAGGTTGCTGCAATAGATGATGTCAAACGAACCGAAAATGCTTTCCGGAGGGCTTGTGGTTTGGGCATGTAACAAATCATATACAAAAAATTTAACCGATTCTCTGATCCGTGGGATTAACCGGTAACCTCCGGCCACTGGATAAAAATATTCGTTGATGTATTTGAGGGGAACCTTTTGTAATTGTTCCACAGGATAGAAACCTTCCCGGGCTTTTTCAATTTCGGAGGAGCAAATGTCGGAACCGAATATTTGGATGGAAACTCCCTGTTGCGGGTTTTGTATTTCGATTTCGGTCAGCAGCATGGCCAGGGTGTAAGCTTCCTGTCCGGAGGCGGTGGCAGCCGACCATATCCTGATTTCCTTTTCTTTGGAATGGGCTTTTTTTGCAAAAAGCAGCGGAAAGATCCATCTCCAAAGCAAGGCATAGATCAACGGATCCCTGAAAAATTCGCTGTAATTGACAAAAAAAGCATTTTGTAACCCCCTGACAGTTTCAGGTTTATGGAGGAGTTCATTACGGTAATCTGATAAAGTATGTATTCCGGCTTCTGCCATCTTCTTCTCCAGGGTTTGTTTCAGAAAATCTTCATCAAAAACCGAGAGGTCAGTTCCTGTGGTGCGTTTGATATGCCGTACGATATCCGAAACAACTTTTTGCATGCCCCTGCTTTTTTTGAAAAACGAAATGAACCTAACCAGGCCCAAAGTTACAAAATAGTCCGCAAAGGAGCCCACCGGCAATGAAGATTGCCGGAAAATTCAAAAAAGGGGGTTACCGGATTTCATCTTGGGCGCCAAGGTATTTGCCCATCATGTCGAAAAGCTGTTCCCTTTTGATGGGTTTGGTAATGAATTCGTCGGCCCCCGAAAGGAGTGTGTTTTTTTTGTCGTAATCGAAAGCATAAGCCGTTTCCACAATCACCGGAAGGCGCGGGTACTTGGCTTTCAATTCGCGTGTGGCCGTTAAGCCGTCTTTCAGTGGCATCTTTATATCCATTAAAACCAGGTCAACCTCCGGATTGCGGAAACAATAATCCACGGCTTCCTTTCCGTTTTTAACAAAATCGAGTTTGGCTTTGGTGGGCTCCAATACTTTGCTGAAATAGCGTCTCGAGAGCATGTCGTCATCAGCTATTAATATGGTTTTGTAGGGCCACTGAAAACGGCTGTAGTCCATGGGTAAGCAGTTTAATGATTTCTTTCTACAAAGATAATAAAAAGAGGTCAATCAGCGGATCAACCTGACAATATTTTATCGGGTTTTGTGCTCTGCTTTTGTGTATTTTTGTCTTTCA
>CAYYRE010000047.1:13839-18156 GCA_964473895.1 uncultured Lentimicrobiaceae bacterium | reverse complement strand
CTCGATGAGGGAATCAAAAATTATAAGGAAGGCAAGTCGTTGTTTAATATCAATAGAAAATAGGGTTGAAATACAGATGTTTGGAAAATTTTCTTAAAAAATAGTTCCGAAAATTTTGATAAGAAAAATTTTTATCTACATTTGTCCCGTTCATACAAAAGAGAAAAAATGATCAACAGGTCAAACATCTTTTTTTACAGCTTTTATTACTTTTATTTTAAAAGTGATAAGGGACTGTATATGGTTTGACGTTTAACAAATAAAACAATATCATAAAAAGTCCCGAAAATATTTCGGGACTTTTTTTTTGAAATAAAAAAGAAACAATGAAAATTGCCATGCAGGGGGTTCGGGGTGCTTTCCATGAGATTGCCATCAGGAAGTATTTTAACGGTGATAACTATGAAGTGGTACCTTGTAATTCTTTCAACGAATTGTTTGATGCATTGCGGTTCGACCGGGCTGATTACGGTATGGTAGCCATCGAAAATTCCATTGCCGGAAGTATTCTGCCCAATTATACGCTGTTGCGCGAATCGGGATTACGAATACTCGGTGAAGTTTATCTCCGCATCGAACAGCACCTCGTCGCACTTCCCGGGCAAACACTGACCGATATAAAGAAAGTGTATTCGCATCCCATGGCGTTGCAACAATGCCGTGAATTTTTGACGCCCTTGCGGCGAAAAGGCGTTCAATTGGTTGATTCGGAAGATACGGCCCTCAGTGCTCAATGGATTTCCGAAGGAAAGATGAAGGGAGTAGCTGCTATTGCCAGTCGCCTGGCGGCAAAACTCTATCATTTGGATATCCTGGCCGAGAGTATTGAGACCAACAAAATGAACTATACCCGTTTTATCGTTGTTTCCGACGACACCAATTATCATCACGACCTCGACGGACAGAAACCCGATAAGGCTTCCCTTTGTTTTGTTTTGCCCCATCAGCAGGGGCGGCTGTCCGAAGTTCTTTCGGTTTTGTCATTTTATAAAATTAACCTTTCCAAAATTCAGTCATTGCCCATTGTGGGACAAGAGTGGGAATACCTTTTTTATGTGGATGTTGATTTTAACGATTTTCAGAAGTATCGTCAGTCATTGGACGCCATAAGACCGTTGTTGAGTGAGTTAACTGTTTTTGGAGAATATAAAAAAGGAGAAAAAGTATATGAAAATTAAGTTTGCCGACCGGTTAAACCGTGTGGAGGAATACTATTTCTCACGAAAGCTAAAAGAAATTGCCGTCCTGAGGGCATCGGGTATTGATGTGATTAACCTGGGGATCGGAAGTCCCGATTTGGCCCCGGCCCCACAGGTGGTTGACACGCTGGTGACGGAAAGCCGCCGGCCCGATACCCATGCCTATCAAAGTTATTCCGGGATTCCGGCTTTACGGGAAGCTTTTTCTGTTTGGTACCGGAAATATTTTCATGTTGCCCTGTCACCCGAAAATGAAATCCTTCCCCTGATGGGATCCAAAGAAGGCATCATGCACCTTTCAATGGCTTTTTTAAATCCCGGTGATGAAGTGTTGGTGCCCAATCCGGGTTATCCGGCCTATGCAGCCGTGGCACGGTTGCTGGGCGCCCAAGTGCACTATTACCCGCTGGAGGAAGAAAACCATTGGCTGCCGGACCTGAAAAAGCTGGAAGCATCGGATCTTTCCAAAGTAAAAATAATGTGGGTAAACTATCCGAACATGCCCACCGGTGCCAAAGCTTCATTTGACCTTTTTGAAGCATTGGTAGATTTCGGAAAACGCAACAACATTTTGATTGTCAATGATAATCCTTATGGGTTTATCTTAAACGATGAGCCGCTGAGCCTGTTGCAGGTGGAAGGTGCCAAAGAGGTAGCCATGGAATTAAATTCGCTGAGCAAATCGCACAACATGGCCGGTTGGCGCATCGGCATGTTGGCCGGCCGGCCCGATTATGTTCAGGCCGTGTTGCAGGTGAAAAGCAACATGGATTCGGGAATGTTTAAACCCCTGCAGCTGGCGGCGGCCGAAGCTTTGCGGTTACCGGACAGTTGGTACGGACAACTCAATGCCATTTACCGGAAGCGGCGGGAATGGGCCTATAAAATTTTGGAAATATTACAATGCAACGTGAATAAAGAGCAGGTCGGAATGTTTGTGTGGGCGAAAATCCCTGCAGAATATGAAAGTTCCGAACAATTTTCCGATGAGGTTTTGAAACAAACCGCCGTTTTTTTGACTCCCGGCTTTATATTCGGAAGTGCCGGCGAAGGTTATGTGCGCCTGTCGCTTTGCACCAAAGAATTACGCTTACGTGAAGCTGCCAAAAGAGTGGAAAAAATTATGGTAAAAGAAGGGAAGGTTTAAATGAATATTTGTGTTGTAGGCATCGGATTAATCGGAGGGTCCATGGCATTGGATCTGAAAAAGCGGGAATTTGCCCGTAAAGTGATTGGCGTGGACATCAATCCGCAACATGCCAATATTGCCAAACTGAGTAAACTGGTGGATGAAACCATGGATTTGGAGCCGGCAGTAGCCGCTTCCGATCTCATCATTGTGGCTACGCCCATCGATGTCACCAAAAAGCTGTTGCCGGAGATCCTTACTTTGTGTAATGGTTCGGACAAAGTGGTCACCGACGTGGGTTCAACCAAATCAGGGATTTTGCAAAAAATAGCAAGTCATCCCAACCGGCGGCAATATGTGGCTTCGCATCCCATGGCCGGTACCGAATTTTCAGGTCCTTTGGCCGCCATCAGTCGCCTGTTTGATTATAAAACAGCCATTATCTGCGACAGTGAAAACAGCGATCCACAGGCACTCCGGTTGGTAAAACGGATGTACGAAACCCTGCACATGAAAGTCATTTTTATGCAACCACAGGAACACGATGTAAGTGCAGCCTACGTATCGCATATTTCCCATATCTCGGCTTTTGCACTGTCGTTGGCCGTGCTCGAAAAAGAAAAAGACGAAAAGCGTATTCTCGACCTGGCCAGCGGTGGTTTTGCCTCCACGGTACGGCTGGCCAAAAGTTCGGCGGAAATGTGGGTTCCGGTATTCGATCAAAATTCTGATTATGTATTGGAAGTTCTTGATACTTATATCGAAAAACTGGGACAGTTTCGTCAGGCTATCCGGCAAAAAGACCATAAAAAACTGTCGGAATTAATTCATGAATCCAATAAAATACAGAAAATACTTTAAAAAACGATATGTCATGCCAAAGAACTTAAAAATCAAAACCTTATCAGAATGGAGCGAATACAATGGCCGGCCTTTTGTTGTGGCCGGACCGTGTAGTGCCGAATCGGAAAAACAAGTCATTGAAACAGCCATTGGTCTGAAAAAAACCGGAAAAGTGGATATGTTTCGGGCGGGAATCTGGAAACCGCGTACCCGGCCCAACAGTTTCGAGGGAGTGGGTGTGAAAGGATTGCCCTGGCTGAAGAAAGCCAAAAAGGAAACCGGTTTGCCGTTGACCATCGAAGTGGCCAATGCCAACCACGTGTACGAAGCTTTAAAATTCGGTGTGGATATTTTGTGGCTTGGCGCCCGGACCACAGCCAACCCGTTTGCCGTACAAGAAATCGCCAACGCCCTTGAAGGGGCCGATGTCGGTGTCCTCATCAAAAATCCGGTAAACCCCGATCTGCAACTCTGGATTGGTGCCATTGAAAGAATTTACCAGGCAGGCATTCGTAAAATCGGATTAATCCACCGCGGCTTTTCTACCTACGAAAAAACCACCTACCGCAACCTGCCCCAATGGCAAATCCCCATTGAAATGAAAAGTATCCTGCCTGACATTCCCATGCTGAACGATCCCAGCCATATCGGCGGCAAAGCCGAACTGCTGCAGGATTTATCACAAAAAGCCATGGATTTGAATTTTGATGGTTTGATGATTGAATCGCACATCAACCCGTCCGTAGCCCTCAGCGATGCACAGCAACAAATTACGCCGGAACAGCTGGGCACATTGCTCGAAAACCTGGTATTACGGAATCCCCAGCCGGCGGATGAACAGCAACTGAATGTTTTGGAGGAACTCCGTGGTAAAATCGACTGGCTCGATCAACAATTTCTGAATTTGATGGAACAGCGCATGGAAGTGGTAGCCGCCATCGGCGAATACAAAAAACGCAACAACATCAGTATTTTGCAAAACAAACGCTGGGAAGACATTATTTACAAAAGTATTGAAGAAGGCGCCAAAAGGGGGCTTAGCCGCGAGTTCATCAACCGTGCCTTTAAGGCCATTCACCAGGAATCCATTAACCATCAAATGGAAATCCTGAACGGAAAAAAGACCGTCGAGGTACGTTAACTTCT
>CAYYRE010000047.1:0-13739 GCA_964473895.1 uncultured Lentimicrobiaceae bacterium | reverse complement strand
CATCCGCCGTTTATTTTTTTGCGGAGCCTGTCCCGTTACCCGAAGTTTGCTGTGCTTCCCGGAAGGCTTTTTCTTCTTCCGGCGAAAGCCATCCGCCACCGAGTGCTTTGTACAGTGCCACATAGGCAGTTAACAATTGGGCCTTGGTTTGCGAACGGGCCAATTGTGCCTCGAAACTTTGGCGCTGTGACTCCAATACCTCCAGGAAACTGGTTTCGCCCTTGTCGTATCTTTCGTAAGAAAGCATTTCGGCATTGATAGCGGCACGCGAACGCTGGTTTTGTGCAATCAATTCCTGATGCAACGTCCGGATAGAAATCAGAGCATCCTGTACCTCTTTAAAGGCTTGCAACGTTACTTGTTCATACTGATGCAAAGCGGCAGCGGTTTTGGCTTTTTCTATTTCCACCCTTCTTTTGTTTTTTCCGAATTCAAAAACAGGCCCCAGCAAAGCACCGCCCAACGACCATCCCAAACCATTAGCGGTTAGTGAGGTGAGGCTTGAGGAGGCAACACCAAGCAAACCCGTCAGGCTCAACGAAGGCCAACGCATGGCTTGGGCAGCACCGATACGGGCATTTTGCGCGGCATACAGCGCTTCCGCCTGTTGTACATCCGGACGCCTTTGTAACAACTGCGAAGGCAAACCGGCCGGTATTTTCATGGGGGTAACTTCATCAAAAACAGTTGTTACCACAGGAATATCAGCAGCATACTTCCCTAAAAGAACGGCAAGGGCATTTTTGCTGTAGGCAATATTCCTTTCGTAAACCGGAATCGCTGCCGCGGAAATGGCACGTTGTATCTGCGACTGGTTCAGGTCAATTTCGGGGACAACCCCATACTTGAACCGTGCCTGGATAATTTTCATGGAACTGTCGCGTGCCGCAAGGGTACGTTGGGAAATCTCCAGTTTTTTCATGTTGTCAAGCAATGTGAAATAAGCATTTGCTACTTCCGAAATCAGTCCGATTTGCACGGTACGCATACCATATTCCGACGCCAGCAATTCGGCTCTTGCCGCTTCGTTCAGCCGGCGGTACTTTCCCCAAAAGCCGATTTCCCAGTTCATTTGCGTAAAGCCGTAAAAACTGTTTGAAGTACTGGCAAATTGCACTGTTCCAATGGAGTTTCCACGCGAAGCCCCGGCACTGAAACTAAACGAAGGCCATTGTTCGGCTTTGGTGTAACCCAAACTGGCACGGGCCGCTTCCACGCGGGCAGCCGCTACCATAACATTTTTGTTATTTTCAAGCGCTTTGGTAATCAGGGTATCCAACACCGGATCGCGAAAAAGCTCCCACCATCTTAAATTGACCAATGTGTCGTTGGCCAACGTATCGTAACTGAATGTGGCGGGTCCGCTGTATTGAGGTTTGACAAAATCGGGGCCCAGCTTGCAACCGGACAGGTAAACAAGCAGCCCCATTAAAAACAGTATGATGATCTTTTTCATATCAGGTGAATCTTTTTCTGATGTTTTTCCAAGTTATGACAAGTTATGAGTTATTATCTGCAGGCATTGCTACAGTTTCCGGTTTTTCGCGTTTCTTTTCATATCCTGCCAGTTTACCAATGAGCACAAACAGCATGGGATACATGAAAACGCCCAAGAAGGTGGCTATTGTCATACCGCCCAATAGGGCAACGCCCATGACTTTCCGGGCTTCGGCACCGGCTCCTGTAGCCACCACCAACGGAAAAACGCCGAGAATGAACGAGAAAGCCGTCATTAAAATAGGCCGGAAACGCAGTTTGGCCGCCTTAATAGCCGCATCAAACAAACTGAGGCCTTTTTCGAATTCCATATTGGCAAATTCCACAATCAGAATGGCATTTTTCGCTGCCATGGCAATGAGCATGACCAATGAAATTTGCATAAAAACATTGTTTTCGAAAGAGGTACTAAAAAAGCGGGCAACCAATATAAAAAGCATGGCCCCGAAAACGGCAAAAGGCGTTCCGAGCAAAATACTGAAAGGCAACGACCAGCTTTCGTATTGTGCGGCAAGAATCAGGAAAACAAAAACAAGGGCAAAGATAAATACCGTATTGCCGGAACCGCTGGCCATTTTTTCCTGGTACGACATGTTGGACCATTCGTAACCCATGTCTTTGGGCAACACCCTTTGTGCCACTTCCTCCAGGGCATTCATGGCTTGCGCCGAAGAATAGCCTTCGGCCGGCTGCCCCTGCAATTCCACAGAACGGAACAAATTGTAACGAATGGTATAATCGGGGCCCGTGGTATCTTTGACTGTTACCAACGCCGACAGCGGAACATTTTTCCCCTCTTTGTTTTTAACGAAAAAGAGGTTTAACCCTTGCTGGTTCACCCGGTATTGCGGTTCGGCCTGGATAAATGTCTTGTACAGCCGACCGAAACGGTTAAAATCATTGACATACGTTCCGCCGAGAAAGGCCCCAATGGTGGTATACAGATCATCAAGGTTCACCCCTGCTTTCAAAGCCATATCGGTATTTATTTTCAGGTATTTTTGCGGGACGTTGGCTTGGTAAGTAGTAAAAATGGAAGCGATTTCAGGACGTTTTTGAGCAGCCTGGATAAATTTTTGCGCCTGTTGGGCCAGATAAGCAGGCGTATGCCCCCCTTTGTCCTCCAGCATCAGGCTGAAACCCGAACCGCTTCCCAAGCCGGGAATGGCCGGCGGGCCGAAAGCAAATACCTGCGCCCCTTTGATCTTTTGGTTAAACTCTTTATTGATTTGATGAACAAATTGGTTTACCGTGATGTCCCTTTTGTCCCAGTCTTTCATGCTGACAAAAATGAATGCCGAGTTGGGAGTCATGGCTCCCGAAAGCATACTGTAACCGGAGGCAGCTGTAACGTAACTGATCATATCCTGGTGATTTTCCAGAATTTTTTCCACCTTTTTGGTGATTTGATCGGTTCGCTGAAGCGAAGCGGCATTGGGCAACTGAATGTTGACAAAGAAATAGCTCATGTCTTCTTCGGGAATAAATCCACCGGGAACAAACTTGGCAATCAGCACAATACCCGCCGTCAAAATTAAGATAAACAAGACACCTCTTTTGAGTTGTGTGGTTGTTTTTTCGGTATAAGCCACGTATTTTGTGGCAATATTATCAAAACTACGGTTAAACCAGTTGAAAAACTTGCCCAGCAACCCTTTGGAAGCCGACTGTTTTCTCAGCAAAATGGAACAAAGTGCGGGACTAAGTGTCAAAGCATTGATGGAAGAAAACAACACCGATACAGCGATGGTGATGGCAAATTGCTGATACAACCGGCCGGTGATTCCTCCCATGCTGGCTACCGGAACAAAAACGGCTACCAACACCAAGGTGGTGGCAATTACAGGCGCCGTCACTTCTTTCATGGCGGCAATGGTAGCTTCTTTGGCCGACATACCCTCTTCGATTTTCACCTGTACCGCTTCCACCACCACAATGGCATCATCCACCACAATCCCAATGGCCAGTACAAGACCCAGCAGCGAAAGCGTGTTTATGGTAAATCCCAGAAGAGGGAAAAACATAAAAGCCCCCACCAGCGAAACCGGAATGGCAATCACCGGAATGAGGGTGGCCCTCCAGTCCTGAATAAAAATGAAAACCACCAAAATAACGAGGAACAAAGCAATAAACAGGGTTATCACAATCTCTTTAATCCCCACCGAAATGGGTTTGGTGGCATCCATGGATACCTGCCAATGAATTCCTGCCGGAAACTTTTGGGCCATTTGCTGCATGGCAGCCGTCACTTTTTGGGCCAGTTCCACCGCATTGGAACCCGGCTGCTGGTATAATGAAATAATGGCACATTGTTTCCCATTCATACGGGTATAGGCCAAATAGTTCTCTACCCCGAGTTCTACCTGAGCCAGATCTTCGAGTTTGATTTGTGAGCCATCGGGGTTGGTACGTATTATGATGTTCTTAAACTGATTCACGGTAGCCAGGCGGTCAGGCAGACGGACCGTATAGGTAAATTCCGTTCCGGGCGGGGCCGGTTCGGCACCGAATTTCCCTCCCGGAATAATTTTACTTTGCTCGTTGATGGCTTTTTTAATATCCGAAATGGTCACCCCGAGTTGTGCCAACCGGTCGGGCTTAACCCAAATACGCATGGAGTAATCGGCAGCACCAAGGACACTGACATCCCCAATCCCTTTGATACGCGCCAACACATCTTTTATGTTGATGAGTGCATAATTCCCCAAAAAATTCTGGTCGTACCGGCCATCGGAAGTCAGGGTTACCAACAAGATAATGTTGGGCAGCATCTTTTTGGTGGTAACGCCGAACCGTGTTACCTCCTGCGGCAACTTGGCCGTAGCAGCCGAAACCCTGTTTTGGGCAAATACGGTAGCCATATCGGGATCCGATCCCACCTCAAACGAAATCTGCAAACGCATCGACCCATCGTTGGAGTTGGTCGATTTCATATAAATCATGTTCTCCACACCGTTCATCTGCTGCTCTATGGGAGTGGCTACCGATTGTTCCACACTCACGGCATTTGCGCCTGTATAGGTTCCCGCAACCTGGACCACCGGCGGAGTGATGTTCGGGTACTGTTCCATGGGCAGCCCGAGCAGCGAAAGCACCCCCACAATCACCATTATGATGGCAATTACCATGGCCACTATGGGCCGTCTGACAAAGAAATTACCCATAGCCTTTAATTGTTAAGATTTTTGATAATGGTTGATTTCGATTGAAATTCGGTAGGTTGAGGTTTAACTTTTAGTCCTTCTTTTACCTTTTGCAATCCTTCAAGGACTACCTGATCACCCGGTTTCAACCCTTTTTTGATGATCCACATGTCACCTACCGTCGGTCCGGTTTCAACGGAAACAAAATGAACGGTACTGTCACTGACCACAAAAACGCTGTTTTTTCCCTGTGTTTCGACAACACACCGCTGGGGTACCAAAAGCGCATTGGAATCCACATACAATTCGGCTTTGATCCGGGCAAACAGTCCGGGGCGTAATATGCGTTTGGGATTGGGAAATGTAGCCTGTATCAGAATGGTTCCGGTGTTGGGGTCCACTTCCCGGTTAATAAAATCAACACGTCCTTTGTAAGGATAGAGGGAACCATCCGATAATATCAACTGCAGTTTTCTCTTTTCCTGAGGTTTTGTTTTGTTCAGTTTTTCGGCGGTTTCTTCGCCGGGGGCTGTTCCGTGGGCACGCGCCAGCATCAGGTAATCGGATTCGGGAAGAAAAAACTCGGCCCGCACATTGCTGATTTTGGATACTGTGTTTAAAATCACAGGGTTAGGAGTTTGCCCAACAAATTCACCCACTTTGGCTTTCGTTTTCCCGATGACCCCGCTGATGGGTGATTTGATGGAACAATAACCCAGCTGTATTTTTGCCAGCCGCACACTGGCTTGTGCCGCTTCCACATAAGCTTTGGCCGCATCGTATTGCGCCCGCGCCGCATCCAGATCGCTTTTGCTGACAGCATTCATTTTGGCCAGCGGTTCTATCCGTTCCAAATCGCTTTGTGCTTTTACAAAACCCGTTTTGGCTTCGGCCAGCTTACTCATTTCCTGCGCTACTTTGGCCTGATACGGCTGCGGATCGATGGTGTAAAGCAGTTGCCCTTTTTTGACGCTGCGGCCTTCTTCAAAGTGAATCCCTTCGAGAAATCCCGATACACGGGCACGAATGGGAATATCCACCTGTCCGTAAATCTGTCCGACAAACTCTTTATAAATGGGAACATTTGCTTGTAAAACCTTTACCACTTTGATCTCTGGTGGCGGAGGAGCTGCTTTTTTCTTGTTGCCACACGATGAAACAATGAGAAATACCAGCAGTATCATGCCGATATTTAGGTACTGAAAAGTAAATTTTTTCATATGGAAATTGTTTTCAATTGTTTGCTGTTGTAAATATAAGGAATCCTCAAAAATAAAAAATATTTGTTACGACAAACCGGAAGTGCAAAAGCTTCCTGTATGTAAATTTAAATCAGGTATCGGTAACAGTATTTCCGTCATTTTTATTGGGTCGTAAATGGACATCCAATTGTTGATAAGGAATTTCGATACCGGCTTTTTTGAGCGTGCTGAAAACCTCATACATCATATTACTCCGGATCGAATACCATTTGCCATACTGATATGTCCAGAACAACACTCTGAATGTCAGGGCGCTTTTTCCCATATCAATAAAATAAACCCCCGGTGCCGGGTCTTTGGCCACATCAGCATGTGCCATCAGCAGGTCAAGCAAAACTTCCTTAACCTTTTGCGGATCGGTATTATAAGAAACGTTCACCATGATTTCTATGCGGCGGCGTTGATCCGATAAGGTCCAGTTAATGACTTCGTTGGAGATAAAGTTCCCGTTGGGGACAATGATTTCGGCCCCGTCAAAAGTACGGATATTGCTGGCACGGATACCAATGGAAAGCACTTTTCCGGTCAGATCGCCCACTTCAATGGTATCGCCGATTTTAATGGGCCGTTCGAAAAGAAGAATCAATCCTGAGACAAGGTTATTAAAAATATTTTGAAGTCCGAAACCGATGCCCACACCAAAAGCACTGAACATGATGGCCAAATCACTCATAGGCATACCCAAAGCACTAAAGGCAAGTAAAAATCCGATGGTAATCAAGGCATAACGAGCCATTGTAGCAATGGTATGCGGCAGCCCTTCTTCCATTTTTACTTTGTTCAGGATGTCGTCTTCAAGGACATCGCGCACTATACGCCCGATAAAAATGGAAAACCAGATAATAAAAAGGAAAATAAAAAACCTGCCCCACGAAAAAGTGATGGACCCCAACTGGTATTCACGTCCAAACCATTCGCCAAGGGCTGAAAGAAACGAAGTTTCCCAACCTAAAATACTTAAAACGTAGTGAATGAGTATGACAAGAGCAATAACGTTTACAAATTGGGTACTTTTTTTAATAATGTCCGTTTTATTTTTCTTGATGAATTGACTTTTTCCGGCGACCCGGCTGGTAATGAATGTTACCATTATTCCATTGATCATGACAGCTGTTACCAATACGATAAACACTACAAGTACAATTTCGGTAATGGAAAACAGCAGATATTTGGCCAACATCACTTTCCCGAAAATGTTAGCCAAAAAGCCGATAGAAACAAAAACGAGGATACCGTAACTTAGAAAAAGAAAAAGCTTTCCGAATCTTTCCTGACGCTCTTTTTCTTTTTTGAAAACGATAATGAAATAAACCGAGGCAAGCAGCTCGATGAGCGAGATAAACAGAAGCAACAAACGGGAATAAATGCTGGAAACAGGGATGTAGGAATATACCAACACGGCCAGCAAAGTCAATGCCAAGGCATAAATAAAAACATAAAACCGTTTCCGGACGATGCTTTTTAAAAGATAGGTAATCGGCAGCAGGATAAGTAAAATGACAAGGTCTCTGAAAATAAGCGGCCTGTTGGGATAAATAATCGCCGAAGCAAAAAAACCAATGATAAGGGCCGTACTGATAGGACGCGAAAGCAACTCTTTTAACCTTTTTTTGTACCCTTTTCCCATACCGGTTTCCAAAGAAAGAGGTGTTTTACTCAGCCTCAGAAAAACCACAATAAGGGCAATCATTAAAAAAATATGGAAAATCAGCGCTTCGATATGATTGGCAAAATATTTTAAAAGGTTTTGTATATCTGATGAATAAAACTTGGAAAGCGCCTTTGAAAGGTGAAAATTTCTCAGATCGTGAAAGTCCAAATCAAAAAAGGATGGCTGTTTTTCTGAAAGAATCTCAGCTTGTCGCTTCTGTAGCATCTTATTCAGGAAAGCCATACGGGTATCCACTGCCAATTCCAGTTCCGAAAGCTTTCGTATCATACCTATATCGGTATTGATGAGCTTGTTCACGGCATAAACGGTTCCCGACAACAGGTTGATGACTTCGTTGGCTTGATTTTCCGTACTTTTTCCCCACCGTTTTTTCTTTATAATCACCTTTACTTTCTTCCAATAGTCCAGATGGGAAGAAAGCATGTTTTTGTTCTTTTGCAGGTTATCCAACAACCTTTCCAGGTCTTCTTTTTTATCAACAATGAGGCTGTTTTTTTGCCGCAAAAAAATGAGACTGGCCCGTACCTTTCGAATCCCCGGTGCATTTCCTTCCGACTTTTTGTCTTCTTTTATTTGGCTGTCAATGACATTCACCAGAGAATCCACCTCTTTATTCATACGATACAAAACCTGATTTTGGATCAGCCGCTCTTTCAGTTGCCGTGTTTCCATAATGGCCTCAGAGGCTTGTTTGGCCAGATCCGCCAAACTGATTTGAACGGTTGTTTGCTCATTACCGACTGTTTGCGGTTTCTCTTGAGCCGAAACAAGCACATAATTGATAGACAGTAAAAAGGCGAGTACGAACCGGAACATGAACCGGGAAAAACCTTTGTTGACCATATGAATTGAATTTCCTAAGACCATGCGTAATATTTTCATCCCGTTTCCGGAAAATTATTCGTTAAATTTCCACCCAATGGTGGTTTGAAAAACATAATCAAACCGGGAAGCCCCTTCGGCCGGTTGGTTGTCAAAGTTATAATTAAAACTCAAATTAATGAAAAAGTTGGAAATGAATTTATATTTCAGGCTAAAATTGAAATCGGAACGGAAACGTTTTTTCTCTGTAAGGCTGGGATAAGCATAAAGCGAAGTGTTTATATCAAGCTTACCGAAATTAAAAACAACATATTCCACTCCAAAAAATGATTCCAAACTGTTTTTTTCCGGTTGTCCGGTTTCCGGATAATATTTCTCAAGGTTCCAAACCAATCCACCGGAAACCGATAAGTAATGTACATGATTGTTGATAAGGAAATTACCGGCTCCTGCGCTGATGTTCGACCGCAACGATAGTTTTTGTTCCGAGCTGTTTAAAAAAGTACCGGCTCCCGAAAGGAACCATCTTTTTTTCAAAAAATATTGACCGCCGAGGCTTAACTCCGTCCGCTTGGTCTTGGTCTTGAGCGTATCGTCAATAGTTTGAAAGTTACGGTTCATGTCGTAATTCAAATGGATCCGGTAGCTGTTGGCAAGATAGGCTGCATTAAACAGAGTAGTCATTTGGCTGTTGTTGTTGGCCTTAGTGAGTGAATATCCCAGCGATACATCAAAATTTATCCTTCCCCAAAAAGTTTTTTCCGCATTTTTCAAATAAATAATATCCTCTTTTTTAACCGAAACACGGCCTTTCTGAAAATCGAAAATAAGGAAGTGGTCCGGTTGGGAGAGATCAGGCGAAAGCCTGCCGAAAAAATGAGTACCCTGCACAAGATAAATCACAAAAAACCGGTTTGTTTTCAGATATTTAATATGATCCCATTTAATCTTAAAATCGTTTTCACTATACTTGGTTTTCAAGGTAACCACGCCCTTGTTCATAACTTTTAATTCTCCTATAAGCATGTTGCCGTTGTCCATAACCAATGTGTCGGATACCTGTCCCATTAAACCGGATGAAAACAGTGCAAAAAACACCAACAATACAAAATAAGCATGTCTTTTGTTCATATTTTCCGGTTCATTCTTAAAAATACTTTCTACCGTCCTCCTTCCGGAGAAAAAGGTTCAGGCATTGGTTATCGGCTCGTTGGATACCGTTTCGGTTACCTTTCCTAATACAACTGAACCTTAAACTTTTGTCCGCCCACAGAAGCTTCGTACATAAGACCACCTAAGGACATGGTAAAAACAAGCAGCCCGTCCCGGTATTGGGCATTTTCCGATACTCCCGATTTCAGAGCAACGGCAGAAACCTGGGCGGCAAATTCGTATTTACTTCCCGTAAACCGGTCGAAGGCTTCTTTGTTTTCAAAAAAGATAACTTCAGCATATTTCTGTCCCCCGGCCTGTAAACCAATGGTCACCTGGGTCATTTTGGCACTGCCAACAGCCTTCCCGTGCTTAAAAACGGTTCCTTTTCCGCCGGCACCGCCAATGCCCAAACCGCCTTTTCCAATGTGTGGAAACACCACATAGCCGTAAGCCTTGTTAAAAAACTTTTTAATCCCAGGATCTTTTTTCTTGAATTGACCAATGATTTTTAAAGATTCATTTTTGATTTCCCGGTCTTTATTCTGTGCAATAAGGCCAACAGACAGAAATAAAAAGAATAAACCGGTAAGAATGGTTTTTGTTTTCATTTTTTTCATAAAAAAGTTGTTTAAAGTTCGCCTAAAAATATTATTTTTAATGTATTATCAATCAGCAAATAAATACCGAATATTCCCCTTCTTGAAGGGGTGTAGGGGTAGGTATATAAAAAAGACATTTATTTGCTGATTGATCAAGTTCTTAGCAAAATTTCGTTTTGTAAACTTTAAACAACTTCAAATACTGTTTTATTATCGGAATGAACCAATACATCTAAATGGTAACTTTTCCCTAAATTTTTTAGTGTTGAATTTGGCAAAAATAATAAAATAGCCTGTATATGTATATATTTTTTTATGTTTATTGTTCCGGTATTCTACCCGTTATGTAAAAAAAAGCCTTGTTACAGGAGTGAAACAAGGCTTTTGCGGGCGGGCTTTTTTGGGTATTGCTACCCGGTTAAAGGAAAAAGGATCGCTTGTGAATTACGGAAAATAGACGGTAGTGTTTGTTTTCGGTTTGATCAAAAAAATAGACTTTATCATCTTTTACAAATATTTTGGCGGAAAGCTCTTTCACATCCCGCTGTTGAAGCCCCTGCCGGGCCAGTTCTTCCAGCGAAAATGTCTTGTTGATTTCCATTACCGTTTCCATGATCACTCAACTTTTATTTTTACGCCTTCTTTTATGCAAACCGGACAAAAAGAATCTTTGATGATGGTTACATACCCGCAGCGTGGACACTTGTAATATGGGTGTACCTTGGGTTTCTTTTTCTTTTCTACCGGTTTGGTTTCTTTCATGGTAACTTGCATACAACAGCTGTGCCAATTTCCGTAATTTTTTTTGAATGCATTACAATATAGTGGTGATCAATAAGTAATGTGGTTAAATTATTTTTTTACCGCTACTTTTTGGGGTTGTTAAAAAAAAGAAAGACAACCATTTTCGGAGAGTCAGTTTCCGAAATCGGCAGGTGCTGACCGGAAGGTTCGAATCACAAAAAAGAAAGAACAAAATATATAAGGTCACAAAATGAAACGAACATGGATTTTATTAATCATAAAATACACACCCGCCTGACCGGTAGTCGTCGGGCAGGCAGATGAATGATTATCCAAACCCCGTAGGGGTGACATATTTTAACCTCGGGTTTCAACCCGGGGAAATAAAAAACACATCACCGGTTTTGGCGGAATTTTTGCATTTTTTGCAAAAATTGTGACAAAACATAATAGGCGAAATATCAATAAAATACAAAATTATAAACAGATGAAGTCACCAAAAACAAGAAACAAAAATCTTTTCCGGCGTTAGGGGAAAAGGACAACCCCCGAATGAAAAAAATTGGTGTATTTTTGTAAAAATTTTGAAATTGAAAAGTATGAAATTCAATCGCTATAACACCACATTGGCCGATCTGGCAAAAAGAGCGGAAAACATTACAGACCAGCAGTTTCAGCCTGAGGAACTGATGGCCATGTACAAAAGTATACTGGGTTTTATCGACCTGACCACCCTCAGCGGTGACGACACCCGCGAAAAGGTGCGCGGTCTTTGCCGTCAGGCGGTGGAGTTTGAGAATAAAGAACTCGGTACACCTAAGACAGCTGCCGTTTGTGTTTACCCTGTTTTTGCAGAGTTGGTATCTTCTTCGTTAGAAGGAACCGGGATTCGTACGGCTTGTGTGGCCGGTGCTTTCCCCAGCGGGCAGTCGCCTTTGGAAGCACGTCTTATGGAAGTGGCCTATGCTGTTGAGCACGGCGCCGATGAAATTGACATGGTCATCAGCCGGGGTAGGTTGCTCGAAGGGGATGAGGCTTTCGT
This sequence comes from uncultured Lentimicrobiaceae bacterium, assembly GCA_964473895.1. Classification (GTDB taxonomy): domain Bacteria; phylum Bacteroidota; class Bacteroidia; order Bacteroidales; family F082; genus Sulfidibacterium. The sequence continues at coordinate 1,803 of CAYYRE010000047.1, read as the reverse complement.
TCTGGAAGAAATCAAAGCGCACAAAGAAGCCTGTGGTGACAAACATTTAAAAGTTATTTTGGAAACAGGCGAATTAAAATCCCCGGGATTGATCCGCCGGGCTTGCGAACTGGCCCTGGAAGGCGGTGCCGATTTCCTGAAAACTTCCACCGGAAAAATTGTTCCTGCCGCCACCCACGAAGCCGTTTTGATTATGCTGGATACCCTCCGCGAGTTTTATAAATCAGAAGGTAAAATGGTTGGGATAAAACCGGCCGGAGGAATTTCTAAACCTGGCGAAGCTTTGAATTACTACTTGTTGGTACGGGATGTCCTTGGAGAAAAATGGCTGAACAGCGAGCTTTTCCGTATTGGCGCCAGCCGGCTGGCAGGAAATCTTTATCAGACAATTGAAGAATTGGCAACCGTTTAAAAAGGACGATGATGGCGGGGAAAAAACTCTTTCCGTTTTTCTTCTTGTGGCTTTTATTTGTGGGATTTTCAGGGTGTTCCACCAAAGAGAGCGAAACCCCGCAAGCGCCGGTTGACCCGGTGGCCAAATTCCTTGGAACTTGGCAAGTGGTTGATAATGCGGCCAGACTGAATTACGAGGTAAAAATCGAACGGCATAAAATCTATCCCAAGACCAAGGTCTATTTATACAACTTTGCCGACTTGCAGGGCCGTATGGATGGTGAAGTGGTGGGTAAAACCATTTTGATTCACAATGCATTAACTGGAACCCCCGGATACACCATCGACGATGGCACAGGCACTTGGATCAATGCCTCCCGCATTGATTTTACGTACACTTTAAACGACGGCGTGGATGTAAAAGTACGGCAGGCTGTCTTTACCAAGTGACCACCCGGATGGTTTTACGCTTGTTTGCCCTATGGCAACGGGTTATAACAACGATTGGATAACCGGTTTTCTTTGTACAGGTACGGAAAATCCCACCCCTTTACAAAAGAAGGGAATTTTTTCTCCTCTGCCAATTGCTGTTCCATATTGACTTCCATTTGCTTTTGGCCCAGTTTTTCCAATACTTTTTCGTAAATACCGGCCATTTCATCCCCTTTGCTGTTGTAATAATTCAGGCTAGCCGTCACTTGCTCTTTGGTTACATGATAACGGTGAAACAAGTCGGTGTAATAGGCTTTTTTTACGGATTCCGAACTTCCGGGGAAATGGGTTTTGTTATACACGGCAATGCCTTCCACAATTTCCATGTCGGTCAGGATATCCGCCATTTTATCTTTGGGAATGAGGTTGGCGGGTTTTTTTACCACATCCTTATTGACCTTATAACATCCGGAAAGGAGCAGTGCCAACATCAAAAAGAAGAAAACCGGTTTGTTCATGGTTTAGTTACCCACTTCAGACATGAATTTGATCCGCATAAGGCGTACTTCTTCCTCGCTGTATTCGGCTTCGCCTAATTCTTTCAGGGCATCCTCCACCGAATCGGTTTCCGCTTCGAGAAAGTAGTCGTAAATATCTTCCTGATGGTATTCGTCCACATGTTCATCGATGTAATAGCTGATGTCGAGGCGCGTTCCGGACGAAACAATCCGTTCGATTTCGGTGAGTAATTCGTCCATTGTCAGGTTTTTGGCATGGGCGACATCATCGAGTGGCAATTTACGGTCAATGCTTTTGATAATATAAATTTTAAGTCCTGATTTGTTGGCAACCGACTTAATCACAATATCGTTGGGGCGCATAATATCGTTTTCTTCCACATACTGTTTTATGAGGTCGCAAAACGGTTGTCCGTATTTTTGGGCCTTACCGACACCCACTCCTATGATTTGTTGCATC
>CAYYRE010000046.1:0-18277 GCA_964473895.1 uncultured Lentimicrobiaceae bacterium | reverse complement strand
TTTGTTAAAAAAACAGAAAGGCCGGTTTCTTTCCGGCCTTTTGTATGTTCCGTATGTGCAAATAATTCTACTTTTGCATTTCTTATGCAGAAAATTGATATATGAAACGTGTTGCTCTCTTAACCGGCCTTTTTTTGTTTATGGGATGGGTATTGGTTTTTTCTTCCTGCCATTCGCCGAAAAAAGAAAAACAGGTTTTTGAATTGAATCGTCCGGCGCAGCACGAAGCGGTGGCCGAAATGATTTACGGTGTGAATGTGGACAGCCTGCAGGTCAAAAAGGGAAAGGTAAAGCGTAACGAACACCTATCCGATATTCTTTTGAAATACGGGGTGAAATACAGTGTGGTAGATTATTTTGCCCGTCATACACGGCAAATATTTGATGTCAGGAAAATCAGGAAAGGACACCACTATGCCGTCATCTGTAAAAAAGATTCCATCGAAACGCCGGTGTGGTTTGCCTATGAAATCTCCCCTTCGCATTATGTGTTGTATCATTTGCACGATTCGCTTTATGCCATGCGGGGCGATAAGCCCATTGTTAAAAAACAGGTTGTTACCAAAGGTACCATTCAAAGCTCGTTGTGGAATGCCATGATCGCCGCACACGATGACCCGAACCTGGCCATTCAGTTGTCGGATATCTATGCCTGGACCATCGACTTTTTTGAATTACGTAAAGGGGACACCTACAAAGCCGTTTACAATAAAATTTATGTGGACAGCAGTTATGTGGGGCTGGGCAAGGTGGAAGCAGCCGATTTCATCACCCGCGAGGGGCATCATTTTGCTTTTTATTTCGAGCAAAACGGAAAAGGCGGTTATTTTGATGAAAACGGAAAAAGTTTGGAGCGGACTTTTCTAAAGGCTCCTCTGAAATACCGGCGCATCAGTTCCCGTTTTTCGAACCATCGTTGGCATCCTATCCTGAAAATTTACCGGCCTCACCACGGAGTGGATTATGCTGCTGCCGAAGGGACACCCGTACATTCGCTTGGTGATGGTGTAGTGATTAAAAAAGGGTATCAGCGCAATGGTGCCGGCAATTATCTCAAAATACGCCACAACAGCGTTTACACTACGCAGTATGCACATTTACATGCATTTGCCCGGGGTATCCGGGTGGGTGTCCATGTGCGCCAGGGACAGTTGATCGGCTATGTGGGACATACCGGTCTGGCCACCGGCCCACACTTGGATTTCAGGGTGTACAAATACGGCCGCGCGGTGAATCCGTTGACCATCAAATCGCCCTCTGCCAAACCCGTTGCGCCGCAATACCGGCCATCCTTCGATTCGTTGGTCCGCCATTTCAAGCCCCTGCTCGATTCCCTGTAAAACCTGCCTTTGATATTTTCATGGGATGTTTCCCTGTTTTTTAGGGCAGCCGGGCGGTTGCTCCGCTTTAGTCCCGGCGGCCGTCACGTTGTTTCGCCACGGCCTTCCGTGGGCTTCCTGTGGTCGCCACGGCCTGCCTGCTTCACATACGTCCCGTCTGCCGGGCGCTGCCGCTGCGCAACCTGCTGCAAAAGGTTATCCGTCAAAACAGATCCATCCGTAGGCCAAATTCAAAATCTTTAGTGAAATGTAGCCTGAAAATTTTTGTAAATTTTCTGTACATCCAAGAGGAGTTATTAACAATAATGAAGCATCTTGCGTTGTTAATAAGTTTTTCCGGTTTCTTTCAAAATCACTAAACTATTGGTATTCAATAATAAATAAAAAATAATAGGAAGAAACCTTCCGTAAAATGTAACATTTTTTTAACAATGTGGTAAAAAGTGGTAAAGAATGGCAAAAAGTGGTAAATATGTAGTATATTTACGCCATAAAACTGCGTTTAATGCTCAATATCTTAGGGACATACGAAGCCAAAATCGATGCCAAAGGAAGATTCATGTTTCCAGTGGCTTACAAAACCCAAATGGGGGATGAAGTGCGCAAAGGTTTTGTGGTCAAAAGGAGCATCTTTAAAAAATGTTTGGAACTTTTCCCCATGGAGCAGTGGAAAACGGAAACTGCCCGTGTGGCCAAACTGAACATGTTTAAGAAAAAAAACGCAGAATTTGTTACCAAGTTTATGGCTGGTGTTAAACCGGTCGAGCTGGATGGGACCGGGCGTTTGCTCCTTCCCAAGGACTTGCTCTCTTATGGCGGAATTACTAAGCAGATCGTGCTCACATCAGTCGTAAACCGAATTGAAATCTGGGATAAAGACGCTTACGAAAATGCAGTGGATTACGACCCGGATGATTTTGCCAAGTTGGCGGAAGAGGTTATGGGTGAGTCCGAAACAGAATAAAAATGTATCACGATCCGGTATTGTTAAACAAGAGCATTGAAGGGCTGGAAATCCATCCCGGTGGTATCTATGTGGATGCTACCTTTGGCGGCGGCGGACATGCCCGTGCCATCCTCGAACGGCTGGGACCCAAGGGGACTCTTGTGGCTTTTGACCAGGATCCGGAGGCGGAAGCCAATAAGCCCGATGATCCCCGGCTGATTTTTGTTAATCAAAATTTCCGCTACCTGAAAAATTTTCTCCGCCTGTACGATAAGCTGCCGGTGGATGGTATCCTGGCCGACCTCGGTGTCAGCTCGCATCAGTTTGATGAACCGGGCCGCGGTTTTTCCATCCGTTTCAACGGGCCGCTCGACATGCGTATGGGAAAACATCAAACTTTGACGGCAGCCGATGTGGTGAATACCTATTCCGAAGAAGAGTTAACCCGGATTTTCAGGTTGTACGGCGAAATCAAAAACAGTCGTTGTATGGCCCGTATGATCTGTAGCCGGCGGCAGGAAAAGCCGTTTGAAGAAACCTTTGAATTGGTGGCTGCCGTGGAAAAATGCATCCCGCCCCAGCGGAAAAACAAGTTGCTGGCCATGCTTTTTCAAGCCGTACGTATTGAGGTAAACCAGGAATTGGAAGCGTTGAAGATATTTTTGGAACAGACAGCCGATGTGTTGAAACCCGGCGGGCGCCTTGTGGTGATGGCTTACCATTCGCTGGAAGACCGGCTGGTGAAAAATTTTATCAAAACCGGAAATTTTGAAGGAAAAGTCCAAAAGGATTTTTTCGGAAACGACCTGGTAGATTTTAGGCCGGTGGTGAATAAGGCCATTGTCCCCGATGCGGAGGAGATTGCACGGAATAGCCGTGCCCGGTCGGCCCGTCTGCGTATTGCTGAAAAAATTGTGAACGAATGAAAGGAAACCGGCGCAAAATAGAAATAACGGAACGGCACGAAGAACCTGTAGGGGGATTCGGAAAAGCGGCACAAGAAGTGCTCGGTGGCGGTATATTGGAAAATAATAAAACCCGCCATATTTTTCCCTACCTCCTCTTTCTTGCCTTGTTGGCTTTTGTGTATATCACCAACGACTATGTGTTGGAAAGTAAAGTACGGAAGATTACCCGTTTGGAGCATGAAATCAGGGAGTTGCGTTACGAATACATTTCCGTGAAATCGGATTTGATGACCCTGAGCAAACAGTCGCAGCTCGAAAAAAGGCTGGAGAGGCTGGGTATTAAAGAAAGCAAAGAACCCGTAAAAACCATTACCATTTATCCCCTAAAAGGAGAGTAACTGTGGCAGGAAGCAAAAAAGTCATATTGCCCCGTGTGTATCTCGTCTATTTTCTGACGTTGGTTTTTGCCCTGGCCATCATTGTCAAGATGATCCTCATTCAGTACAAAGAGGGGCCTGCTTTGTTGGCCAAGGCGAAAAAGCAGGAAATTAAAACGTTTAACCTGAAAGCAGACCGCGGAAACATTTTATCGGCCCGTGATAATCTGCTGGCCACCTCGGTGCCTGTTTTCGAAATCCGGATGGATGTGGCCAACGGACATATTTCCGATGAACTTTTCCGTCGCAAAGTGGACTCGCTGGCTTTACGTCTTTCCTCGCTTTTTGGCGACCGGTCGGCCGGATATTACCAAAAGATTTTAAAACGGGCCCGCGCCAAAGGCAACCGCTATTTGCTCATTCACCGAAAAGTAACCTATTCCCAACTGACACAATTGCGGAAGTTTCCCATTTTTCGCCGGGGGCGTAACCGTGGCGGGCTTATTGCCATTCAGAAAACGACAAGACGTTTGCCTTTTGGTAACCTCGCCAAACGTACCATTGGTTACGAAAACAAAAAAGAACATCTGTATGTAGGACTCGAAGGAGCTTATTCAAAAGTACTGACCGGTATTGATGGAAAACAGATCCGCCGGCGGATCAACGGAGGTGCCTGGTTGCCTGTTCACAGTGAAAGTGAGGTGCAGCCCCAAAACGGAAAAGACATTGTTACCACACTGGATATGAACTTGCAGGATGTGGCCGAAAATGCACTCATGAAACAGCTGATTAACCATGAAGCTGTTATGGGTTGCGCCGTATTGATGCAAGTAAAAACCGGCGACATTAAAGCCATTGCCAATCTGCGTTATGATAAAAAAACCGGCTATTATACCGAAAGTTACAACATGGCCATTGGTGAAAAGTATGAGCCGGGTTCTACCTTTAAGCTGGCCTCAGTCATTGCGGCCCTCGAAGACCATAAAATCAGGTTGAACGATACCGTATCGGTAAAAAAAGGGTATGCCGTATATTATGGTCGTGTTTTGCGCGATGTGCATGTCATTGGAAATGGCTTGATTACCGTACGCCAGGCTTTTGAGCACTCTTCCAATGTGGGTATTTCAAAAATTATTTACAGGGCTTATAAAAAATATCCGGCAAAATTTATTCATCATCTGTATGCCATGGATCTGAATAAACCGCTGGGGTTGAAAATTGCCGGAGAAGCCAAACCGGTTATTTATAACCCTTCCGATAAAAAATACTGGTACAGGACTTCTCTTCCCTGGATGTCGGTGGGTTACGGATTGGAGATAACCCCTTTGCAGTTGCTTACTTTTTACAATGCGGTAGCCAACAACGGGGTGGAAGTAAAACCGCGGTTTGTTACGGCCGTTTCTGATGGGGGAAAGATCATAAAAAGGTTCGGCGTGCAAATCCGGAATCCTCAAATTGCTCCTTTGCCGGTCATTCGCAAAGTACAAAGTCTTTTGGAGGGGGTGGTGTTGCGTGGTACGGCACAAAATCTGAAAAATGACCATTTTCAAATCGCCGGCAAGACCGGAACGGCAAAAATTTCCGAAAACGGAAAATATATTCCCGGTGCCTATAACGCCACTTTTGTAGGATATTTTCCGGCCAAAAATCCGCAATATTCCTGTATTGTGGTCATCAACAAACCCAAGCACGGTTATTACGGTAGTCAGGTGGCGGCTCCTGTCTTTAAAGAAATTGCTGATAAAGTGTATGCCACCTCCCTGGCCTTGCAGGTGCCACAGCAAAAAGATACGCTGAAAAATGCGATCCCGCTCGCCGTAAATGCAGCCTGGTATCCCGACCTGAAAGTAATCTACAAAGGTTTGGGTATTCAAACGGCCAAACATTCTTATGCCGAAGATTGGACAGTCACCGCAGAAAAGAAGAACCGGGTGGTTTTCGTACCGAAATTATTTGCCAAAAGTTTGGTGCCCAATGTGAAGGGTATGACGGCAAAAGATGCCCTTTACCTGTTGCAAAACAAAGGCTTGTCTGTGGTGTTGCAGGGCAGGGGCGTCGTTTATCACCAGTCGTTGCAGCCCGGCCGGCCTTTTCAAAAAGGGGAAAGAATCATTTTACAGTTAACAAATTTATAACCATAAGCAGTTGAAAAAATTACGCGACATAATGATGGGTGTGAACGTTGTACAATACAGCGGCAGTCTGGATATTGCCGTTGAACGTCCTGTTTTTGATTCGCGTGAAGTAGCTGAGGGAGATGTTTTTGTGGCCGTTCCGGGAACCCGGGTCGATGGTCACCGGTTTATATCTCAGGCTGTGCAAAAAGGGGCGGTAGCTGTGGTGTGCCAGGTATTACCCGAAAAAACAGTGCCGGAGGTTACCTATGCCCTTGTGACAAATTCTGCGGAAGCCCTTGGCATCATGGCGGCCAATTTTTACGGAAATCCGTCTCAAAATTTGCAACTGGTAGGCGTTACGGGTACCAACGGTAAAACAACCATTGTCACCTTGCTTCACGATTTGTTCCTCGGGATGGGTTACAAGGCCGGTATGCTTTCTACTATTGTCAACAAAGTAAACCGGCGAGAGATTGCCACGGGCCATACCACGCCCGATGCCATCGGTATCCAAAAAGTGCTGGCTGAAATGGTGGAAGCCGGATGCGATTTTGCTTTTATGGAAGTGAGTTCGCATGCCGTGGTGCAACAACGTATTGCCGGATTACAGTTTGCCGGCGGGGTTTTTACCAACATTACGCATGACCATCTCGACTATCACAAAACCTTTAAAGAATACATCCGGGCCAAGAAGCTGTTTTTTGATGATTTGCCCCCGGGGGCTTTTGCCCTGGTGAATGCCGATGACCGGAACGGACAGGTAATGTTACAAAATACAAAAGCCCGGAAATATACTTTCGGTCTCCGCTCCATGGCCGATTTCCGTGCCCGTGTACTTGAAGATGAATTTTCGGGCTTGGAGATGCTATTGGATGAAAAACCTTTTTACTCGCCCATGGTGGGCGCCTTTAATGCTTCCAACCTGTTGGCGGTGTATGGTGTTGCCGTGTTGCTCCAACAGGATAAAGAAGAAACGCTCCGGGTACTCAGCAGTTTAAAAGGAGCCGAAGGACGGTTTGAGGTGTTGCGGTCGCCACAAGGGAAGCTTTGCATTGTGGATTACGCCCATACCCCCGATGCGCTGAAAAATGTACTCCAGACCATTCGGGACATACGGACCGGAAACGAACAGCTGATAACGGTAGTGGGCGCGGGGGGCAACCGCGACAAAAGCAAGCGCCCTGAGATGGCCGCCATTGCTTCCGCCTTCAGCAACAGGGTGATCCTGACCTCCGATAACCCGCGGTTTGAAGAACCGGAAGCCATTTTGGAGGATATGAAAGCCGGTATTGATCCGGTACACAAAAAAAATACCCTTGTCATTGCCGATCGCAGGGAGGCCATTAAAACCGCCTTTGCCCTTGCCCAACCGGGAGATATTCTGTTGGTGGCCGGTAAAGGACATGAAAAGTACCAGGAAATTAAGGGAGTACGCTACCCTTTTGATGATAAACAAGTGTTGACCGAACTCTTTGAAGAACGATAATTATGTTATACTATCTGTTTAAATATCTGCATGATGCCTACTCGTTTCCGGGAGCCGGTTTGTTCCAGTATCTTTCGTTCCGGGCAGCCATGGCACTCATCACCTCTTTGCTCATTAGCCTGGTCTTTGGCGAGCGCTGGATTAAATACCTAAACAAAAAGCAGGTGGGCGAAACGGTTCGCGATCTCGGATTGGAAGGACAACTTGAAAAACAGGGTACGCCCACCATGGGGGGGCTGATTATTCTTGCTTCTGTTATTGTACCGGCATTGCTGTTTGCCCGGCTTGACAATGTGTATATTTTGCTGATGCTTTTTACCACCGTTTGGTTAGGGGCTCTTGGTTTTGTGGACGATTACATCAAGGTGTTTAAAAAAAATAAAGAGGGTCTTCCGGGGAAATATAAAATTGTGGGACAGGTGATTCTCGGATTGGTGGTCGGCCTGGTAATGTATTTCAATAAAAACGTGGTCACCCGCGAAAAAGTGGTACACCCTGTGTCACAGGTTTATTCCGTGATGGAAAAGTCCGGCCCTTCGGCCCGTTTTTCCATTACCGACAAACATTCGACCAAAACCACCATTCCGTTTTTTAAAAACAATGAGTTTGATTATGCCATTTTACTGAAATGGATGGGGCCGGGATATGAAAAATGGGCGTTTGTGGTTTTTATTCCCATTGTTATTCTGATCATTACAGGGGTCTCCAACGGTGCCAACCTGACCGATGGCATGGATGGCCTTGCGGCGGGAACTTCCGCCATCATGGGGGCTACCCTCGGTATACTGGCGTGGGTTTCGGGTAACATTATTTTTGCCGATTACCTGAATATCATGTATTTGCCCAATGTGGGTGAACTGGCAGTGTATATCAGTGCCTTTGTAGGAGCTACCGTTGGTTTTTTGTGGTACAACACCTATCCGGCTCAAGTTTTTATGGGAGATACGGGAAGTCTTGCCATCGGGGGTATTATTGCCGTTTTTGCCATTATTATCCGTAAAGAATTGCTCATACCCATTTTCGGCGGGATATTTCTGGCCGAGAGCCTTTCGGTAATCCTGCAGGTGAGTTATTTTAAATATACCCGGAAAAAATATGGCGAAGGACGGCGGATTTTCAAAATGGCCCCTTTGCACCATCATTACCAAAAGCTGGGTTTCCCTGAACCGAAAATCGTTTTGCGCTTTTTTATTGTGGGTATTGCATTGGCGGTTGCTACAATTATCACACTGAAAGTCAGGTAGTCAATTAAAAGATGAAACAAAAAGACAACATAATCATTCTGGGTGCCGGCGAAAGCGGGACAGGTGCTGCCATACTGGCCAAAAAGAAAGGTTTGCCGGTTTTTGTTTCGGAAAAAGGACCCATCAAAGACAAATACCGGCAGATGCTCCGGGAATATGACATTGACTTTGAGGAAAACGGGCATGATACTTTGAGGATATTTTCTGCCGGTACCGTGGTAAAAAGTCCCGGAATACCCGATACGGTCCCCATGATCAAACAACTCCGTGAAAACGGGATCCCCGTGATTTCGGAAATAGAATTTGCGGGTTATTTTACCAAAGCCAAAAAGATATGTATTACCGGCAGCAACGGAAAAACCACTACCACGTTGCTTACCTGGCATATCCTGAAAAATGCCGGCTGGCATGTGGGCCTGGCCGGAAATGTGGGACAAAGCTTTGCCTTGCAGGTGGCTTTGCATGATTATGATTGGTATGTGTTGGAAATCAGTAGTTTCCAGCTGGATGGCATGTTTCGCTTTAAAGCGGATATGGCCATTTTGCTGAACATTACCCCCGATCACCTCAACCGGTATGATCACGATTTTCAGAAATATACCGACAGCAAGTTCCGGATTGTTCAAAATCAGACAGCGGATGACTTCTTCATTTACTGGGATGATGATCCGGTGATCCGGAAAGAAATAAAAAAAAGAAAAATAGCCTCTGTTCAGGTGCCTTTCGGTGAACATGCCGCCGATAAGGTTCCCGGAGCAGGGATACTCAATAATACATTAAGGTTTAACAACGATAAAAACAGTTTTGATATGACACTCGAACAATTGGCATTACAAGGTAAACACAACACTTACAATTCCCTTGCATCGGGAATTGCCGCCCATTTATTGGAAATCCGTAAAGAAACGATTAAACAAAGTTTGTCGGATTTTCAAAATATTGCCCACCGGCTCGAATATGTTGCCACGGTCCACGGAGTGAAATTTATTAATGATTCCAAAGCCACCAACATCAATTCGACCTGGTATGCGCTGGAGTATGTGGAAAAACCCATTATTTGGATTGCCGGAGGGGTGGACAAAGGCAATGATTATGACCTGCTGAAACCATTGGTAGCCGAAAAAGTAAAGGCCATTGTTTGCCTCGGACTGGATAACCGACACTTGCATAAAGCTTTTGAAGGACTTGTGGATCAAATGATTGATACCGAGTCGGCACCCGAAGCGGTAGCTACGGCTTATTATCTTGCCAAAAAAGGGGATACCGTATTACTCTCCCCGGCATGTGCCAGTTTCGATCTTTTTGAGGATTTTGCCGACCGGGGAAACCAGTTTAAAGCAGCCGTAAAAGAACTCTAACCATTTGAACTTGAACCAATGGCCATTTTTAACACAAATATCAAAATCAGGGGTGACGGGGTCATATGGGCTGTCGTCTTTTTTCTTACGGTACTCTCTTTTCTTGCCGTGTATAGCTCAACAGGTACGCTGGCCTACAAGTACCAGGGGGGCAATGTGGCTTACTATATGCTGAAGCACGGTATTATTCTGCTTACCGGACTGTTGCTCATGTATTTGGCCCATTTACTGAAATACACCTATTACTCGCGTATTTTTCAAATCCTTTTTTATATTGCTGTGCCGCTTTTGCTCATAACGTTGTTGTTTGGGTTGAATCTGAACGAAGCCCGGCGTGCTTTGCCTTTACCGTTTCATTTGAGTTTCGAAACTTCCGACCTGGCCAAACTGACCCTGACGGTTTATCTGGCCCGGGTGCTGACCAAAAAAGAAGAGGCACTGAAAGAATTCGGCAATGTTTTGCTTTATCTTATGGTGCCTGTGCTGATGGTATGCGGTTTGATTTTTCCGGCCAACTTTTCCACGGCAGCATTGATTTTTGTGACCAGCCTGGTACTCATCTATATCGGCAGGGTGAAATTTTCCTACATTTTGGCCATTGTGGGGCTCAGCATACTGTTGCTCGGTTTTGTGCTGGGTATTTTGTTTATGATGCCATCCGGTAAACAAGCCCGGCTGGGTACCTGGAAAACGCGTATTGAGCAATATGTGAAAGGGGATGAAGGATCTCCCAAAGACAATTATCAGGTCGAACAGTCGAAAATTGCTATTGCTTCGGGCGGGTTGTTGGGTAAAATGCCCGGTAAGAGTACGCAGCGTAACTTTTTACCCCATCCCTATTCCGATTTTATTTTTGCCATCATTGTGGAAGAATACGGCCTTGTAGGTGGTACTTTTGTGGTGCTGCTTTATTTGATATTGTTGTACCGCGCGGTACGCATTGTGGTGAAAGTACCCAACAATTTTGGTGCTTACCTTGCCATGGGACTGAGTTTTAGCCTGGTTTTCCAGGCCATGATCAACATGGGGGTGGCCGTGCACCTTTTGCCCGTCACCGGACAACCGTTGCCGTTGGTCAGTATGGGAGGGACCTCCATTTGGTTTACCAGCCTTTCCATTGGTATTTTGTTGAGTGTAAGTAAAGATGTTGAATCCAATACAATTCCCGAACAGCCTTATGAAAGCGCCTAATCCATACAAAATACTCATGAGTGGCGGGGGAACGGGAGGCCATATCTTTCCGGCCATTGCCATAGCCAACGGGCTGAAACAACGGCTGGAACCGGTGGATATTCTGTTTGTGGGTGCCAAAGGAAGGATGGAAATGGAAAAGGTGCCGCAGGCTGGGTTTCCCATCGAAGGACTCCCCATCAGCGGAATGCAACGGCGGCTGACAGTCAAAAACTTCTCTTTTCCTTTTAAATTGATCGTCAGTTTGATAAAGGCCCGGCGCATTGTGAACCGGTTCAAACCGCATGTGGTGGTCGGAACGGGAGGATATGCCAGTGCTCCGTTGCTCAAAGCCGCAGCCAAGGCGAGATTTCCGACGTTGATCCTCGAACAAAATTCATATCCCGGCATCACCAACCGGTGGCTCGGAAAAGTGGTGGATACCGTTTGTACGGCTTATGAGGGGATGGATAAATATTTCCCCGCAGAAAAAATTGTGGTCACCGGCAGTCCCATCCGGAAAAATATTCTTGAAATAAAGGTTTCGGCTGCTGAAAGCCGCAAATATTTCGGGTTGGAAGAAAACAGAAAAACGCTTTTGATTATCGGCGGAAGTCAGGGCGCCTTACGCATCAACGAGGCTGTGGCAAAACATGTGGAACAACTGTTGGCCACCGGTATCCAAATTATTTGGCAAACCGGCAAGTTTTCGATGGACATGGCGCAACGCTCGGTGCTGAATGCACGTTTCAGAAACCGTGTGGCTCTTCGCGATTTCATCAACGAAATGGATAAGGCCTATGCGGCGGCGGATGTGGTGGTTTCGCGGGCCGGGGCCATAGCCATTGCCGAGATTGTGGCCGTAAACAAACCGGCAGTCTTTATTCCGCTGCCTTCGGCTGCCGAAGACCATCAAACACGGAATGCCCGTTCCCTCGTGGATAAAGGGGCTGCCCTGTTGCTCGAAGAAAAAAAAGCACCGGATGAATTTTACCGTGTGGTGTACGGGTTATTGAAAGATGAAAAAAAACAGGAATTATTGAAAAAAAACCTGAAACAGTTTGAACATGGCAATGCCACGGAAAAGATTGTGGAGGAGGTTTTGAAATTAATGAAACAAAAAAACGGGTGAAAAACAAAAACGACATCATTTATTTTCTCGGTATCGGGGGCATCGGTATGAGTGCTTTGGCCCGTTGGTTCCATAGCCGCGGAGCGGAGGTGTATGGTTACGATGCCCACCCGACACCCCTCACAAAGCAACTCGAGGCCGAGGGGATGTCTATTCATTACGAGCCGGATGTCTCCGTTATTCCCACGAATGTGGATCGTGTGGTTTATACCCCGGCCATCCCGGCATTGCAGGCCGAGTTTGTTTATTTCCGTGAAAAAGGCATTCGTATGATGAAACGGGCCGAGGTTTTGGGCGAAATCAGCCGGGATTTGTTCACCCTTGCCGTGGCCGGAACGCACGGTAAAACCAGCATCACGGCCATGGTGGCCTGGATATTGCACGTGGCACAAAAGGAGATGGTGGCTTTTATCGGTGGCATTGCCAACAACTTTAACAATAACTTTGTTTTGTCCGATCATCCGCAATACATGGTGGTGGAAGCCGATGAGTTTGACCGTTCGTTTTTAACCCTGCATCCCGATGTGGCGGTAGTTTCTTCGGTGGATGCCGACCATCTTGACATTTACAATGACAAACAAACATTGCAGGAAACTTTTGTCCGGTTTGTCCGGTTGCTTCCCCCGGAGGGACAACTGATTCATCAGGTGCATTTATCTTTGTTTCATGAGGAAAAAATAAAGCGTCTATCTTACGGTTATGCTCCGGAAGCACAATTAAGAGCGGAAGATGTTCATTTGGAACAGGGCCGGTTTTGTTTTGATGTTTTCCTTGGAAACGATTTCCTTTTTTCGCTCAGGATGCTTGTTCCCGGAATCCATTATGTGGAAAATGCACTGGCTGCCATTGGAATGGCATTGGCCTGTAACATTTCGCTGCCGGAGATCAAAAAAGCGATGGAATCTTTCACCGGTGTGCAGCGCCGGTTTGCGTACCGTATCCGTACTCCAGAAAGGGTTTTTATTGATGATTATGCCCATCATCCCGAGGAGCTGCGGGTGACCCTCGAAGCCATCCGGCAACTCTATCCCGGCAAGGTGCTGACGGTGGTTTTTCAGCCCCATTTATACAGCCGCACCCGTGATTTTGCAGAGGCATTTGCCGCGGTTCTCAGTATGGCCGACCGGCTGATCCTGCTGGATATTTATCCGGCACGTGAAAAACCGATTCCAGGGGTAACTTCCGGAATCATTTTAAAAAAGGTAACGGCCAAAGAAAAACAAATCATGTCTAAAATCCAATTGCTCACTTTTCTTAAAAAAGAAAAGCCGGAATTATTGCTTACGGCCGGAGCCGGTGATATTGGTTTAATGGTAAACGAAATAGAAAAAATATTGCGAAAACCATGAAAAAAACATTATCTGTCATTTTTGTCATGCTTTTTGCCTTGGTACTCCTGGTGCTGGCCGGTTACGGTTTTTGGCAATACCGCAACCAGAAAGTGACAAAAATTGTGGTGCACATCAACCGGACAGGGAAAAAAGGTTTTCTGAAAGCCAAAGAAATCCGGGCGGCGATACTGCATAGACAAAATGTGATGGGGCAACCGGTAAAAGCCGTGCCTATCCGGCAAATAGAAAAAAATATTGCACAAAATCCTTACATCAAAGCCGTAGATGTTTATTTTAATTTGACGGGCGATGTTATGGTAAATGTCACCGAGCGCACCCCGTTGATTCGCCTCTTTAACCGGCAAAACCGCAGTTGCTATGTGGATACAGACGGGTTTCTTTTTCCGCTCAGCACTTCCTATGCACCCCGGGTATTGCCGGTGAACGGTTACATCAAAACAAAATGGGTGATGGGGGATAATATTTTTTCAAAAAAATATCGCCATACAATGCTTCCTGCCGTATTTTTGCTGGCCGAAAAAATCGGGGCCGATAATTTTCTGAAGGCTTACATCAGCCAACTCTTTGTCAATAGCAATGGGAAAATTGATATGGTCCCCGAGTTGGGCAGGTATGTAATTCACTTTGGTGATAGCAGTCAAATGAAGGTAAAATTGCAAAATCTCGAAGCTTTCTGCAAACAGGTGTTTGCACACGGAGGCTGGTCAAAATATCAACGTGTTAATCTGGAATATACCAATCAGGTCATCTGTACAAAAAAATAGGCTTATGGAAGAACAAATCATCGTCGGACTCGACATAGGAACTACAAAAATTGCCTGTATTGTAGGGCAAAAGGACGAATTCGGTAAAATTAAAATCCTCGGTTACGGTAAAACCGAATCCATTGGAGTAAAACGGGGAGTGGTTATCAACATCGAAGATACGGTCACCTCCATTAAGACGGCGGTGGCCCAGGCCGAAGAACAGTCGCATGTGGACATTAAATATGTCAATGTGGGCATTGCCGGCCAGCACATCAAAAGCATTCAGCACCGCGGCTCTCTGATCCGGGAGGATGCCGACAAGGAAATTACCAGCGAAGAGGTGGAAAAACTCATCAGCGACATGTACAAACTGAACATGTCGCCCGGTGAAGAAATCATTGAGGTGATTCCACAGGATTTTATTATTGATGATGAAGATGGCATCCGGCATCCGGTGGGTATGCTCGGCAACAAGCTGGAAGCCAATTTCCATATTATTATCGGTCAGATTGCCGCCGCCAAAAATATTTACAAATGTATTGTCAAGGCGGGTTTGGAAATGTCCGACCTGATTCTGGAGCCTATGGCTTCGGCACAGGCAGTGCTCAGCGATGAAGAAAAAGAAGCCGGTGTGGCACTGGTGGACATTGGTGGTGGTACCACCGATATTGCCATTTTTCAGGACCATATAATACGGCATACGGCTGTCATCCCCTTTGGCGGAGACATTGTTACCGAAGATGTGAAAGAAGGGTGCTCCATCATCCGCCGGCATGCCGAAGAGCTGAAAGTGAAATTCGGTTCGGCTCTCGCCGATGAAAACAGTGATAATGAAGTGGTGGCTATTCCCGGATTACGTGGCCGCCCGCCCAAAGAAATTACACTGAAAAACCTGGCTTCCATAATACAGGCCCGTATGGAAGAAATCATCGAACATGTATATTATGAAATCAAGACTTCCGGATTTGAGAAAAAACTCATTGCCGGGATAGTGTTGACCGGTGGCGGGTCGCAACTGAAACACATCGACCAGCTCATGGCTTTTAAAACAGGAATGGAAACCCGCATCGGATATCCCAACGAGCATCTTGCCAAGGAAGTACCCGAAGAGATGGCCAGCCCCATGTATGCTACCGGTATCGGCCTGGTGATTGAGGGGATCAAAAGACTTGAAAGCAGCATTAAAACCTCACGGGGTGAGCTGGAAAGAACCCAGGATGGAACCCATCTCATCAAAAAAGAGGATAAAAAAGAAAGAGGAACAAAGGGTAGCCGGCGTTATCTTGAAATCATTAAAAAATGGTTTGACGACGCCAATTAAATTAACTTTTGAATGTTAAAAACTATCTTTTGAAACATAACATAAACAGAAACAAACGCTTATTTTTAATTCGGAATTTATGGAAAGAAGTCAGCAGGGTGAAACGGAAACCAATTTGTTAAAGACCATGGAAAACAAAATACATTTTAGCGAAAAAAAAGAACCTTCGATTATTAAAGTGATTGGCGTGGGCGGCGGCGGCGGCAATGCCGTGAATCATATGTTCAGGCAAGGCATCGAAGGGGTTGATTTTGTGGTATGTAATACGGACATGCAGGCCTTGGAAGCGAGTCCGGTACCGGTAAAAATTCAATTGGGCAGTACAGGACTTGGTGCTGGTTCTATTCCCGAAGTGGCCGAAAAAGCAGCCATCGAATCGCTGGATAAACTGAAAAGCGTTTTGGATAACGAAACACAAATGGTTTTTATCACTGCCGGTATGGGCGGGGGTACCGGTACGGGAGCCGCGCCGGTCATTGCCAAATATACCCGTGAGCTGGGCCTGCTGTCCGTCGGGATTGTGACCCTGCCTTTCCGTTTCGAAGGCCGCCGCAAAATGCTGAAAGCAGAACAGGGTATTGCCGAATTGCGCAAATATGTGGACACCTTGCTGGTGATCAGTAACGATAAATTACGAGAACAATACGGTGACCTGGGTTTGAAAAATGCCTTTGCCCGTGCCGATGATGTGCTGACCACAGCCGCCAAAAGTATTGCCGAACTCATCACCGTCCACGGTTATGTGAATGTGGATTTCGAAGATGTGAAGACCGTTATGAAAGACAGCGGCAAAGCCATCATGGGGTCTGCCGTCAAATCGGGCGAAGACCGTGCCTACAAGGCCATCGAAGAAGCCATGCAGTCGCCTTTGCTCGATGACAACGACATTACCGGAGCCCGCAACATCCTGTTGTACATCGCTACCGGGGTGGATGATGATGTGACCATGGATGAAATTACCGTCATTACCGATTATATAGCCGATAAATGCGGTGACAACGAAACCGATGTTATCTGGGGCCGCGGCTTTGACGAGTCGATGGGCGACAGCCTTGGGGTGACCATTATAGCGACCGGTTTTCAAGCCAAAACCAAACAGGATGGATTTTACGTTGCACCCGAACAGCCGCACAATGAAGAAAAATCTCCGGAACCAACCATTGAACTTGTTCCCTCTGATAAAAAGGAAAATCCGGTGGCGGGAAAACGAAATCCGGTGAAAATATCCTCAAAAAATACGACAACGCCTTCCGCTATCGAAAAAAAAGAGGATAAAAAAGAAGTAAAGAAAGTGGTCCATACCCTCGGTGAGGATGTTCCGGCTCAAAAACCCCGGTCGGCTTCTCCAACGGGTATCCCGGAGCCTCACGTAACGGAAGAATCCAAGACGCCTGTTTTTCAAAAAATCGTACGGCAACAACCGGCGGGTTTTGAAAAGGAAAATGTGTCGGATGAGCAGAAACAAGAAGGGGTACAGGAGGAGGAAACGTCGGATTTGGACCGGAAAATGAAAAAAGCCTCCGAAGAAAGAAAAAAACAACTGTCTCAACTCAGCATGATTAAAAAGACACCGGTTGCTGAACAGGAAAAAATCCCGGCTTATAAACGCCGGAACATTCAACTCTCCGAACCGAATTATTCCGGTGAATCGGAAGTGTCGCGTTATACCCTTTCGGAAGATGGAAAGAAAAATGCCATCATAAAATCGGACAACTCGTTTTTGCATGACAATGTAGATTAAAGGAAGAAACCATGGGACTGGAACATTTGATCAATCAGGATATTAAAGAGGCCATGCTGGCCAAAAACCGCCGTAAATTAGAAGCCCTGCGTGCCATAAAAGCCGCTTTGTTGCTGGAGAAGACCGGCGGTGGGGTAGGCGATGCGCCGATTCCGGAAAGTGTGGAGATGAAACTGCTGCAAAAACTGGTAAAACAACGCCGCGACACGGCAAAGATTTATCGCGAACAAAACCGGCCCGAACTGGCCGAAGAAGAGGAATACCAGGCCTCCATCATCGAAAAATACCTGCCGGAACAGATGTCGGAAGAGGAAATCAAAGCCGTGGTCGAAAAGGCCATTGCCGATACGGGTGCTGCTTCCATAAAAGATATGGGCCGTGTCATGGGGGTGGTATCCAAGCAGCTGGCCGGCCGGGCCGATAACAAAACCGTTGCCGGTTTGGTGAAAAAAATGTTGGGGTGAAAACCCGGTAGGTTAACACCTGTCCTCTTTTCAGGCCGAACAAAACCCGAAAAGGGGAGGGAGTGACCGGTTGAAGAAGTTGATAATTGTTTTAAAACTGCCTTTTGGCGTCAATCAGATGAATGATATTGCGCTCATTCCCAAATAAATCGAACCCCCAACTCCAAACCCCCAACTCCAAACTCCAATCTCCCAACCCCCAACCCCGAACCCCGAACCCTGAACTCTCAACTCCCAACTCCCAACCCTTGTTTTTCCCCATGCAAATAAATTCCCGTTTTGGGAATCGTTCCCGATCTGGGATTACTATTCCCAAAATGGGACAAGCGGTTGAAGCTTAACAATTTATTCATATCGATTTTTGGTTTTATAAAAAATATTATTTACGTTTGTAGCGTAAAAACAAACAAAAAACCTGGAAAACCCTTTAATCCTTTTTTTACCCTAATGAATACCTACCGACATAGCTTTCCAATTCACCGAAAAGTGCCTTTTTTCCGGTATTGCTTTACACAAAAACAAGAATTCATTTTATTTCACTTTTAAAAATTTATGATTATGAAAAAACTGTTACT
>CAYYRE010000045.1:0-18579 GCA_964473895.1 uncultured Lentimicrobiaceae bacterium | reverse complement strand
GGAAAATCTACCGGCGAACGGAAAGCATGCTGCGGGAATTTTTGCTGCGCCTTGCTTTGCACGGGAAAAGCAAAAAGCAGGATGATGATGTATGGAATCAGTTTTTTCATGGGAATGGCGGCGCTACGGATCCGCAAAATTACAACTTTTTAGCGTTATGGTTTTTCATTGAGAGGGATTTAACGTGTGTTCATTGGGAATCAAGAATAAAATCATGCGTAAAAATTGCGTCGTTTGCCGGAGCGGACTTTTTTGAGTTGTTTGCCGAAGAATATCCGCCGGCCGGCATATATTCTCGATTCATTCCATTCGGGAATGCATAATGCAGGCTAATTTTATTACTTTTGCCATAATAATAAACAATACCCGGTTTCGGGAGAGCCGGGCCTTACATTTTAATCATGAAAAATGTAATTGGATATGTTTTGATGGGGATGTTGGCGGCACTTCTTTTTGCCGGTTGTAAAAAAAACAACGAACCCAAAGATACGACCCCGCCGTTTATTGTGGTTTTGGGGAGTAACCCGATTTACACACCGCTGGATTCGGTCTATGTGGATCCCGGCGCCAAAGCATACGATGTGCAGGCCAACGGCGATACGTTGGATATCACCGATCGCTTGCAGGTAAAAAACGAAGTGAATATCCATCAGCGGGGAATTTATGCTGTTTATTATGATGTGACCGACAAGGCCGGAAACAAAGCCGAAGAAAAAAAGCGTTCGGTGGTTGTCGAAATTTTTTAATGAGAACGAGAACAAAGATTGATGCAGCAAAACCTGTCCGAAAAGAAAAAAATTCTTTTTATTGTCAATCCCATCTCCGGAATTCACAGGAAAGAACGGCTGGGAGAATCAATAAAAAAACATATCGATAAAAAGAAGTTTATCCCTGTCATTCAGGAAACCCAATATGCGGGCCATGCGGTGGAGATCAGTCGCAAAGCGGTTCAGGATAAAGTGGATGTTGTGGTGGCCGTCGGAGGTGATGGAACCATAAACGAAGTGGCTTCACAAATCATAGGCAGCGATACGGTGCTGGGTATTATCCCGCAAGGTTCGGGTAACGGGCTGGCCCGTCACCTTGGTATTCCCCGGATGATTACCGGAGCTATGCGGCTGATTAACCGCATGCATGTTACTTCCATTGATACGGCCAGTATTAACGGTGTCCCCTTTGTCAGTATTGCCGGTGTAGGCTTCGATGCGCTGGTGGCCAAGTTGTTTGCCAAAGGCGAACGCAGAGGTTTCTTTTCGTATGCGCATTTGATTTCAACCCAGTTTTTATATTATAAGCCAAAAAAATACCGGTTGGTGTTTGAAGATGGTACAACGCTTAAAACAAGGGCTTTCTTTATCAGTTTTGCCAATTCCAACCAGTTTGGATACAATACGGCCATTGCTCCCAATGCCCGCTTGCGCGATGGTATGCTCGATGTGATTGTGGTTCAAAAACCCGGAATCTTCGATCTGCCCCTTGTGGCCAACCTTTTGCTGCTACGGGCCATTGGCAAGTCAAAATACGTACAGAGTTACCGTTCAGGGCATTTTTGGGTGTACCGCAAAAAAAACCGGGTAGTCAATATCGATGGGGAAGCCCGTAAAATCAGTAAAAATTTGGAAGTGAAAGTACATCCGTACTCTTTGAAAATTATTATACCGAAACATGGGACAATCAAATAGAAAAAACAGCCGGATGGTTTATTCAACCAACCCTGATTTTGTCTTTGAAGACGATACGGCAGCAGTACCGGAAACCTTGCCGGCGGCAAAACAAAACCTCTACCTGTCGTTAGACAAAAAACAGCGTAAAGGCAAAAAGGTGACTTTGTTGGAAGGCTTCGTGGGGAACGAAACCGATTTGAAAACACTGGGGAAAAAACTGAAAAGTGCCTGTGGGTCGGGCGGGTCGGTAAAAGATGGTCAAATCCTTATCCAGGGCGATTTTCGCCAAAAGGTAAAAACCCTGCTGGAAAACGAGGGATACAAAGTGAAGCTCAAAGGCGGATGACAAATCGGATACAAAACTTCCAACAACTTAATAAAAACGTACGAAAAAATTTCTATTGCTTTTGGTTGCCCAATGGTGGTCGCCGGGCTGCAGGCCCTGAAAGTGATGGAAAACTGAATATGGAACCATCCGCTGCATTATGACATTTTAAAAAATTCGGCTTTCGGTAGATCACATGTTCTCAGGCTATGGTCTGGTGGTGCAACAAACCTTTTTCAGTTCTATTCCGAGAGGCTGCAGAAAAGATTATGCCTGCCGGATTGATGCTTTGTTGCGCCCCGGCGGAAAATTTGTGGGATTGTTTTTTAACCCTCCATTCTCTGAAGAATATCCCCCCTTTGGTGGCTTGTATGGTAAATATAAAGAGCTCGTTTTCAGACTGTTTAACGTTAAGTATTTCGCTTTGTGTCACGGATCCATCAATCCACGGCAGGGTCGCGAGTTTTTCTTTGTGCTGGAAAAATCAGGTATTTAAAGGGATAAATTCCTATATTAGCCGTCAACTTTTTAACCTTAATACCGAATACTATGCGCAAACATGTGATCCGTTCCATCGGGATTATTTCGAAAAAAGAAAACCTGCTCCCTGTTGACCGGCTGTCCGGTTGTAAAACCATGGTACTGGAATCGGCCATGCCTTTTCCGGGTTATCACGGGACAACCATTCCCATGCGGGATGAGCCGGAAGCCATGTACCTTGTGGCCAAAAAAGCTTACAATGATGACAAAATCATTCGTACCCTTATGGAAATCCGGCAGCAATTTCCCTACCCATTTGATGGTGCCCCCGGAACCATAACCATGAATAATCATACGGTACATGTGATCCGTTTAAAAAAGCTGAGTGTTGTGCATGTTCCGGAACTGGTGGAACAATTGCAGTTGCACGACGTCGAATTCATGAAAAGAAAAAAACTAAACGAGTTCAGTTCCCTGATTAAAATCCGGAAATTTTTCGAGATGAAAGAAGCGGTGGAAGGGGTTTACCAGGACATGAATCATTCCCGTTTTTCCTATTTGCATATTCCCTGTACTTTGCGCTGGAATACGTTTGAGCGTATCACCATGGAGATCAAATACAATATCCGGGATAATGTTTTTGATGCCGCTATCGGACATGTGTATGAAGTGGATGGAATGTTTGATTTTGTTCGTATCTTTGACAAAAATTTCCGTTTGGGCAAACTCACCTTTATCCGTGAGAAATACCTCGAACACATTGCAAAGTTATAGGAAGTTAGGTTTTTATGGATCGATACCTGAAGCAGCTGACTGTTTACATTGTTGAACTTTTTCAAAAAACCGGTTTGTCGCAAAACTGGGCCGAGATAGGTGGGGAGATCGTTTCCCTGCTGCTTTTGTTTGTGTTCTCTTATTTCGTTTTCCGGCTTACCTGGAGCGGGATGAAAAAAGTACTTATTCCGGTTTTCAGGCGCACCAAAAACCAATTCGATGACCTGCTGATCAAACACCGTCTTTTCCGGCGTATTTCGTACCTGGTGCCCACACTTATTTTGTACTATTTTGTTCAGGACAGCGTGTATGCCGTCCCCCTGTTGGTGGTGGTGATAAGACGGCTGCTCGAGGTGATTTTTGTGGTGATTGTGATCCTTGTGATCGACAGTATTTTGTCGACGCTGAACGACTATTACGACCGGTTTGAGTTTTCAAAAGACCATCCCATAACGGGGTTGGTGCAGATTATAAAGATTATCCTCTATTTTTTCGGTGTACTTTTTGCCATAGCTACGCTGTTTCATCGTGATCTCGGTTCGTTGTTTGTGGGATTGGGAACCCTTTCCGCTGTGCTGATGTTGATTTTCAGAGATCCGATTCTCGGCTTTGTAGGAGGCTTGCAGCTTACTTTTAACAAAATGATCCGTATCGGTGACTGGATCAGTATGCCCCAATACCATGCCGACGGTACGGTGCTTGAAATTACCCTGACGACCATTAAGATTCAAAACTGGGACAAGACCATTGTTACCGTTCCTACTTACAGTTTGGTGACCAATTCGTTCCAAAACTGGCGGGGAATGGAAGAGGCGGGTGGCCGGCGTATCAAAAGGGCGGTGTACATCGATATGGACAGCGTCCATTTTGTGACCGGCGAAGAGTTGGAAAAATTCCGGAAAATTAAAATCCTGAAACCGTACCTTGACAAAAAGGAAAAAGAAATAGAGGAATACAACAAAAAGATGGATGTGGATCCTTCGGTGGTTGTTAACGGAAGAAGACAAACCAACCTCGGTATCTTCAGGGCTTATCTGAAAGCTTACCTGCATAACCGGGATGACATACGCGACGACATGACTTTTTTGGTGCGGCAGTTGCCGCCTTCGGAAAAGGGGATTCCCATCGAAATATATGTTTTTACAAAAACCACTGCCTGGGCGGTTTACGAAGATATTCAAGCCGATATTTTCGATCTGGTATTGGCTGTTATTCCCGAATTCGGTTTGCGGGTTTACCAGTTCCCGAAAAGCGGAGATTTGGACCGTTTGTTGCAAGCAGGGCAAAACAAATCATAAAACATGATAGGAACACTTGTCAATGTGGCCACGGTGGTGGCGGGGAGTACCATAGGTATATTGTTTAAAAGCCGTTTGCCCCAACGGTTTATTAAAATATTTTTTCAGGTCATCGGGTTGTTTACTTTGTATCTCGGTGTTTCGATGGCACTGAAATCAACCCATGTTTTGCAAATGGTTTTTAGCCTGATTCTCGGTGCCGTTATCGGCGAAATCCTTCATCTGGACCGGGGTATGGAAAAACTGGCTGATAAAATAAAACGCCGCTTTAAAAGCAAAAACGAACGTTTTACCGATGGGTTGCTGACGGCTTTTTTGCTCTATTGTATGGGGTCGCTGACCATCCTCGGTGCCATCGAAGAGGGAATGACCGGAGATGCCCATTTGCTTTTTATTAAATCGTTGATGGATGGGGTTTCTTCCATTGCCCTTGCTTCCGGATTGGGCATCGGGGTGCTTTTTTCGGCGATACCGTTGCTGATTTTCCAGGGGGGTATCACTTTGATGGCCATGTGGCTCGGTGACTTTTTTCCGGCGGTTATGATCACCGAGCTTTCGGCAGTAGGGGGCATCTTGTTACTGGGCCTCGGCCTGGATATTCTCGGCATCAAAAAAATAAAAGTGATCAATATGCTGCCGGCTTTGGTGGTCATTGTTATCCTAATCTGGCTTTTTCCCGGAACAGGGATTTAACTGTTCAAGCTACTCGCTTTTTGAGATACGGACCAGCTCCACTTCCACAGGATTATTTTCGGGATAAAGACTGAGCCAGTTGTTGTTGTCTGAAAACCATTTGTACTGAATGCCGATACGAATGATAAAATCCTGTAATTTCTTGCCGGGAGGAACCTGTACAAAAAAGCCGCCGTTTTTCATATTGTCTTTTCCGTAGGTAAAAATGATACGAAACGGTTTTCCGGTAACATTACGTAATTTTACATAAATGTAGTTGCTTTTTCTCACATTGATGGGTACAGGCTTAAAGGTGAGCTTTTCCGTTTTATTGGCCGGCAGCAAGGTTTTTTGGCTGATAAGGTCGACAATGGCATTTTTTTGGATATAGTCGGTGATTTTGCGAATCATTAGCCCGGGATAAGTTTCGTCGGGTTTGGCTTTTCCGGCTTTTTTGTACGCCCTGATGGCTTTGTCGAATATTTTTTCTTTGTATAGTTTATCCGCTTCCGCAATGGCTTCCTTGTACCAGGCGGTTTGTTCGGCAACCATTTGGGCAATGTATGTCTTACAGGCTGTTACCTGTTCATGCGGATAGGGTTCACCGGGTTTTATACTTGCCGCTACTTTGTATTGCTCAAGGGCTTTACGGTAATGGCGGCTGTTGTACAGGTTGTCGGCTTTCGAAAGGGCGGCGGCATACCGTTGTTCCCTTTCTTTGGCCAAACGCACCAAAATGGTATTGATTTCGGCGATCTGTTTTTTCGGATAGGTTTCGTCCGGTTTTATGGTCAGGCTGTTCTGGTACTGCGCTTTGGCCAATTCGTATTTTTGTGTTTTAAGCAGCTGGTCGGCTTTGGCATTGCTCTCATCATAAGCCTGCTGTAACGCTTTGGCACGGGCAATGGTTGCCAGTGTCGTTTCGATACTTTGTATCATTTTGCCCGAATAGGTGTCTTCCGGTTTCAATGTTTTGGCTTTTTTAAAAAAAGCCAGTGCTTCCGCATATTTTTTTTGGGTAAAGAGCCTTTTGCCTTGCTGAACATTTGTTTGGTATTCTTTTTCTATCCGGGCCAACCGGAATTTTTCCCGTATCAGGCTGTCGATCATCCTTATTTTTTGGGTGGGAATGGCCTCTCCGGGTTTTATGTCCAGCGCATGGGTAAAGGCTTTTTTGGCTTCATCCAACTGTTTTTGTTGCATCAATTTTTCACCAAGAATGATCTGTTGGGCATAGCGGGCATCCCTCTCCTTTTGTTTTTTCATTTGCAACAGCAACGCATTGATTTTATCAATTTGTGCCTGACAAAAGGCATCGGCATTCTTCAGGGCCTGTGCTTGCCGGTATTTTTCAATGGCCAGGTCAAAATGGCCGGCTGCTTGCAGCTTTTGGGCTTCTGATACAAGTGTTTGGTATTGGGCTTCCTTTTCTTTTTGCCGGGCAATGGCTGCCAGCCGGGTGTCAATTTCTTTCAGCTTTTGGGCCGGATAGGGGTCATTGGGGCGTGTTTTCAAGGCTTCACGGTATTGCTCTTGTGCCGCAATGTAAGCCCTTTGGCCAAACAGGCTGTCGGCGGTACGCAGGACCGACCGGTAATTGGCCTGTAACTGTTGTTGCTGTTTGACAAACCAATCTTTTATGGTGCGGAGTTGCTTTTGGGGATAGGCGGCATCGGGTTTCAGGTTCAGCGCCAGATTGTATTGTGCTTTGGCGTTATGCATCTCCTGCCGGTTAAACAAACTGTCGGCTTGCCGGATGGCAGTCCGGTAGTTTTGTTCCAGGTTTTTTCGCTGCGCAGCAAGCTGCGTGGTTACTTTCTCTATCATTTCGGCGGGATAACTGTTCTCAGGCCAAAGTTTTTGTGCCTGCCGGTATTTTTCCAGCGCTGCCATGTAATTTTTGGCAATGTAAAGCCGGTCGGCTGCATCGGCTACTTTGGAATAGGCCATTTGTTTCTGTGCCTTAGGCCCCAACGCATGTATCCTTTTGATGACTTCCGGGTTGCCGGGCATGAGCGAATCGGCCCTTTTGTAATGGTGCAGTGCTGCGGAATAATTGCTCGTGAGCAGGTATCGTTTGGCCGTTTCAATCTCCTTTTGCGCTGCTTTCAGCCGGTTTTGATAGTTGTGCTGTAACTGCCGGGCAAGAATTACCTTGTTGGTCGCCAATGATTTACCTGGGAATAAATTCTGTGCTTTTTCGTAGGCGGCTATGGCGGCATCAAAAAGGTTGTGCGACAACAACGAATCTCCCGAGCGAACAGCTTTTTGATATTGTGCCAGCTTTTTCTTTTCCAGTGTTTGTTGCCGTTTGATGGCTTTGATCCTTCCCAGGGCATAGCTGTCGTCCGGAATAATGGTCAACGCCTCACGGTATGCTTTTACGGCACTGTCAAGCATTTCTTTGTCATAATAATTATCCGCCCGGTCAATGAAGTCATAGTATGCCTCCTGGCGGCTTTCTCCTGCTTTAAGGTGTTTTACCGTTTCTTCAATCTTTTGGGTTGCTGCAGGATCATGTATTTTAAAGCGCAGCGCCATCTGAAAATAGGCCTTGGCATCGATGTATTTTTTTTGTTGAAGCAGTTTATTTCCTTTGGCCATTGCCTCCCCGTAGGTTTTGGCTTGTTGGGCCATAAGACCCGGGGCGGCAAAACAACCCGACAAAACAACAAACAAAAGGGAAAGAAAGAATTTCTCCGTACGGCGCATGGTATGGTTCATGGGTTTTACTGTTGCTCTAACGTCATTTTGTCTCAGATATTTTCGTGGGTAAGCATTCCGTCTTTCATAAAAAACTGACGGTCGGCCATGGCGGCCAGTGTTTTATTATGGGTAACAATGACAAAGGTTTGTCCAAAATTTTGGCGCAGTTCTAAAAACAAACGGTGTAGTGCCTCTGAGGCAGCTGAATCCAAATTGCCCGATGGCTCATCGGCAAAAACTACCGAAGGATTGTTCATAAGCGCCCGGGCTACGGCAACACGTTGCTGCTCACCCCCCGAAAGGGCTGCCGGTTTGTGTGTGGCCCTGTCGGCCAAATGAATAAAATCCAGCAACTCATAGGCCCTTGCTTCGGCTTCTTTCCTGCTTTTGCCCGCAATGTATGCCGGAATACAGATGTTTTCCAAAGCAGTAAACTCGGGCAGCAGGTGATGAAACTGAAAAACAAACCCGATCTTTTGGTTTCTGAAAGCCGACAACTCCTTGTCTTTCATGCGACTCACTTCCACGCCATCAAGCAATACCCGTCCTTTGTCGGGTTTTTCAATGGTACCGAGAATCTGCAAAAGGGTGGATTTGCCTGCTCCCGAAGCGCCGGCAATGGAAACAATTTCTTGTTCGTTGACCTGCAAGTCAATGCCTTTCAGTACATTTACCTTTCCGAAAGACTTATGGATATTTTCGGCAATCACCATAGCAGGCAAAGATACATTATTTTTTGTGTGACTGTTGGGCACGAATCCAAAAGGAGAGAGGGGATGATGCTTTGTGTGGGTGCCCGGGCGTGCTTTCCGCTGTAGTCCCCGTGTCGGAAAACGGTGTTTCGCAACGGCTTTCCACGGGCTTCCTTCGGTCGCCGTGGGCCGCCTGCTGCACATTCGTTTCCGTCGCGAGGCGCTGCCGCTCCAATCTTCCAAAGAAACTCCTATGGAGACCGGCACGGGAAATTAGAATTCAGATTTTAGAATTCTACCTTCCGAATTCTAAAATCTAAAATCTAAATTCAAAATTTTCACACTTCCGTTTGCATATCCCATTTCTCCAGGATTTCTTTGAGCCGTTTCAGGTACATGCCGCCAAGGGCGCCATCCACAATGCGATGGTCGTAGGCCAGTGAGAGAATCATAATATGTCTTATAGCAATAACGTCTCCCTGGGATGTCTCCAGTACCACTGGTTTCTTGCGAATAGCGCCAACACCGAGAATAGCCACCTGTGGCTGGTTGATGACCGGTGTGCCGGTCAGGCTGTCAAAAGTACCGAAGTTGGTCACCGTAAAGGTTCCCCCCTGGATTTCATCCGGACTCAGTTTATTGCTGCGGGCTTTGGAGGCCAGTGCATTCACCGCTTTGACAATGCCCAGCAGACTTTTTTCATCTACGTTTTTAATCACCGGGACGATGAGGTTCCCGTTGGGAAGGGCCGTGGCCATACCGATATTGATATTTTTCCGGTAGATGATGTTGTAACCGTCCACCGAGGCATTGATCTGGGGAAACTCGCGCAGTGCTTTTGCCGCCGCATCAATAAAAATAGGGGTGAAGGTGATTTTTTCGCCGTTGCGTTGCTGGAATCCGTTTTTTACCTTGTTACGCCAGTTGACAATGGAAGTCACATCCACGTCAATAAAAGAGGTGACGTGAGCCGAAACTCTTTTGGACATCACCATGTGGTCGGCAATAAGCTTTCGCATACGGTCCATTTCCACCACTTCATCCCCCGTTTCGGTATGTACGGGCGGAAGTTCGATTTTTGGAGCGGAGGCTGCCGATGGAGCGGCCGGGCGTGTAGTTTCTTTTGCAGTTGTTCTTTTTTCAAGATAAGCCAATACATCCCGTTTGGTTACACGGCCCTCTTTTCCTGTGCCCGGAATATTTTCCAGTTCGGCCGGCGAAATCTTTTCCTTTTTGGCTATGCTGCGTACCAAAGGCGAATAAAACCGCTTGCTTTCCGATGAGCGGATAGTTTCTACTTCCGCCACAACTGATTTTTGTTTTCTTTCCTCCGCCGGGGCTTGCTCCTCTGCTGGTACCGGTGCGGTAACGGATTCTTCGGCCGGTTCCGTTTCCCCTTCTCCGGAGGTTTCTACCCAGGCAATCACCGTCCCCACCGGGACCACAGCGCCTTCCTCAAAAAGCGTTTTTACCAGTGTTCCTTCTACCGGGCTGGGTATTTCCGAGTCCACTTTGTCGGTGGCAATTTCCACTATGGCATCATCTTCCTCCAACCGGTCACCTTCTTTTTTCAGCCATTTGGTGATGGTGGCTTCTATAATACTTTCGCCCATTTTGGGCATAATAATCTCAAATTTCGCCATTACAACTTGATAATTAAATGGTTATAAGCAAACTACCCTTGCGGGTGGTGCTTTTTAATACGTGGGACAAAAGTAACGAAAAATACAACTAATATGGAATAAATCTAAATAAAATTTATTATGCAAAGTGGTCTTTTTAGGGGTGATCTAAATATTTCAAGGCCAAATCAGTATGAAATGT
This sequence comes from uncultured Lentimicrobiaceae bacterium, assembly GCA_964473895.1. Lineage (GTDB taxonomy): Bacteria > Bacteroidota > Bacteroidia > Bacteroidales > F082 > Sulfidibacterium. The sequence goes on along the minus strand of CAYYRE010000045.1, from coordinate 8,144 downwards.
TGTTAACAATATGTCGGATTTTTCAACATTCCCTGTAAAAGCATTTTGATTTATCGGAATATTCTTATTTTTGTGTTGTTAAGAAACCTTAAAAAAGAGAGCATGCCCATGGAAGGACAAGAAAAACCGAAACGCAGGGAAGATATTTTTTCCAAGGCCGTCAGGGCAGGAAAAAGAACCTACTTTTTCGATGTGAAGGCCACACGCAACGATCAGCTATATCTTACCATTACCGAAAGCAAACGCCGCTTTCAAAACGAACAGGGAAAATTTTTTTATGAAAAACACAAAATATTCCTGTACAAAGAAGATTTTGAGAAATTTGTGAAGGGCCTGGATGCTGCTATTCGTTTTATCGAAACCGGAGAAGCTCCCGAGGAAGAGTCTCCTGCGGAAGAACATCTTATGGAAACCCCTACCGAGACAGACATCGACCTCAGTTTCGATGACCTCGGAAAAGAAGAAAATGCTCCGGCTGAATAATTGGCTGGTTGCTCTTCCCAAGGGTACCTTTGGCCCTGTTCATAACTTTGGCCATCGGTAAGATGCGTAAGGAAAAAGGAAATTGTATTTTTGTACTTTAAGCACGAAAAGATATGGGTAAAGTCATTGCCATTACCAACCAAAAAGGAGGCGTGGGAAAAACCACCACAGCCATTAGCCTTGCTTCCAGCCTCGCGGTGCTGGAATATAAAACCCTGCTGGTGGATGCCGATCCGCAGGCCAATGCCACCTCGGGTATTGGTATTGACCCCAAAAGCATACAAACCAGTATTTACGAGTGTATGATCGATGGCGAAAATCCGGACAAAGTGATTCTCGAAACCTCCACACCCAACTTGGATCTGTTGCCTTCGCACATCGATCTGGTGGGTGCCGAGATCGAAATGATCAATTTGCCCAACCGCGAGAAAAAAATGAAGCGTGTTATCGATAAGGTACGTGACCGGTACGATATGGTGATCATCGACTGTTCGCCATCGCTCGGGCTGATTACCGTGAATGCCCTGACGGCTGCCGATTCGGTAATTATTCCCGTTCAATGCGAATATTTTGCACTCGAAGGACTGGGTAAATTATTGAATACCATTAAAATCGTGCAAACAAACCTGAACCCTGGGCTGGATATCGAAGGCATTTTGCTTACCATGTTCGACATTCGCTTGCGCCTTTCAAAACAAGTTGTTGAAGAGGTAAAAACACATTTTCAGCATCTGGTGTTCGACACCATTATCCATCGCAACACCCGCCTGGGCGAAGCTCCCAGTTTCGGGAAATCCATCATTATGCACGATGCCCAGAGTATTGGCGCCATCAATTACCTGAATTTTGCCAGAGAACTGTTGCAAAAAAACGACATGACCCAGATTAAAAATTCTGAAAGACAAATAGAAACTGCCGATGACAACTAAAAAATCGACCAAGCGGGTTTTGGGAAGGGGGCTGGATGCCATATTGAGCAGCCCCGATACCGATATTACCTCCAAGGATATTTCCGGGAATTATGTGGCCGGTGCCATTGCCGAATTGGATGTGAACCAAATTGATGCGAATCCTTTCCAGCCGCGTACCGACTTCGATGAAGCCATGTTGCGTGAATTGGCCGAATCCATTAAAAGCCAGGGCGTCATCCAACCGGTGACCGTGCGGAAAATGGGACGCGAACATTATCAGCTCATTGCCGGAGAACGCCGGCTGAAAGCCACCATCATGGCCGGGCTGAAAACTATTCCGGCTTTTATCCGCGTGGCCAATGATGAGCAAATGCTCGAAATGGCACTTATAGAAAATATCCACCGGCAAAACCTCAATGCCATCGAAGTGGCCATTAGCTATAAACGGCTGATCGAAGAGTGTGACCTTACCCAGGAGCAATTGAGTGAAAAAGTGGGGAAAAACAGAACCACCATTACCAATTTTCTGCGCCTTTTAAAATTACCCCCTGAAATACAGATTGCATTGCGCGATGGTTCCATTTCCATGGGGCATGCCAGGGCATTGCTCCCCGTTGAACAGGAAGCCACACAACTGCGGCTGTTGAAGCTCGTCCTGGAGGAAGGGCTGAGTGTCCGTCAAATTGAGCAAATGGTCAGGGATATGCAGGCCCCCCGTGGCAAAAAGAAAAGGGAAAAAAGCACGGAACTCCCTGAGAAATACAAAAAAATCACGGCCGATTTGAGTACGTTGCTCGGTACCCGGGTGAGCCTGAAAAGAAACAATAAAGGGGCCGGTAGCATCGTTATTTCTTTTAAAGATGACGAGACCCTGGAACGCGTGGTTTCTGCCCTTGAGAAAAAATAAACTTGTGAATGTGCATCAATTTCGGCTTGTTTTGTTTTCCGTCGGATGGGCTTTTTTATTTCTTATGGCCTCAGGACCGCTTTGTGGGCAAAACAACATCCCTTCCGGTCAAAAAAACGTGAAAGAAAAAAAAACCAGGCCCAAGCATCCGCCCCGCGACCCGAAAAAAGCTTCGCTGATGGCCCTGATGCCGGGTCTGGGGCAAATATATAACCACAAATTCTGGAAAGTTCCCATCGTTTACACTGGATTCGGCGTCATCGGCTATTTTGCCGTAACCAATACACAACAATACCGGCTCTATAAAGCAGCGTATAATTGTAAAACAAACAATCCGCAGTGTGACGATCCCCTTGCCGAAAAATACAGCAAGGAAACGTTGCAATACATCCGCGATTATTACCGGCGTAACATGCAACTCTCTTACATTGTCGGGGGAGCCTGGTACTTGTTGCAAATCATCGATGCCAATGTGGATGCCCATTTGTCGCATTGGAATATTTCCGATAACCTTTCTTTGGATGTTTCGCCCGTTTTTCAACCGGTCGGTACTTTCCGGCATCCGGCTTACCAAGGCGTCCATCTCCGCTTTTCATTCTAATCTTAATACAAAAGCCATGAAAAAAAATCTCTTTTTGTTACTGGGACTGTTTGCTTCACTCTCTCTTTTGGCCCAGCAGAAAAAACCTTTGGACCATTCCGTTTACGACCATTGGAAAGATCTGAAACATCCCATCATTTCCTATGATGGCCGTTTTGTATCCTATGAAGTGAATCCCCAGGAGGGGGATGGCTGGCTCTATGTTTATGATGTGAAAAATCAAAAAATTGATTCCTTGTGGCGGGGCAGTCAGGCCCGTTTTATGCCCGATGGACAACTGTTGGTGTACCACATCCGGCCGCAATATGAAAAAGTGCTGCATCTTGAAAGAAAAAAGGTGAAAAAGAATAAACTGCCCAAAGATTCTCTGGGTCTTTATTATACCGGAAAGCAGACGGTAAAAAAATTCGGCGAAATTCAAAAGGTGGAAGTTCCCGAAAAGGCAGGGGAGTGGCTCGCTGTTTTAATGAAAAAGAAAATTCCCGCGGAAAAGAAAAACAAAAAAGCCGGTACCAAAACCAAAGAAAAGAAGTTGAAAAAGCCCGAAGGGGCACTGCTTATGTTGTTGAACGAACATACCGGCGATTCGCTGGGCTTTCAAAATGTGACCACCTTTGCGCTTTCGAAAAACGGACAAACCTGTCTCTTTGTCAGTGTGCCGCGCGATACGGTTAAACGCTCTTTGGTGCTGGTGTTTTCGGCCAAACATTCTAAAACGGATACCCTTTTGAATATACAGGGGGTGGTGAAAAATGTGGCGGTAGATGAAAACGGCGGTCAGGCGGCTTTTACATTTTCGAAGGATACCGTTAAGAACAAAGCTTTCGGTTTATATTATGCGGACCTGAAAAACAATACCCGCTTTCTGGTTTCCGGAAAAGATTTTGGGAACCTGCGCAAAGGGTGGTCGGTGAGTACCCATGGGAAAATTTATTTTAACCGTTCCGGAACGGAACTTTATTTCGGAACAGCCCCCAAACCGTTGCCTCCACTAAAAGACACCTTGGCGCCGCGTGAAAAGGTACGCCTCGATATCTGGACTTACCACGATACGCTGCTCCAGCCTCAGCAAAAAGTACAACTCAAAAGGGAAAAGAACCGCAGCTATGTTGCTGTTTTTTTTCCAAAAGATAAAAAGTTTGTTCAATTAGCAACCCCTGCTTTAAAAGAAGTGCCAATCGATACCAAAGCAAAAGGGCTGTACAGCCTGGGATTTGACAACCGTCCTTACCTGAAGATGACCTCCTGGATCGGTCAGTGGTACAGCGATGTTTATCTGGTAAACCGGAAAACGGGTCAGCGAAAACTGATTGTTCCGAAAGTGGCTTACGGAACCAGTCTTTCGCCAGACCAGCAATACGTGTCGTGGTATAACCTGCAGGACAGCGCGTGGTATGTTTATTCCGTGAAAACGGGAAAAAGCCGGAATGTCACCGGACGGGTGAAAGTTCCGTTTTACAATGTTCTGAACGATGTGCCCAACATGGCGCCGCCCTATGGTATGGCCGGCTGGACACGGAAGGGGCGTATGGTGATTTACGACCGATATGATTTGTGGTCTTTTGATCCTTCCGGAAAAACAGCCCCTGTAAACCTGACCCGGGGAGAGGGACGAAAGAAAAATATCCGGTTCCGTTATGTTAAACTGGACAAAGAAGCACAAACGCTTCCACAAAAGATGTTGCTTTCGGCTTTTCAGTTGAAAAACAAAAAAGCCGGTTTCTATTCCCTAAACACAAAGAACAAACAGCTCCGGCAGCTGGTTTTTGATGATTTTGCCTACAACAGGCCCGTAAAGGCCAAACATGCCGGAACATTGATCTGGCGGAAAGAAAGTTTCCGGGTTTACCCCGATTTGTATGTGAGTGCCGGAGACTTCTCGGATGTCCGGAAGATATCGCATGCCAACCCACAGCAAAAAGATTATTTGTGGGGAACGGTGCAATTGGTGCAATGGGTGACTTTCAACGGGGATACCCTGCAGGGGTTGTTGTACAAACCGGGCAATTTCCGTCCGGACAAAAAATATCCCATGTTGGTTTATTTTTACGAACGTTATTCTGACCGTTTGCATCGTTATTATGCACCGCGTCCCATTCGTTCTGTGATTAATTTTAGTTACTATGCCAGCAATGGCTATGTGATTTTTGTACCGGACATCAAATACCGTGTGGGATGGCCCGGAGCCAGTGCTTATGATGCCGTTGTGAGCGGAACGGAAGCCATGTGCAGTCGTTTTCCGTTTATCGACCGTGCCCGTCTCGGGATGCAGGGACAAAGCTGGGGGGGCTACCAGTCGGCTTACCTGGTTACGCAAACCGATTTGTTCCGTTGTGCCGAAGCCGGTGCTCCCGTGAGTAACATGACTTCGGCCTATGGCGGAATCCGTTGGGGGTCGGGGATGAGCCGCGAATTTCAATACGAGCACACACAGAGCCGTATCGGCGGTACCTTGTGGGATAAACTGCCGTTGTATCTGCAAAATTCGCCGTTGTTTTTCGTACCACGTATCCATACCCCGCTGCTTATCATGCACAACGATAAGGATAACGCGGTACCGTGGTATCAGGGGATTGAACTCTTTAATGCCATGCGCCGGCTCAACAAACCGGTTTGGATGCTGGTGTACAACGGACAGCCCCATAACCTGAACCGTCGTGCCGACGAAAAAGACCTGACCCGCCGCTTTCAACAGTTTTTTGATTATTACTTAAAAGGCGCTCCCGAGCCCGAATGGATGAAATGGGGCGTCCCTGCATTGAAAAAAGGACGCGATGATGGCTTTTCAGTCGGGAAACGAAATGATCCGACAGATAAAATAGTTATTCAGAAAATAGCCTTCTGATTTTAAAAATAAAGAGATACAACGCATGACAATATCAAATCCATGATCCTTTATGAAAACAATTGATTTACAGCCCAATCACCGGCGCTCCTTTTCTTCTACGCTGTTTCTGTTGGAGAAGATGGTCGTTGAAATACGGGAAGTGCTTTCCTCCGGAAAGGCGTTGCGGATGCAACAGGTGGAAAAAGATTTGAGCCAGGAAAAAAAACAACAAGTTTTTGAAGTATTGGACGAGATAGAGGTCGAAATCCGTCTCCTCGCTGACAAATATCAATTGGTTCCCCAGGAAATGGTAGAGAGTCATTTTTTGAATTCGCGCAAATCCAAGGCTTGGGAAATCCTCAACGATTCCCTTTCAAAACGGATGAATGGTTTCGGTGCGTTCCCGCCGGAATTAAAGGAAGAGTTTGATAGCGATATCGCGCGTTTGCTGCAACAGGTTGCAAAGTTATAGGAGCAAGACTGCTGCTACTCATCCATGAGCCTTTTTTCGCCCTTCAATTTACGAATATCGCTTACATCCTGGCTGACTTCCAGTGTGCCGCGGAAGTTCCCGTGTTCGTCATGCAGGGCAAAATATTGGATCAGGATAAACTTTTGTCCCATTTGAATCCAGAAACTTTCCTTTTGCTTTTTTCCCGAACGAAAAGCATCCACAAGCTGTTTCACCACATGCACACTGGACGGCGGATGGCAGTTTTCCACCAGTCGTCCAATGATGGCTTTGGAACGGGGAAATATCCGGTCGCCGGGTGTGGAAAAATAACGTACCTGATCGTTTTCATCTACAAAAGTTACATCCACCGGCAAATGGTTTAACATCATGATGGCCTGCTGAATGGTGAGTTTGCCGGTGTCGAAATCCAGTAAGGTATCGCCCAGTTCTTCGATGGACAGCAACTTCTCATTATGATTTTTCTTTGTTTTTGCCGGCTTTTTATCAAGTAGTTTTTTGGAAGGGGCTGTAATAAACGCAAAGCCCACATCAAAAGATTGTTCCAGCATATCGTGTAGTTCTTCCTCCGGAATTTTGTCGAAAATAACGGGGAACAAAATGTATTCTTCGCGAAAGCGGATGGCGTACATGTTAAAAAACAAATCCCCCAACAAACGGTTGAGCCTTTTCAGGTCGGTATTTCCGTTTTCAATTATTTCCACCGTATCTTTAATAAAGTTGCGGATGTCATCATGGTACGACCACATCATCGGCAGACAGCCGTATTCGGGCAAATATTTCTCGATCACCGGAAAAAGGATGTTCTCTTTTTTGATATAGTGCAAGTTGAATTCTTGTAGTGAGGCAACCCGTTTCCTGATTTCGGCCAGCGAGGCATTGATTTTTTCTTCGCCGGCACCTTTTTCGTTAAAGGCTTTGATAAAAGGCCGCATGGCAATGAGCCGCTCGTTCAGTGCATTGTTTTCTTTCTGCAGGATACCGAAAAAAGGTTGGGTTTGATATTTGGGAATTTCTCTGGAAACCAATCCTTTGTAAAGCATATTGAGTGAGCGGTTGATGCCTTTTTTCAACCGGTACAGGGCTTCTCCCTGCGGATTGTCTTGCATAAGTTTGTGCACCACCACCATAACATCAAAAGGCTCCACCTGTTCAATGGCTTTTTCGTATTTTTTGATGAGTTCGGCGCCTTTTTCCCGCTGAAAAATGATGCCGGAAATGAAAGCCTGTAAATCTTTAATTCTTCGTTCTGTATTGTTGATGAATTCAGACATGGGTTTTTTGTGTTAAATATTGAGATGACAAAGATATAAAATATGGCCCGGGTTCCGTTCAAATATTTATCTTAGCGGGGCAAATAATAAGGGTGTTATGGAAGACAAGAAAGCTAAATTCGACAAAAGTTATCTGAAAATGGCGCAGGTATGGGCAAAAAATTCCTATTGCCAACGGCGGCAGGTGGGGGCGCTGATTGTGAAGGACCGTATGATTATTTCGGATGGGTACAACGGCACGCCTTCGGGATTTGAAAATGTGTGTGAGGATGAAACCGGAACCACCAAGCAATATGTACTGCATGCTGAGGCCAATGCCATCACCAAAGTGGCCAAGTCGAACAACAGCAGCGAAGGAGCTACCCTGTATGTGACCGATTCGCCCTGTGTGGAATGCTCTAAACTGATTATCCAGGCAGGGATCTCCCGTGTGGTTTATGCACGCGAATACCGTATAACCGATGGACTGGATCTGTTGCGCCGTGCCGGTGTGGAAGTGGTGCATTTTCCGGTGGATAAAACCTGACCTGGATAGGTTAGCCCCCGGCAGGTATCCACCATGAAGGTTTCCTTTTTGGAAGCGAAACATTAAAAAGTTAAACCTACTGATTAAGAGATAGTTTATTTCAGCTAAAATAGGGATATTTCATAACTTTGTGGGAAATGATT
>CAYYRE010000044.1:0-19068 GCA_964473895.1 uncultured Lentimicrobiaceae bacterium | reverse complement strand
ATTGCTTTCTCCCAAAAGCGGACGGCAAAAGTAACAAAGTTTTTTGTCTATCCAAGTCTTATTTGATATTTTTTTTCAAGAAAACTTACCTCCCTGAATACCATTAAAATACCCTTTATGAATTATGCAGATGAGTGCGAAACCTGTTGCCAAAGGTTAAAACAAGAAGGGACATAAGGGTATATTGACAAAAAAAACCCCGGAAAACCGGGGCTTACTCTTTTAAAAAAACACAGGATTATTTCTTTTTCTTTTCGGCCAATGGTTTCACAGGGTAATTCTCCATGATTTTTTCAACGGCATGTTGAATACGTTCTTCACGGCCTTCCGGCTTTTCTTTTAAAGCATCGGTGGCAATGCCCTCCCAAATCAATTTCTTGGCTTTGGCATCAAAAACATTAACAATGAGAGTTCCTTCTTTATATTCATGTTGGGTATAGGTAGTGGTTGAATAATTAAACCCGGGGGCCCATCCCCAACGGGGACCGTAACCGTAATAGCCGCCATAGTAACCACCGTGAGCTCCGAAGCCGGTGGTATTGGCTGTTGTTTGGGTCTTTTGTTTGGTTACAAAGAAGAGTGCAACAACCAAATCACCATGATCTTTTACATAGGTTAAACCACGCCTCTTAAATTCTTTGGCAAAAGCATCCTCCACCCGTTCTTTATCCAAAGAGTTCAGATTCTTATCGGTATTTTTAGCCCAACCGTAAAACTGGTACGTTTTATATTGATTAAAGTCCACCTTTTTATCGTAATCGTAATTTACTTTAAGGGTAGAACATCCCTGGAGTAAAGGAAGCATAAAAAGCATTCCCATTAAAATAACTGATAGTCTTTTCATCTTTTCTGTTTTTTAGTTTTCACAAAAATAGTAATATTTTGATATGTAACGGATAACAAACATTCGAACAACTCTCCCCCCTGTTTTGGTTGGTCATTCCTGCTTACCGGTCTGTGCTTTTGCTGATTCCTCCTCCCGCAGGATCCGGCGCAGGAGTTTGACCCCTTGTTTAGGGAGTGCTTTACGAAATTCAACATAGACCGGCACTTTGTGTGAAGACATATTCTTTTTTGCCCAGGCTATGATTTCTTCTTCGGAAATTTTACCCTCATATCCGGGTTTGAGTACAATAAATGTTTTGATGACTTCCCCTTTCCTTTTATCGGGAATGGGAATCACTGCATTTTCCAATACTGCCGGATGTTGGTTTATCAGTGCTTCTACCTCTTCGGGAAAAACCGAAAATCCGGAAACTTTTATCATTTCTTTGTAACGCCCCAGCCAATACAAATAGCCATCTTCATCAAACTTACCCACATCGCCGGTATATACCCAACCATCAACCAAAGTTTCAGCCGTTTTTTCGGGGTTTTTCCAGTATCCTTTCATTACCCCGGGATTCCGCAACACAATTTCACCCTCTTGCCCAACGGGTAACTCTTTGGTTTTATCCTGAAAATCCACAATTTTAAATTCCTCATCAAAACTGGGGATACCCATACTACCATATTTTATTTTTTGACGCGGGCAAAAAGTATCCAGCGTATGGGTTTCGCTCAATCCATAAGCTCCTTCCAAAAGGGGACATCCACCCGTAAAGGCTTCCCATTTTTTGGCAATTTGTTCATCAAGCGACACAACAAACGAAGTAGTCAGATTAAATCTCAGGCTGCTTAAATCGTACCGGTTTGCCTCAGGATGCCCCATAACACTCAGATTCATGGGAACGGCACTATACCACTCTGTCACCTTATACTTGTCAATAGCCTGCAAAACCGCCAATGGGTCAAACTGTGTAAGCATCACGTTGGTAGCACCCTGCAGTACGGGCCCGACCAAAAAAAGCATGCCGGCAATATTAAAGAAAGGCATGGTGGTCAGCACCCTGCTTTCGGCATTGATTCCCATGAGGATATTGGCCACCGTAGGTTTATACAAATGGGCAAAGTGGGTCAGCATGGCGCCTTTGGGCAAACCCGAAGTTCCTCCGGTGTATTCAAACAAGGCGATATCGTTTTCCATATCCACTGCCGGCGATTCCACAGGCTTTTCAGAGGACATCGCCATTATGTCCATAAAATCTTTGACCCCGTCAAAGCGTTGTTTTGGTAATTTCATATAGTCCAGCAAATGCAAAGTAGGCGCTGCAGGGAGATAATCCTGAAAGCTGGTGGCAACTACCGCTTCGAGGGAAGGCAATTCGGGTAAAACATTTTGAACAATGGGCATGAATTGGTCCATGGTGACAAGGCACTTCATTTCGGCATTGTTTACCTCATACTTTAATTCCATCTCTTTAAACAGAGGGGAACAAGGCGTAACGATGCCCCCCATTTTTAAAATCCCGAAATGGGCTATCACGTATTGTGGACTGTTGTTGAGAAACAATCCCACACGATCACCTTTTTTCAGCCCCATCGATAGCAGATAACGGGCAAATTTGTCCGAAGACATATCCAACTCGCGATAGGTCAAAGTCCGGCCGTAAAAAATGATGGCCGGTTTATCAGGTGTACGGCGGGCATGGAGCCGGAGGTATTCGAAAACGGGGACCTTTCCTTCGCTAAAGGTCACTTTTTTTGGCATGTCAGCCGGCCAGTGTTTCATCCAGATTTTTTCCATAATGCAGGGGTGTTAATTTCTAACAAAGATAAAAATTTCGGGATTCATTTCCCAGCATTGGACCGAAACAATTTGTTTTGGTGTTGAATACATCTCATGGCTCACTGATACATTTCAAGCAGTTTACCCCATGGAATTTTTGCAGCCGGGGGCGCAGCGATAGCTCCACGAGCCCAAAATGTATGTGAAGCAGCACGGACAGAGCGACAAGGGAGCTCCTGACCGGGCGTTGCGAAACAATATTTTGGACTCGGGGACTACAAGCGGAGCACCCGTTTGCCGGCGTGGCGGGGAGTGCTGCCGAAATAATACACTTTTTATGAAACGGTTTATCCGTAAAAGATTTTACAGGAAAATAGGGCAAAAAAAAAACGGAGACCGAAAATCCGGCATCCGTTTTTTTATAACAAGGAAATAATCTATCTATTTCTTATCGTCCTCACTCTTTTTTTCCTCATTTTTTTCTTCACCGTTTCCGGTATCGGCTTTTTCCTCCGCTTTGGGAGCCGTTTTCACATCGTTCTGTTCTTCTTTTTTAGCCTCGGGAGCGGTTTCGGTTTTGGCTTCGGGTTTTTGTTCCTTGGCTTCATCGGCTTTTTGGTCGGCAGCTACCGTTTCCTTAGCTTCCTGTTTGGTTTCTTCGGCAGCAGCAACGGGAGCCTGAGCGGCCGTTTCGGTCGTTTTCTTTTTACCCCCGCGACGACGACGTTTGGCTTTTCCTTTGGCAGCCTCTTTTTCAGCCAACAACGTTTCGTTGAAATCAACCAGTTCCATCATGGCCATATCGGCATTATCTCCCACACGGTTTCCCAGTTTAATGATGCGGGTATAACCACCGGGACGATCGCCCACTTTTTTAGCCACCTCACGGAAAAGTTCGGTAACCGCTTCTTTGCTTTGCAGGTAGCTGAAAGCCACACGGCGCGAATGGGTTGTATCGTCTTTTGACCTTGTAATCAACGGTTCGACATAACTCCTGAGCGCTTTGGCTTTGGCTACGGTAGTGGTGATTCTTTTATGTAATATCAGGGAAGTGGCCATATTGGAAAGCATGGCTTTACGATGCGAGCTGGTTCTTCCGAGATGATTAAAACTCTTTCTGTGTCTCATGATTCTTAATCCTTATCTAATTTATACTTTGCAACATTCATTCCAAACTCAAGATTCTTCGACTCAACCAGTTGCTCCAGTTCAGTTAAAGATTTTTTACCGAAATTTCTGAATTTCAACAAATCGCTTTTATTATAAGAAACAAGGTCACCGAGGGTATCCACATCGGCGGCTTTCAGGCAATTCAGTGCACGTACCGAAAGATCCAGATCGACCAATTTGGTTTTCAGCAATTGCCGGATGTGCAGGGTATTTTCATCAAACTCTTCGGAAACCGATTTTTCTTCGGTATCAATAGAGATTTTTTCATCCGAAAAGAGCATAAAATGCTGAATAAGAATTTTAGCTGCTTCTTTCAATGCATCTTTGGGATGAATGGAGCCATCGGTAATAATTTCCAAAACCAGTTTTTCGTAATCGGTTTTTTGTTCCACACGATAATTTTCGATGCTGTATTTTACATTTTTAATGGGCGTATGGATAGAGTCGATGGCAATGGTACCCACAGGGGCATCGGGATTTTTATTTTCTTCGGCCGGTACGTAGCCACGTCCCTTGCCAATGGTAATTTCCATGCTTAATTTCACGGAAGGGTCCAGATGACAGATCACCTCATCGGTATTCAAAACCTGAAAAACGGAAAGGAATTTATTGATATCGCCTGCTTTGAATTCACTCTGATCACCAATAACGATATTGACTACTTCGGTATTTTCGTCAGGTATCTGCTGTTTAAAGCGTACTTTCTTCAGGTTCAGGATAATATCGGTAACATCCTCTATTACACCATCGAGAGAAGAAAATTCGTGAACTACACCAGCAATTTTTACGTTGGTAATGGCAAACCCTTCGAGGGAGGAGAGCAAGATTCTCCGCAGGGCATTGCCGATAGTGATTCCGAAACCGGGTTCGAGGGGGCGAAATTCAAATACGCCTTTGAAACCGTCAGTTTCATTCATGATAACCTTGTCAGGCTTTTGAAATGCTAATATCGCCATAGTATCAGTTTAACTTTTTTATTAAATAGCAGTAATAAATTATTTAGAGTACAACTCAACGATGAGATTTTCCTTGATATTTTCGGGAATCTCATCCCGTTCGGGATAATTCAGGAATTTTCCTTCCATTTTTGCCTCGTCCCATTCCAGCCAGGAAAAAGATTTATTATTGGAGGCGAGGGATTCGGTAATCACCTCAAGGTTTTTGGATTTTTCGCGCACGGCAATCACATCGCCGGCCCTGAGCGAATAAGAAGGAATATTGACAATCCGTCCGTTCACCATAATATGGCGGTGCGAAACCAGCTGTCGGGCCGCCGCGCGGGTAGGTGCAATACCCAGCCGGAAAACGGTATTATCCAAACGGGCTTCGGCCAATTTAAGCAGGTTTTCACCGGTAATGCCTTTGCGCCGCGAGGCTTTGTGGAACATATTACGGAATTGTTTTTCCAGGATACCATAGGTATATTTTGCTTTTTGTTTTTCCTGCAGCTGCATCCCGTATTCCGACTGTTTTTTCCTTCTGCGCATCTGGCCGTGTTGTCCCGGAGCGTAGTTCTTTTTCTCAAGGTATTTGTCTGCACCGAAAATAGGGTCTCCGAATTTACGTGCAATTTTTGATTTTGGGCCAATATATCTTGCCATAATCTATTTGTTTGTCTGTTTCTTCAATACTAAAAATTAAACTCTTCTTCTTTTGGGAGGACGGCACCCGTTGTGCGGAATGGGGGTCACATCAACGATTTCGGTTACCTGGATTCCGGAGGAGTTAATGGTTCTTATGGCAGATTCGCGTCCGGCACCAGGTCCTTTTACGTAGACCTTCACCTTACGTAATCCAAGGCCATAAGCCACTTTGGAACAATCCTCGGCAGACATTTGTGCTGCATAAGGGGTATTTTTTTTGGAACCCTTAAATCCCATTTTACCTGAAGATGACCATGAAATCACCTGACCGGCATCATTGGTCAATGAGATGATAATGTTGTTGAAAGTAGCCTGGATATAAGCCCGGCCTACCGGGTCCACTTTGACTACACGTTTTTTTGTACTTCTGGTCCTTTTTGCCATTTTCGTTCTATTTCGTAAAATGTAAAATCCTAATTATTATTTGGTGGCTTTCTTTTTATTGGCAACGGTTTTTTTCCGGCCTTTCCGTGTACGGGCATTGTTTTTAGTTTTTTGTCCACGCAAAGGAAGGCCGATACGGTGACGAATACCACGATAAGTACCAATATCCATCAGCCTTTTGATGTTCATTTGCACTTCCGAACGCAATTCACCCTCCACTTTCATTTCACTGATAATGGAACGGATGCGGTTTTGTTCGTCATCGTCCCAATCCCGGACTTTTTTATCCCAATCGATACCGGCTTTGGTTAAAATCTTCTGGGCAGTACTTCTGCCAATGCCATAAATATAGGTCAAACCGATTTCGCCTCTTTTATTTTGGGGAATGTCAACTCCAGCAATTCTTGCCATAATTCTTGTTATTAATTGTTATAAAAGGATTAACCCTGTTTTTGTTTATACTTCGGATTTTTTTTATTAATAATGTACAAAGTACCTTTCCGACGAACCAATTTGTCATCGGGTGTTCTTTTTTTAATGGATGCACGTATTTTCATGATAGTTAAATTTTTTCTATTTATATCTAAATGTTATTCTGCCTTTGGTTAAGTCGTAAGGAGACATTTCAAGTTTTACCCTGTCGCCCGGCAATATTTTAATGTAATGCATGCGCATTTTGCCGGAGATATGGGCGATAATCCGGTGACCGTTTTCCAATTCAACGCGAAACATAGCGTTGCCCAACGATTCAATTACCGTGCCATCTTGTTCTATCGACTGCTGTTTTGCCATAAAAACTATTTTTTATTTAAAACTTTTTCTATCTCCTCAAAACTGGATAATATATCCGCTTTACCATGCCGAATGGCCACATCATGCTCAAAATGGGCCGAAGGTTTTCCATCGGCCGTCCGGATGGTCCAGCCATCGGCTTCCTGGAAAACATCTTTTGTTCCCAGATTGATCATCGGCTCAATGGCAATACACATACCGGCTTTCAATTTCGGTCCGGTACCTCTTCTGCCATAATTGGGCACCTCGGGTTCTTCGTGCAAATTTCTGCCAACGCCATGACCAACCAAATCTCTCACCACACCATAGCCAAAACTTTCCACGTAGGTTTGAATGGCATAGCCGATATCCCTCACCCGCTTTCCGGCAACGGCCTGTTCAATGCCGAGGTAAAGTGCTTTTTTTGTTCTTTCGAGCAGCAACAAAACCTCTTCCTTGACATCGCCTACCGGAAAAGTGTAGGCCGAGTCGCCGTAGAAGCCACCCCAAATGGTACCGCAATCAATGGAAACAATGTCTCCGTCTTGCAATTCGGTATCATCCGGTATACCATGTACTACGGCATCGTTTACCGAGATACAAAGTGTAGCGGGAAATCCGCCATACCCTTTAAATCCGGGTACTGCACCATGATCTCTGATAAACTCTTCGGCAATCTTGTCCAATGTAATGGTTTTTACACCGGGCCGGATATGCCGGGCCACTTCGGCAAGAGTTTTCCCAACAAGTAAAGAACTGTGTCTTTGTATTTCTATTTCTTCGTCTGTTTTAATAGGTATCATCCGAAGAAATTTTACATTCCGCCAAAAGCAGATGGTCTACCTTTAATCCTGCCCGATTTGGTTAAACCATCATAATGACGCATTAATAAATAGCTTTCGATTTGCTGCAACGTATCCAGCACAACCCCCACAAGAATCAGCAGGGAAGTTCCTCCGTAAAAGGCAGCAAAACCGCTGTTCACCCCGATGAGCCTTGCAAAAAGCGGCAAAATGGCAATCAGGCCGAGGAAAATAGACCCCGGCAGGGTAATCCGTGACAAAATATTGTCAAGATATTCGGCGGTTTTCCGTCCGGGTTTTACTCCCGGAATAAAACCACCGTTTTTCTTGAGGTCTTCTGCCATTTGATTCGGGTTAATGGTGATGGCCGTATAGAAATAGGTGAACAAAATAATCATAACAAAGAAAGTGAGGTTATACCACAGTCCGTTAAAATCGGTAAAGGCAGCGGCAAAACCACTGAGCGTATCACTTTTGGCAAATCCCACCAGTGTCAGGGGCAAAAACATGATGGCTTGTGCAAAGATAATGGGCATAACACCTGCCGCATTAACTTTTAAAGGCAAATACTGGCGTACACCACCGTACTGTTTATTACCCACAATCCGTTTGGCATACTGTACCGGTACTTTCCGAGTACCCTGCACCAACAAGATGGTAAACAGGATAACCAGCACCAACATGGCCAGTTCAAGCAAGAAGTAAACCATTCCGCCGTTGGTTTCAACAATCCGCGAAACAAATTCCTGGAAAAGGGCTCCGGGCAAACGGGCAATAATACCAATCATAATGATCAGGGAAATACCGTTTCCGACACCTTTGTCCGTAATCTTTTCACCCAACCACATAACGAAAAGGGTTCCCGAAATGAGGATAATGGTGGAAGAAACCCAGAAAAAGACCGGAGGTCTGGTGACTGCCGCACTAAAAGGTGTAATGGCTTCGGGGGGTACTTGGGAAACCAGGTTGGCAATATAAGCAGGTGCCTGAAAAGCGACAATAGCGACCGTAAGGTAACGGGTAATTTGATTAATTTTTCGCTGACCGCTTTCTCCTTCACGTTGCAACCGCTGAAAATAAGGGATGGCCATACCCAACAACTGAATCACAATAGAAGCCGAAATATACGGCATGATACCTAAGGCAAAAATAGAGGCATGGGAAAAAGCACCGCCCGAAAACATGTTCAGCAGTCCCATAAGTCCCGAACTCCCCTGATTTTGCAGGTTGGTAAGCATATTGGGGTCCACACCGGGTAATACCACATAAGAACCTAAACGGTAAATGGCAATAATACCCAAGGTATAGAGAATACGCTTACGCAGTTCCTCAATCTTATAAATATTTCGTATGGTCTCGATAAATTTTTTCATCCCATATTAAATTATATTGGCCTGACCTCCCTGAGCTTCAATGGCAGCTTTGGCAGATTTAGTAAAAGCGTGCGCAGAAACTTCCAGTTTAGCTTTCAGTTCGCCCCGGCCCAAAATTTTAATTAAATCGTTTTTCGATGCCAAACCGTTTTCAATGAGCACTGCCTGGTCGATGACGGTGAGATTTTTCTCGTCGGCAAGTTTTTGCAATGCATCAAGGTTAACGCCTTGGTATTCCTTACGATTTATATTTTTAAAACCAAATTTGGGGACCCTTCTGAACAAAGGCATCTGGCCTCCCTCAAATCCGAGCTTGGTTTTGTAACCTGAACGTGACTGGGCCCCTTTATGACCTTTGGTGGAGGTACCACCGCGACCGGAACCCTGGCCTCTGCCAATACGTTTTTTGTTCTTTACGGAACCTTTTGCCGGTTTAAGATTGCTTAAATCCATCTTTTTCCTTCTTTTTAAATTTCTTCAACCTTCAATAAATGTTTCACTTTTTCGATCATTCCCAAAATTTGCGGCGTTGCCTCAACCTCTTTGGAATGGTGCAGTTTTTTCAGCCCGAGAGCAATGAGTGTTTTTTTCTGACGGGAAGGCTTGTTGATAGCGCTTCTTACCTGGGTAATTCTCAACTTTGTCATCTCTGTGTCTCCTCCTATCCGTTAAAAACTTTATCTAATTCGACACCCCGTACCTGAGCGACGGTAATGGGGTCACGCAGTTGGGTAAGTGCATCGATGGTGGCTTTGACTACCGAGTGCGGGTTGGAAGAACCTTTGGATTTTGCCAACACATTTTTCACACCCACACTTTCCAGAACGGCACGCATGGCACCACCCGCAATGACGCCGGTACCGGGGGCTGCCGGTTGGATATACACTTTAGCGCCACTATATTTGCCGGTTTGTTCGTGTGGTATGGTACCTTTCAGAACGGGCACCTTTACCAAATGTTTTTTGGCATCATCAATACCTTTGGCAATGGCAGCGGTAACCTCTTTGGCTTTTCCCAGTCCGTAACCCACGACACCATTTTCGTTTCCTACCACCACAATAGCAGAGAAGCTGAAGGTTCTTCCTCCTTTGGTCACTTTGGTTACTCTCTGGATACTTACCAGCCGGTCTTTAAACTCGATATCGCTGGATTTGATTTTTTTTACGTTTGCGTTTGACATAATCTCTTAAAATTTAAGTCCACCTTCTCTCGCTGCATCTGCAAGTGCTTTTACCCTGCCATGGTACAAGTATCCGTTTCTGTCGAAAACAACAGTTTGAATACCGGCAGCAAGGGCACGCTCCGCCGCAAGTTTACCTACTTTATTCGCTTGTTCGATTTTGGTCATTTTTTGTCCTTCCAGACTTTTGTCGGTAGAGGAAGCAGAAACCAAGGTTTTTTGGGCCAGATCGTCAATCAACTGAACATAAATCTGTTTGTTGCTGCGAAAGACCGACATACGGGGACGATCGGGGGTTCCTTTCACCGTCTTCCTGACCCGCATTTTAATCCTGTTTCTACGAAATACTTTTTTATTCTTGATAGCCATCTCTTTAATGGATTTTTCAGTTTATGAATGCGTCTGATTATTTTTTCTCAGCAGATTTTCCGGCTTTCCTTCTGAGTTCTTCACCCTGGAATTTAATTCCTTTACCCTTGTAAGGTTCCGGTTTACGGAAAGAACGGATTTTGGCTGCAACCTGTCCTAACAACTGTTTGTTAGCCGAAGTCATTTTAATCAAAGGATTTTTTCCCCTTTCGGTAACCGTTTCAATTTTAATTTCGGCTGGGATCTCCATGATGATGTTATGAGAGTAGCCGAGGGCCAGTTCCAACAGTTGTCCTTTGGCTTCGGCTTTGTACCCAACGCCCACCAGTTCCTGTACCAGTGTAAATCCCTGGCTGACACCGGTGACCATATTGTTGAGCAAAGAACGGTACAGTCCGTGTTTGGATTTATGTTCTTTACTTTCGGTAGCCCTAGCCAGAACAATCCGGCCATCTTCCACCTGGACACTGATGGCAGGGTCAACCACCTGGGTGAGTTCTCCCATTTTGCCTTTCACGGTAACCACATTGTTGTCGTTTACCTTTACTTCGACTCCCTGTGGGATCGTTATCGGTAATCTTCCTATTCTTGACATTGTTCTATCTCCTGTATTAACTTACGTAACAAATTACTTCGCCACCCACATTCATTTTACGGGCTTCCTTATCGGTGATCACTCCGGCGGAGGTGGACAGGATGGCAATCCCGAGGCCGTTCATCACACGCGGCAATTCCCTGGCATTGACATATTTTCTTAACCCGGGAGTAGAAGCACGCTGAATGGTATTGATGGCGGGCATTTTGGTTACGGGGTGATATTTCAAAGCGATTTTTATCGTTTCGAATTTTCCCGAATCATCAAATTTATAGTTCAAGATATACCCTTTGTCATAAAGGATCTTGGTAATGTTCTTTTTCAGGTTCGAAGCGGGGATTTCCACCATGCGGTGTCCGGCTGCTACGGCATTCCTGATTCTTGTCAAATAGTCTGCTATTGGATCGGTATTCATCTTCTTCTATATTTTTTTACCAACTGGCTTTTTTAATTCCGGGAATCAGACCTTTGAGGGCCATTTCTCTGAATTCAATACGTGAAATTCCAAACTGTCTCATATACCCTTTGGGCCTGCCCGAAAGCTGGCAACGGTTGTGTAAACGAACGGGCGAAGCATTTTTAGGTAACTTTTGCAAACCTTCGAAATCTCCGGCAGCTTTCAAAGCAGCCCGTTTAGCGGCATACTTTTCAACCATTTTTTGTCTTTTGCGCTCCCGCGCTTTCATCGACTCTTTTGCCATGTTTGCTTATTTTTTTTGATTTTTAAATGGTAATCCGAATTCTTTCAACAGTGCGAAGGCTTCTTCATCCGTTTTGGCACTTGTTACAATGGTAATATCCATTCCGTTAATACGCATCACGTCATCGATATTAATTTCAGGGAAGATGATTTGTTCAGGCACACCGAAAGTATAATTTCCGTGGCCATCGAATCCCTTATCGTTAATTCCTTTAAAGTCGCGCACCCGGGGCAAAGCCACCGCTACCAGTTTATCAAGGAATTCATACATTTTATCGCCCCGCAAGGTCACACGCACACCAATGGGATTTCCTTTTCTCAACTTAAAGTTGGAAACATCCCTTTTTGAGATGGTGGGAACAGCCCTTTGTCCGGTAATGGCTGTCATTTCGGCCACGCCGGCATCGATCAGCTTTTTGTCGGTAAGGGCGGCACCAATTCCTTGATTGATGGCAATTTTTACCAATTTGGGGACCTGCATAATTGTCTTGTAACCGAATTTTTCGGTTAATGCAGGAATAATTTCCTCAAAGTATTGTTTTTTTAATCTAGGTTGATATTCCATTACTTAATAACCTCCCCTGATTTTTTAGAATAACGTACAGATTTACCAGTCTTTTCGTCCATCTTGCGCCCCGTCCGGGTAGGATTTCCGGAAGGATCAATCACCTTCAGGTTGGAAAGGTGAATGGGTGCTTCCTTTTTAATGATACCGCCGTTGGGATACTGCGCATTGGGTTTGGTGTGTTTTGAAATCATATTCACACCTTCCACGATGGCCCTGTTTTTCTCGGCAATAACTTCCAGCACTTTACCGGAGCGGCCTTTGTCGTTTCCGGCAATGACCATCACATTATCACCCTTTTTTATATGCAACTTTGCCATATCTAATTTCTTTCTTTAAATTAAAGCACCTCGGGTGCCAGTGAAACAATTTTCATATATTGTTTTTCACGCAATTCACGGGCCACAGGGCCGAAAATACGGGTCCCCATCATTTCGCCGGCCGAATTGAGCAAAACACAAGCATTGTCATCAAACCGGATGTACGAACCATCGTTCCTTCTGATTTCTTTTTTGGTCCGTACCATAACGGCTTTGGCAACGGCTCCTTTTTTAATATTACCGGAAGGGATGGCGTGTTTCACGGTGACAACCACCTGGTCGCCCACGGTGGCATAACGCTTTTTTGTACCGCCCAAAACCCTGATGACCAGTACCTCTTTGGCTCCGCTGTTGTCAGCAACCGTAAGTCTTGATTCTTGTTGTACCATGGTTATTTCGCTCTTTCAATAATTTCAACTAATCTCCAATTCTTATTTTTGCTCAGAGGACGCGTTTCCATAATGCGTACGGTATCACCGATATTGCATTCGTTTTTCTCATCATGAGCAATAAATTTTTTGGTCTTTTTTACAAATTTCCCGTAAATGGGGTGTTTAAAACGGCGTTCGATTCTTACGACAATCGATTTATCCATTTTATTGCTCACGACAAGACCAATTCTTTCTTTTCTAAGATTTCTCTTTTCCATTGTAGCGATTACTTATTGTTTGTTTCCTCTAATTCTCTTTTCCTGAGTTCGGTCAGCATACGGGCGATTGTTTTTTTGGTTTCCACAATCACCTGCGGATTTTCCAATGGAGAAACGGCATGGTTCAATTTCAGCTTGGTCAGGTGTTTTCTTTCCTCAACCAATCTGTCTTGCAGATCCGCCGTACTCATTTCTTTTATAACTTCCTGTTTCATAGCGCTTCTTAATTTTCGACGTAATCACGTCTGACGACAAATTTTGTTTTTACAGGCAATTTCTGGGCAGCCAGCCGCATGGCTTCTTTGGCAATTTCCAAAGGCACACCGTCTGCTTCAAACAGAATTCTGCCGGGCGTAATCCGTGCCACGAAATATTCGGGCGCTCCTTTTCCTTTTCCCATACGTACCTCTGCTGGTTTTTTGGTAACCGGTTTGTCCGGAAAAATACGGATCCAAATCTGTCCCTGACGTTTCATGTAACGTGTAACAGCCTGACGGGCAGCTTCAATCTGGCGACCGGTAATCCAGGCCTGCTCCATGGTTTTGATACCAAACGAACCAAATGCCAGCTGGGCGCCTCTTTGGGCATTGCCTTTCATACGCCCCTTCTGCTGTTTTCTATATTTCGTTTTTTTCGGTTGTAACATTTTTATGTTCCCTTTAAAATATTAGCAATGCGATTATCTTCTTCTCCTGGGTCTTCCACCACCACGGACAGGTCCCCGCTGACGGCCGGCACTTTTGTCTTCAATGGTCACCAAATCGGGACGACCGTAAATCTCACCTTTAAAAATCCAGACTTTGATACCGATACGGCCATAGGTGGTATGGGCTTCCACCAGTGAGTAATCAATATCGGCACGCAAGGTATGCAACGGTATGCGACCTTCCTTGTACATTTCGCTACGGGCCATCTCGGCACCGCCCACACGGCCGGAAATGATCACCTTGATACCTCCGGCGCCCAAACGCATACTGGAAGCAATGGCCGTTTTAATGGCACGACGGAAGGAAACCCTTCCTTCAATCTGACGGGCAATATTGGTCGCCACCAAATGGGCATCCAGTTCAGGACGTCTGATCTCGGAAATATTAATTTGCACCTCCTTGTTGGTGAGTTTTTTCAATTCTTCCTTGAGTTTATCCACTTCGGCACCGCCTTTACCAATGATAATACCCGGTCGTGCCGTAAAAATGGTAACCGTTACCATTTTCAAAGTACGCTGGATCATAATCTTAGAGATACCGGCTTTGGCAAGACGGGCATTCAGGTATTTCCGGATGGCATTGTCTTCAACGAGTTTCTCAGAGAAGTTTTTTCCTCCATACCAGTACGAGTCCCATCCTTTGATGATTCCTAACCTGAGTCCTATTGGATTAGTTTTTTGTCCCATTTAATCTATTATTAAAGATGTTAATTTATTCTTTGTTTGTTTCTTCAGCAACAGGTTCTTCCACCACTTTCATTTCTTCCACCCGGTTTCCCAAAACGAGGGTCACATGGTTTGAACGTTTCCGGATACGGTGTGCACGTCCCTGGGGCGCCGGTTGAATCCGTTTAAGCATCCTGCCACCGTCCACGGTAATGGTTTTTATGTACAGCTGATTGTCTTCGATACGGGCACCTTCGTTTTTCACTTCCCAGTTGGCAATAGCCGAACGCAACAGTTTATAAACATGCCCGGCAGCTTCTTTTTGGGTGTGTTGCAGAACATGCAAGGCTTGTTCGGCATCCATACCTCTGACAAGGTCGGCTACCAAACGCATTTTCCTTGGCGAAGTAGGCACATTCCGCAAACGTGCGATGTACAGTTTTTTACGTTCTTCTTTACGCTTCTCAGCACTGATATGTTTTCTTGATCCCATTTTTATTGTGCTTTATTTTCTACCTTTATCTTTTTTACCGGCATGACCACGGAAAATCCGTGTAGGAGCAAATTCTCCCAGTTTATGCCCTACCATATTTTCTGTAATGTACACCGGGATAAACTTGTTTCCGTTGTGTACGGCAATGGTCTGACCTACAAAATCAGGGGAAATCATGGAAGCACGTGACCAGGTTTTGATCACCGTTTTCTTACCGGATTCCACGTTGGCCAGCACCTTTCTCTCCAGCTTGTAATGTATGTAAGGTCCTTTTTTTAATGAACGGCTCATATTCGTATCTTTTTAATTCAGCTCAGATTACTTTCTTTTTTCGATAATGTATTTGCTCGAAGCCTTCTTTTTGGCACGGGTTTTATAACCTTTAGCAGGCAAACCTTTGCGCGAGCGGGGATGTCCGCCCGAAGCACGGCCTTCGCCACCGCCCATGGGGTGATCCACGGGGTTCATGGCCACACCGCGAACCCGCGGCCGGCGTCCTAACCAGCGGCTACGTCCGGCTTTACCCGATTTTTCCAACTGATGGTCGCCATTGGAAACCATACCCACCGTTGCTTTACAAGTCTGCAGAATCATACGGGTTTCACCCGAAGGCAGTTTGATAATGGCAAATTTGCCATCGCGCGACATAAGCTGGGCATACGAACCGGCACTGCGGGCCATTTTGGCGCCTTGTCCGGGACGCAGTTCAATGTTGTGAATCACCGTACCGAAAGGCACTTCACTCAGATACATGGTATTTCCCACTTCAGGGGCCACACCTTTACCCGAAATAATTTGCTGTCCGACTTTTAAACCCTGTGGGGCGATAATGTACCGTTTTTCACCGTCAGCATAATGAATCAAAGCAATACGGGCTGTCCGGTTCGGATCATATTCAATGGTTTTCACCGTACCCGGCACGCCTTCTTTATCGCGTTTGAAATCGATGATTCTGTATTTCTGTTTATGACCGCCGCCAATATTACGGACAGTCATTCTTCCTTCGTTATTACGTCCACCAGAACTCTTTTTCTTGGCCAATAAACTTTTTTCCGGTTTATTGGTGGTGATGTCATCGAAAGCGCTAATAATTTTGAAGCGCTGACCTGGTGTTGTCGGTTTATATTTCTTTAGAGCCATGTCTGTAGTCTAGATGTTGCTAAAAAAATCAATTGTTTCTCCTTCGGCAAGTGTTACAACAGCTTTTTTATAAGCTTTTGTCCTGCCGGCAATTACTCCCGATTTGGTAAACCTCGATTTACTTTTACCGGAATAGTTCATGGTATTCACAGAAAGCACCTGCACATTGTATAAGTCTTCCACCTCCTTTTTAATTTGAATTTTATTGGCACGTTTGTCCACAATAAAACCAAATTGATTGAGTTTCTCACCCTTGGCGGTCATTTTCTCTGTGATTACCGGTTTCAATATTACACCCATCGTATTCGGATTTATATTTTTTTAAAACAATTCTTCGATGGCCTTAACGGCACTTTCGGTAAAGATTAATTTCCCACCGTTGAGCACATCGTATGTATTCAGCGAGGAAACACGCATAATTCTGGCTTTGGGCAAATTACGTACCGAAAGATACAAGTTGCTGTCAGCTTCGGTAACCACCAGTGTGGATTTCTGCCCATCCACCTTCAAACCGGTCAAAATATTCAGATAATCTTTGGTTTTGGGGGCATCCAATTTAAAATCTTCTACCACCATAACTTCGTTATCTTTGGCTTTATAAGTCAGGGCCGATTTACGGGCCAGACGTTTCACTTTTTTGTTCAGTTTGGAGTAGTAATCCCTGGGGTGGGGTCCGAAAACACGTCCGCCGCCACGAAAGATCGGGTTTTTAATATCCCCGGCACGGGCGGTACCGGTGCCTTTTTGCCTTTTAATCTTCCGGGTGCTGCCGCTCACATCGCTGCGTTCCCTGGAATCGTGTGTACCCTGACGACGGTTGGCCATAATCTGTTTAACATCGAGATAAATGGCATGGTCGTTGGGCGCGATACCAAAGATGGATTCTGCCAACACCACTTTACGACCGGTATCTTCTCCTTTAATATTTACAACTGCTAATTCCATCTTTCTACAATTACATATGAATTATTAGGACCGGGAACGGCTCCTTTCACCACTAATAAATTTTTCTCAGGAACAATTTTCATGACTTGCAGGTTAATCATCTTCACCCTGTTTCCTCCTGTTCTGCCGGCCATTCGCATTCCTTTAAAAACCCTTGAAGGATACGAAGAAGCACCCAACGAACCGGGGGCACGCAAACGGTTGTGCTGTCCGTGGGTAGCATCGTTCACCCCACGGAAGCCATGACGTTTTACTACGCCTTGAAATCCTTTTCCTTTGGTCGTACCCACAACATCCACAAACTCGCCTACCGAAAATACTTCAACGGTAACCAATTCACCCAACTGTTTCTTTTCCTGAAACCGGGTAAATTCGGCAAGCACTTTTTTCGGGGTTGTTTTTGCAGCAGCAAAATGGCCTTTCATAGCATTGGTAGTATGCTTCTCCTTTTTATCTCCATACGCCAGTTGAATCGCCGAATACCCATCCTTCTCAGGCGTGCGGACTTGCGTCACAACACATGGGCCGGCTTCGATGACGGTACAGGGAATGTTTTTCCCGTTTTCGTCATAGATGCTGGTCATCCCTATTTTTTTTCCAATTATTCCTGACATTGCTTTATCTCTTTAAGCCTTTAACGATTATCATACTTTGATTTCAACTTCGACACCACTGGGGAGCTCCAGTTTCATAAGAGCATCAATGGTTTTGGAAGTGGAGTTATACACATCCATCAACCTTTTGTAAGTATCCAGCTGAAATTGTTCGCGGGATTTTTTGTTCACAAAGGTCGAACGGTTGACGGTATAAATTTTCTTGTGCGTCGGCAACGGAATGGGACCGCTTACCACAGCACCGGTCGATTTTACCGTTTTTACGATCTTTTCGGCAGACTTGTCCACCAGGTTATGATCGTACGATTTTAGTTTTATTCTGATTCTTTGGCTCACTTTATATAGTTTTTACTAAACAATACCTTTGATCTTTTTTATCACTTCTTCGGCAATGGATGCCGGCGTTTCAGCATAACTGTGAAATTCCATGGTGGAAGAGGCACGTCCGGAAGTCAATGTCCTCAAAGAGGTCACATACCCGAACATTTCCGACAAAGGCACTTTGGCCTTCACCACCTGGAATCCCAGTTTTGTAGTAATATCCTCAAGAATGGCCCGCCGTTTGTTCAAATCGCCGGTCACATCCCCAACATATTCATCAGGAGTCACCACCTCTAATTTCATAATGGGCTCCAGCAATACCGATTTGGCTTTGCGTGCCGCATATTTGAAACCAAGTTTGGCGGCCATTTCAAATGAAAGCTGATCCGAATCCACCGGGTGATAGCTTCCATCAAAAAGGCGTACCCGCATGCTTTCGACAGGATAACCGGCCAAAACACCATTTTGCATGGCCATTTCAAAGCCTTTCTTAACCGAAGGAATAAATTCTTTAGGAATATTTCCGCCTTTTACCTCATCAATAAATTCCAATCCTTCTTCCTGTTCTTCGGCAGGCCCCAGTTCAAACTGAATATCGGCAAATTTTCCACGTCCACCCGTTTGTTTTTTGTAAACTTCACGATGCGTAACCGAAGAAACAATGGCTTCTTTGTAAGCCACCTGCGGTTGTCCCACCTGACATTCCACTTTAAACTCCCTTTTCAGACGGTCAATTAAAATGTCGAGGTGCAATTCGCCCATACCCGAGATAATGGTCTGCCCCGAAGTTTCATCGGAACGGACTTTAAAAGTGGGGTCTTCTTCGGCCAGTTTAGCCAAAGCGGCACCCATTTTATCCATATCGCCCTGTGTTTTGGGTTCAATGGCCACACTGATAACCGGATCGGGGAAAGTCATCGATTCCAAAATAATCGGATGCTTTTCATCGGTCAGCGTATCGCCGGTACGGATGGTTTTAAATCCAACGGCTGCACCGATATCCCCGGCTTCGATTTTATCCAACGGATTCTGTTTGTTGGCGTGCATCTGCAT
>CAYYRE010000043.1:7820-19301 GCA_964473895.1 uncultured Lentimicrobiaceae bacterium | reverse complement strand
TGGGGCAGTGTGTTCATATCAATCACATGCGGATAAACCCGCGGGCCATCGATATGGCGACGTTCGTTCATGAGCTGATCCACCCCTTTTTTTCCGCTGCCGCTGACCGACTGGTAGGTGGAAACCACAATACGCCGGATAATAAACTTGCGGTGCAGCGGTGCAATGGCCATAAGCATTTGTATGGTAGAGCAGTTGGGATTGGCAATGATTTTGTCGGAACGCTTTAAAATAGTACCGTTGATTTCGGGTACCACCAGCGGCTTTTCAGGGTCCATGCGCCAGGCCGAAGAGTTGTCGATGACCGTGGTGCCTTTTTCTGCAAACCGCGGAGCCCATTCCCGCGATACGGCTGCCCCGGCAGAAAACAGGGCGATGTCGGGCCGGGCTTTAACCGCTTTTTCCAGCGAAATGACTTCGATTTGCGATTCTTTATAAGGAACCAGCTTTCCTGCTGATCTTTCCGAAGCTACGGCATAAATACCCGTGAGCGGAAAATTTCGCTCTTCGAGTACCTGTATCATTTTCCTGCCTACCAGCCCCGTGGCTCCGACAATGGCAACTTTCATTTTTTTTGTATTTTTATATGCTTACTCAACAGGCTGCAAAATTACCAAAATAATGAAACCTTTTTTATTTCTTCTCCTGCTCTTTCCATCCCTTTTGCAGGCGCAGTTTTCCGAACATTTTGATGCGGATGATCTGAAAAGCGATACCCTGTGGACAGGAACTTACGGTCGTTTTCAAATCAACCGGGACCACCAGTTGCAATTGAACGACCAAAAGGCAGATACTGCCTGGCTTTTTACTGCCGGTGGTATGTTGCCGGCTGTGGAATGGCACTTTTGGGTTAAAGCCGCCTTCAGCCCTTCTTCCAAAAATTTTATCCGGATTTACCTGGCTGCCAATGATTCGGTACCTGGCCGAATAACGGAAGGTTATTTTCTGCAACTCGGTGAAAAAGGAACTGCTGATGCACCGGAATTGTTTCGCCAATCGAACGATACACTTGTTTCTGTTTGCCGGGGTACGGAAGGCAGTATTGCTGCCCCTTTTGCCCTGCATATTAAAATTTTGTGCGATACCCTCGGAAACTGGCAATTGTGGACAGATGCTTCCGGGGTTTTGAAAAAAGAAGCCGAAGGCCGCGATCAACAGTACCCGCATCGGGGATTTTTCGGACTGTATTGTGTTTATACCAAAAGCAATGCCCGGAAGATGTTTTTTGATGATATTTATGCCGGGCCTCCTGTCGTGGATACGGTTCCTCCGGAAATTGACAGCCTGGTGGTTATGAACGATACTACCGTCAAGCTGCTCTTTTCGGAGGCCATTGATACGGCTTCCGTAAATCCGGCATGTTTTGGATTCGATCCACCTGCCGGTAACATAAAACGGTTTCTTTTTTCTTCCGGTCACCGTGTGGTTACGTTGGTTTTTGACCGGCCGTTGCTGAACAGACAATCATACCACCTGTCGGTTTCAGGTATTAAAGACCCGGCAGGAAACCGCCTGCAGGAACAAACGCTTTCTTTTGTTTTTGTGATTCCCGAACCCTTTGATGTGGTTTTTAATGAAATTATGGCCGACCCGGTTCCTGCGGTGGGGCTGCCGGCTTACGAGTATCTCGAATTGTTTAACCGGACGGATGTGGAAATGAATCTTTCGGGATGGCAACTTGTTTTGGGTAAATCGGTCAAAATTTTCGGAAAAATATCCCTTCCGGCCCACGGGTTTCTTTTGGTTTGCAAAAAAGAGGCTGTTCCGGATTTTTCCCCTTTCGGAAAGGTTTACGGGTTTTCCGGTTTTAGCCTCACCAACTCCGGGGAACGGTTGCAACTTTTCGACAAATCCGGAAAAAAGATATCCGAAACAGATTACCGGAAAGATTGGTATGATGACGATGACAAAGCCGATGGCGGTTGGTCATTGGAACAAGTTAATCCCGAAAATGTTTGTGCGGGAGGTGATAACTGGAAAGCTGCCGTGGATTCCCGTGGCGGCACGCCGGATGCTCAAAACTCGGTCTTTGATACGGTGTTGCTGCGTCCTGCTGTGAACGGGCTGCAGGTAGCCGGTGCACATTCGTTGATACTCGGTTTCACACAAACGATGGATAGTGTGGCATTGACTTCCCCAGCGTTGTATGCCATCACACCGGGACCGGTTCAGGTGGATACGGTGAGGGTACTGCCCGGGGCCCGCAAGATAAGGCTGCAGCTTTCGGAAGCTATGGATTCTGCAACGGTTTACCGTTTGATGGTTTCTATGAAAATAAAAAATTGTTCCGGTCTCGCGGCCGGACGGGATACCACCCTGCGGTTCGGTTTGCCGCAACCGGCCATGCATAAAGATGTGGTGATTAATGAAGTGTTGTTTTATCCGCTGGAAGGCGGTGCCGAATATGTGGAACTTTATAACCGGTCGCAAAAGGTGATCGACCTTTCCACCTTGTTGCTCGGAACCGTGAAAAACCATCCACCCAACCCGCCCGATTCGCTTTTTTATGATCTTACCTTTGATCAGAAACTGTTTTTACCCGGTGATTACATGGTGCTTACACCCTCTCCCGAAAAGGTGAAAGCACAGTATCGCACTTCTCATCCCCGGGCTTTTCTGAAGATAAACCCTTTTCCTTTGCTCAATAAAGTCAAAGGGAGTGTGTTGCTTTTCAGGGTGCTGCATAAAATCGATGCTTTTGACTACAGCGAAAAAATGCAATATCCTTTGCTAAACTATACCCAAGGGGTGGCTCTGGAGCGGGTCAATCCCGATGGGGAAACCAATGATCCGGACAACTGGCATTCGGCTTCCTCTTCGGCGGGTTTCGGCACTCCCGGTGACAAGAATTCGCAGCGTGTTGCCTTGCCTTCCGACAGCCTGCAAGGTGATGTGAACATTATCCCCGGAATTTTTTCGCCCGACAATGACGGGTATCAGGATATCTTACACATTTCTTACCGCTTTGATACTCCCGGAAACACCATAACCATACGCATATTCAATGCGGCCGGACAGCTGGTAAGACATCTCGTGAACGACGCTTATGTAGGTACTTCCGGTGTCTTTTCGTGGGATGGACTGCAGGACGACCAGACCAAAGCCCCGGTAGGGATTTATGTGATTTACATCCGTGTTTTCAACGAAAAAGGGTTGGTGAAGCAGTTTAAAAAAACGGCTGTATTGGCCACCAAACTGTAGTGTACGGTAGGTTCCGGCAGCGTGTTTATTCCACCGTTACCGATTTGGCCAGATTGCGGGGCTGGTCTACGTTGCAACCACGCAGCACGGCAATATGATAGGCCAGTTTTTGTAAGGGTATGGTGGCCAGCAGCGGCGTGAAAATCTCGTCGGTTTTGGGAATTTCGATGGCATAATCCACCATGTTTTTAATGACTTCGTCCCCTTCGCTGACAATGGCAATGACCTGTCCGTTGCGGGCTTTCACCTCTTGGATGTTGCTCACGATTTTATCGTAAATCCCGTTGGATGGAGCAATAAAGACTACGGGCATATTTTTGTCAATCAAGGCAATGGGGCCGTGTTTCATCTCGGCAGCCGGATAACCTTCGGCGTGGATATAGGAAATTTCTTTTAATTTCAAGGCGCCTTCGAGGGCTACCGGAAAGTTATATCCCCGCCCGAGGTAAAGAAAATTGGAGGCGGTTTTAAATTCCTGGGATATGAGTTTGATGAGGCCATCGTTTTGCAATGTTTTTTCCACCTTTTCGGGAATGGTATCCAACTCGTGTACCAGTTCCATCCACCGTGAGGTGGGAATGGTTCCTTTCAGTTGTGCCAAGCGCAATGCCAGCAAAGAAAGTACCGTTACCTGGGCCGTGAAAGCTTTGGTTGAAGCCACCCCGATTTCGGGGCCGGCATGCGTGTAGGAACCGGCATGGGTTTCGCGGGCAATGGACGATCCCACCACATTGCAAATACCGAGGATGGTGGCTCCTTTTTCTTTGGCCAGTTGGATGGCTGCCAGCGTATCGGCCGTTTCGCCCGATTGCGAAATGGCAATGACCACATCGTTTTCATCGATAATGGGATTCCGGTAACGGAATTCCGAAGCATATTCCACTTCCACCGGGATGCGGGCAAGGTCTTCGATGAGGTGTTCTCCCACAAGCCCCGCATGCCACGAGGTACCGCAGGCAATCATTAAAATACGCCGTGCCTTTATAATTTTTTGTTCGTAGTCAACAATGCCTCCCAACGAAACAAATCCTTTTTGCGCATGGAGTCTTCCGCGCATACTGTCGCGAATGGAACGGGGTTGCTCAAATATTTCTTTCAGCATAAAATGGTCGTAGCCTTCTTTTTCGAGCTGGCTCAGGTCCATTTCGAGTGCTTCGATGTATGGGGTTTTCTTTTGATTTTTTATGGTCGTGAGTTCGATGTTGTTTCCCCTGCGTAAAACGGCCATGTGTTCTTCTTCCATGTAAATCACCTTTTTGGTGTATTCTACCAGTGGAGTGGCATCGGAAGCTACGAAAAATTCGTCTTCCCCCACACCAATCACCATGGGACTCCCTTTGCGTGCCACAATGAGCATGTCGGGGTCTTCTTCGGAAATCACTGCTATGGCATAAGCACCGGTTACCTGATTCAGGGCAATACGTACCGCTTCGTCGAGTGGCACCTGTTCGTTTTTCCGGATGTCTTCGATGAGGTTGACCAGTACTTCGGTGTCGGTTTCCGATGTAAAATCATATCCCCTTTCAATCAAAGCTTCTTTGAGTGAAGCATAGTTTTCGATGATGCCGTTATGGATCAGTGCCAGCTTTTTGTCCTGCGAATAATGGGGATGGGCATTGACGGCATTGGGTTCTCCATGCGTGGCCCAACGGGTATGGGCAATCCCGATTTGTCCTGTTGTGTCGGTTTTCTTTACAAATTTTTCCAGTTCAGAAACTTTTCCTTTGGTTTTGAAAACAGAAAGTTTACGGTGAAGCAGAGCAACGCCTGCGCTGTCGTAGCCTCTGTATTCGAGCCGGTGCAGACCTTTTATTAAAATGGGGAAGGCCTCTTTGGGGCCAATGTAAGCAACAATTCCACACATGGTTGTAAGGGTTTTATTGTTTTAAAAATAATAAACCTGGCCGGTGTTAAAAAAGTTTTGTTTTCTCTATGGCTTGTTTGAAATTTAAAAAAAACCAGGTTTTTGTTATAAAGCAAATGTATAAAAAATTATCAGCCATATGTATTGTTCATAAAAAAATGTGGAGGGAAATCTTATTTTGCCCGGATGGTTTCGTACGAGTCCTTTGCAAGATGAAACATTCATGGCGGCGAACCGGCACACAGAAGAATGATGATAACCCACCCCTGCCCCCTCCAAGGAGGGGAATTTGATAATGCGTTAAGATACAACGCAATACAAAATTATAAACAAATGAAACATCCATGGCGGCAAGCCGACACACCCGCCTGACCAAGCCCAGTCGGGCAGGCAGAAGAATGATTATCCAAACCCCGTAGGGGTGACATATTTTAACCTCGGGTTTCAACCCGGGGAAATAAAAAACACCTCACCGGTTTTGGCGGAATTTTTGCATTTTTTGCAAAAATTGTGACAAAACATAACAGGCTAAATATCAATAAAAAACAAAATTATAAACAAATGAAAATCGAAAAGAATCTCCCTTGCGGGCATAAGAAAAACAGCGGCAGCTGGCTGGAAAGGCTGCTTTAGGAATCCCCCGGCATGGTAGAACTTAAAGATCGAAAAGGTCAAAACTTTCCGGGTTACTTTATAATAGTATAAAGAATATTTAACCGGGCGCGGCGTGTTGAATCCCCCGGATATTCCGGTCCGTTAAAAATAAAACGGGCCGGGTTGATATCTCCGTTTTGAACAAATAACATCAAACCCCTGTTGGGTTTTGTGGAGTCACTGATTAATGACTCGATATACCGCGTAATACGGAATGAATAGGAATTGGTATTGCTGTTGTACACTCCGCCAAAATAGTCGGGACCCTCGTTTTCGTCCGGAAGAACAGAATAGCTTGTGTCGCTTTCGATGGCCAGCAATGACAGTTTGGGCGGTACTTTGAAAAAATGAAGGGTGTCTGCACCGGGGAGAATCAGTTTGGCTTCGTTGATGCCTACTTTTCCCAGTTTGTTAAGGTCACGGATATTTGGAAATTTGATAACGGTTTTTACCCCGCCCAGTCCTTGAAGGTAAAACTTTTGTTGCCCGAGGGCTGTGTCGCCGTCCACCACCTGTTTGATGAAATTGGGGTCTCCCATGGAAAAATCGTGTTCGTAATGGTTGATTTTGGCCATGACCGAACTGAGGACGTAACTGTACTGTAACGAATCTTTCTCATCATTATGATAATACAGGATGAGGGATGTCTTGGGTGTATTGGTATAAAAAGCGGGTAATGCTCCACCGTTGTTTACCGGATCGACATCAAAGTAAAGCCCGCGAAAATAATTCATAAACAATTCGTTGCTGTCGAGAATGGCTGTGTCGGCCTGGAGTAGTTTTTGTCCGAGTGCTGTGGAAATATGGCTCAAGTTGATGCGAAGGACACCCTTTACGGTATCCATTAAGGTATCATTTATGCCATTGGGGAACAAATAAAATTTGTTTTTGTTGGGATGAAAAACCTGATCGGCATAATCCTGGGGGTAGACGGCAACTTTCTTGTCGGAATAGTAAACGCTGTCGAAATAGATGTCATCTTTCATTTCGTACACGTGGACACGCAGGGTGGCATTGGTGTCACCGTAAACATCGGCGTAAAGCAACTGCATAACCAGCGAATCGGTTTGCGGGTTAACACCGAAGCGGTGTCCTACCGTAGCCGGTAGTATTTTGGTATAAAAACTTGCATTGGTTTGTCCGAAAACAGGGTCTTTGATACTTCCGAGAAAACTCACTATCTTTTCATCGGAACGGATATGCCCGTTAGGAATGGAATATACCCTGAAAGTATCCTGTTTAAAGTGGAGCGAAAGGGAATTGTTAGGCATAAGGGCTGCCCCTACTTTCGAAGGATATTTGGAACAGGAGATGTTAAAAAAAGTTAAAACTGCAAAAAGCAGGAAAAAATTCAGGAAAAACAGGGTGCTTTTCTTCTTCTTGGGGACTTTAGTCCTCTCCGATAATCTGATCATAAAACTGGTTATACGCATCAAAATAATTTTCATCGCCCTGGTATTCAAGGATAGGTTTTTTACTGGCTTTCGCATACTCAAGCAGTTCGGGATTTATTTTTTCTTCTCCGATAATAAAGGCATCGGCATGGTCAATGGCACTTTTCATGATAGAAACGTAATTGGCCTTGTCGTAGTATGCCAGTTCCTTCTCCGAAATGTTATTGGCTTTAACCTTGGTTTTAAAGTTACCGCCAAAGGATTCTTCAAACCCATCATTGTATAACGAAATAATGATCTTGCTATTGGTAAAAAGCGGGTTGTCTTTATACACAGTACGGGCAAACAAGGGCAAAAGAGCGGAAAACCATCCGTGGGTATGGATGATATCGGGAGCCCAACCCAGTTGTTTAACCGTATCGAGTACTCCTCTTGAAAAGAAAATGGTTCG
The DNA here is from genome assembly GCA_964473895.1 of uncultured Lentimicrobiaceae bacterium. Taxonomy (GTDB): domain Bacteria; phylum Bacteroidota; class Bacteroidia; order Bacteroidales; family F082; genus Sulfidibacterium. Next base: position 11,737 of record CAYYRE010000043.1, on the reverse strand, counting down.
TTCATCGTTATCATCAAAGAATTTACCCTTGGCATCCCTAAAGACAAATTTCCGGTGAAAGAAATCCTCATTTTCAATAAAATATACCTGCATGCGTGCTTGTTGTATGGAGGCCACTTTGATGATCAGCGGATGGTCTATTTCTTCGATGATCAAGTTCATTCCCGAAAGCCTTATGACTTCGTGCAGTTGGTTGCGGCGTTCGTTTACCAGGCCGAACCGGGGCATAAAAACCCGGATTTCTTTTCCTGATTCTTGAATCTTTTGAGGAAGGAAACGTCCTATTTTGCTCATGTGTGATTCGGGCAAATAGGGCATAATCTCTTGAAATACGTAGAGCACTCTTTTCTTAGGCATGAGTTTTTTTATTTAGAGAATTAAGCACGGCAAAGGTAATGAAAAATTGGTTACTGTAGTAAACCTATCTCACCGGCTTGCCGGATACCGGAAGGCTCCCGATGTTTCCATGGTTGTTGCGGTGTGCTGCAGAAATGTTTGTACCCTACGGTTTATGCCTTGTGCCGGGCTTTGTTACCCCCTTACAAACAAAGCTTTCATAATATCGGAGGCCACTTTGGGGTTTTCCTTCAACCGCCGGGTGGAATAGGGAAACCAGTCTTCGCCGAAAGGAACATAAACCCGTAACCGATGGCCTTTTTCAATAATGCTTTTGCGCAAGCCGGGTGTAACCCCGTAAAGCATTTGGAATTCGTACTTGTCTTTGGGGACGTTATATTTTTCCAGCAGTTTATAGGCCCCTTCGATGAGCGGGATGTCGTGGGTGGCAATACCCGGATACATGCCGTTTTTCAGAATGAATTCCAGGTCTTCGAGATAATGGGCATTGATTTCTTCGTATTTTTTGTAGGCAATTTCTTCAGGTTCCACGTAAATGCCTTTGCACAGCCGGAAATTCAACGGATTGTCTTCGGAATGGAGTTCTTTCAGATTTTTCAAATCATCCATGGTGCGGCGCATGTAGGCCTGTAACACAAGTCCCACATGGCGGGGAAACTCTTCTTTCAGCCGTCTGAAAAGTTTGATTTCGCGGTCAACACACGAGGAGTCTTCCATATCGATACGGACAAAATTATCATAATCGACCGCCTTTTGAACAATCTGACGAATGTTTTGGTAACAGGCCTCTTCATCAAGCAAAAGGCCGAACATGCTGGGCTTTAACGAATAATTTCCGTCGATGTTGTTTTTTTGGATCGTTTCAATGATACGGATATACTGGTCGCGGTTTTTTTCGGCTTCGTCCAGCCGCGTGATAAATTCCCCGAGCAGGTCAATGGTTACCATATATCCTTCGGCATTCAGTTGTTTTGAAACCCTGACAGCATCATCTATCGACTTTCCGGCAATATAACGTTTCGAAAATATCCACACAAGATTTTTGGGCATGTGCGGTAAGATGGAAGCAATCATTTTGTTGAACCACATCATAGCTGTAATGTTTATCGGTTTTTTTTGCAGTGCAAAATTAATTTTAATTCTGACCATAACAGGGGGTGTTCCCCTAATTTATAATTCTTAAAAACAAGCGTTAACCGGTTTACAAACAATCTGTTATTAAAAAACAATGGTGGGTTGTTCTTTTTGATTTCCGGAGAGGATACCAAGGGGTCTTTATTCGTTTCACGGGTTGTATATCCTGTTCGGAGATAACTGTTTAAAAAATTTGGTTAAACGGATATTTATCTCTAATTTTGCCGCCCAATTTTTGGAGAGTGGGGAAGAGCAACGAAACATACCGGATTCCCGTGAAAGGGTTGGCCTTTGGCGGGCACCGTTACAACTTTGTTGTGGACGAAGCGTTCTTTGAGCAATATTTTGATCGTGACATAAGGCATGGAAACATTCGTCTTTTGCTGGAGGTTGAAAAGACATCGCGGCTGATGACACTGCAGTTTCACTTTGAAGGTTTCCTGCAGCTGGCTTGCGACCGGTGTCTTGAAATGTATGAACAGCCTTTGCGGGGCGATTTTCGTTTGATTGTGAAATACGGCGACCGGGAGGAAGAGTTATCCGAGGAACTGATGACCATTCCTTTTGATACGAGCCGTTTTGATATTGCCCCTTATATTTCGGAGTATATCCGGCTTATGTTGCCCATGAAAAGGGTTCATCCGGATGATGCATCCGGAAACCCTGCCTGTAACGTCGAAATGCTCAAGCGATTGGAAATGTATGAAAAACCCCGGACAGATACCCGGTGGGATGCTTTAAAAGATTTGAAATTAAAATAATGAAATAACCGATAAAAAATAATTAAAATGGCACATCCGAAAAGAAAAATTTCAAAAACACGGCGGGATAAAAGAAGAACCCATTTGAAGGCACATGCCCCTGTTTTGGCCACCTGTCCTACCACCGGTACCGTTCATGTTTACCACCGGGCCTATTATGTTGATGGTGACCTTTACTACAAAGGGAAACTGATTGTACAGGGTTCCGAAGCGTAATGAAAACATTTGTTTCTTCGACTGCTGGGGAAAAGATTATCCTTTAAAGTTTTAAAGACCTTTGTCTGTTGCCGGGCAAAGGTCTTTTTGTTGTGTAGAAAACGGTACCCTGGCTGTTTGTGGAAACAAAGCCTTTCGCTATTCAGGTGAAAGGGTAATTTTAAATACCCGATGGATATTTATTAGAAAACAGTAATTTTGATTCTTTGTATTTTAAAAGAAAGTTATGGCAAAACTGAGAGCCGCTATTAAGGGGATACATGCCTGGGCACCCGAAGATATCCTGACCAATCAGGACTTGGAAAAAATGGTGGATACCACCGATGAATGGATTACCACCCGTACTGGCATCAAAGAGCGGCATATTTTGAAAGGAGAGGGTTTGGGAACCTCTGACATGGGTGTGGAAGCCGTGAAAGGCTTGTTGGAAAAAACCGGAACGAAACCCGAAGAAATTGACTTGCTGATTTGTGCCACCGTTACTCCCGATATGCAATTTCCGGCCACTGCCAATATCATCAGCGATAAAGTGGGGATCAAAAATGCTTTTAGTTTTGATATGAATGCCGCCTGTTCCACCTTTATTTTTGCACTGGTAACAGCCTCGAAATATGTGGAATCGGGTGAATACAAAAAGGTGATTGTGGTAGGAGGAGACAAAATGTCGTCCATTACCGATTATACCGACCGGGCCACCTGTGTTATTTTCGGTGATGCGGCCGGTGCTGTGTTACTGGAGCCCACTACCGAAGAAGTAGGTATTTTGGATCACCGTTTTTATACGGATGGTTCGGGACGGGTTCATTTGCATCAAAAAGCCGGCGGCTCCGTTAAACCGGCTTCGCATGCCACCGTGGATGCGCGCGAGCATTTTATTTACCAGGAAGGGCAACCTGTTTTTAAATTTGCCGTGACCAATATGGCAGATGTTGCCGTTGAGATCATGGAGCGTAACCACCTGACTTCCGACGACATCAACTGGCTGGTACCGCATCAAGCCAATCTGCGCATTATTGAAGCTACGGCCCGGCGTATGAAACTTCCCAAAGAAAAGGTTATGATCAATATCCAGCGATATGGAAATACCACCAACGGCACCATTCCCATGTGTCTTTACGAATGGGAAGACCAGTTGAAAAAAGGGGATAACATAGTGCTGGCTGCTTTTGGCGGCGGCTTTACCTGGGGCGCCATTTATTTGAAATGGGCTTACGACGGGAAAAAAGAATAAGCTTTTACCGAATACCAGATATCGAATATCGAAACTTGATTTTTGATTTGTATGGGTTAGGATTAATGCGTTTTTGTTCTGTTTTATAAACACTTCGACATTCGTTAATCGTTAATCAGTGTTCGGCGTTCAAAAAAAAGGACGTTCGAAACCCCGAACCCCAAACCCCGAACCCCGATTTTATATCTAAAAGGGGTGAGATCAGGAATTTCCCCTTC
>CAYYRE010000043.1:0-7720 GCA_964473895.1 uncultured Lentimicrobiaceae bacterium | reverse complement strand
AACCCCGAACCCCGATTTTATATCTAAAAGGGGTGAGATCAGGAATTTCCCCTTCCTTTTCAGCCGGTTGGGTGCTTACTGTTCTTGTTTTTCGTCCACCAGGGCAAAGTCCAGTTGACGACGTACGAGGTCCACATTTTTTACAAGGACACGGACTTTGTCACCGAGCCGCAGTTTCTGGCCGTAGCGCTTGCCAATAATTTGATAATTGTCTTCATCGAGGTAGTAATAGTCGTCCTTCATATCATTAAACCGGACGAGGCCTTCGCTTTTGCTTTCGATAAGCTCGACAAAAATGCCCCATTTACTGACTCCCGAAATCAGGCCGTCAAAAGTTTTTCCCACTTTATCGAGCAAAAACTCCACCTGTTTGTATTTTACGGAAGCCCTTTCGGCTTCGGCGGCACGTTTTTCCATGTCGGAGGCATGTTCGCATTTTTCCTCATAAAATGCTTTGTCGGCCGATTTTTTCCCTGCGAGATAGCGTTCGAGCAGCCGGTGTACCATCATGTCGGGATAGCGCCGGATGGGGGAAGTGAAATGGGTGTAAAACGGGAAAGCCAGTCCGTAATGTCCGATGTTATCGGTGGAATAGTACGCTTTTGACATGGTGCGGATGGCAATGGTCTCAATCATGTTTTCTTCCCCTTTGCCTTTGATTTGGTCGAACAGGTGGTTGAACGACCGGGCCAGCGTATCGCGCGACTGGATTTCGAGCGAATATCCCAAACGGTTCAAAAACTGGGTAAAGGTGGTGAGTTTTTCGGGGTTGGGTTCGTCGTGCACACGGTAAACAAACGTTTTGGGTTTTTTGTTTTTCTGTGGTTTTCCGATAAGGGCAGCCACCGACTTATTGGCCAGCAACATAAACTCTTCCACCAAATGGTTGGCTTCTTTGGACTCTTTCACGTAAGTTTCAACGGGTTTTCCTTTTTCGTCTAACTTAAAACGGATTTCCGGGGTGTTGAAGTTAATGGCCCCGTTTTTGAAGCGGATATCCCTGAGGATGGTGGCCAGGTCGTTAAGTTTTAAAATGTTTTCCACAAATTCGCCTTCTCCGGTTTCGATAATCTGCTGAACTTCTTCGTAGGTAAACCGCCGGTTGGAACGGATGACCGTTTTACCGAACCACTGTTCGATGACTTCGGCCCGGTCGTTCATTTTAAAAACAGCCGAAAAGGTGAGCTTGTCTTCATTGGGACGTAATGAGCAGACGCCGTTGGATAGTTTTTCGGGCAGCATGGGGATGACGCGGTCCACAAGATAAATGGATGTGGCCCTGTTGTATGCTTCGGCATCCAAAATGGTGTCGGGTTTTACGTAGTGTGTTACATCGGCAATGTGGATACCCACTTCCCACAGCCCATCTTTCAACTTGCGCAACGAAAGGGCATCATCAAAATCTTTGGCATCCACCGGGTCGATGGTAATGGTCCATACTTTGCGGAAGTCTTTCCGGCGGGCCACCTCTTCTTTGGAGATTTCCACCGGGATTTTATCGGCTTCGTGCAACACCTTGTCGGGGAAGGCAAGGGGGAAATCGAAGTCGGCGAGGATGGATTTCATTTCCACATCATTGTCACCGGGTTTACCGAGGACTTCCACAATTTCGCCGAAAGGATTGTTGGAATGTTCGGGCCAATCGGTAATGTTCACCAGGACTTTTTGTCCTGTTTTGGCTTTTTTCAATTTGCTTTTCGGAACAAAAATATCGTAAGGCATCAACTGGCTGTCGGGGATGACAAAGCCGAAATTTTTACTGACTTCCAAAATGCCCACATAATGTGTTTTTTTGCGTTGAAGGATTTCCACAATTTGTCCTTCGGTCTTATGTCCTTTTCTTTTGGGAAACAGCAACACCTTGACATGGTCGCCGTTGAGGGCGTGATGGGTGTTGTTGGCAGCAACAAAAATGTCTTCGCCGCCTTCGTCGGAAATGATGTAGGCTTTTCCGGTTTTTTTCATTTCTACCGTGCCGGTGATGTATTTCTTTTTGTTGGCCAGGGTGGAGAGTTTGTCGGCGTGTAGGATAAATTTTCCTTTTTTAACTTCCTGAATATATTTATCGGCAGCAAGTTCGGTCAATATATTGTAAATCAAATTTTTACCTGCTTTGTCTTTAATGCCGAGCAGATGGGCGATTTGTTTGTTGTTGTAGGCTTTAAACGGGTTATTGGCAAAAATGCTGACAATCATACCGTGTAGTTGGCTTTTTGGATATTTTCTTTTTCTTCCCATTGTTTTTTTGTTTTGTTGTGTATGCTTTTTTGTTGTTTTGAAGTTGATATTCTCATTTGTAAACGGGACATGTTTTGGAACTTTCAAACAACTTTTTCTTCAAAAAAACAGGGGGAAGGCCCTGCTTTTGAAGATGTTCAAAGATAGATATTTTCGGTGGCCGTGTGATGTAATGTTTGTTAAAAAATTATCGCATGGTCCCAGCGGAGTGGTTGGTTGGTCCAGCGGACGCTGGATTGGGTAATTGAAAATTGGTTCGTCAAGATTGGCTCGTCCAAGCGGACGCTTGAGATTGGCTCGTCCAAGCGGACGCTTGAACGAGGATAGTTGGGAACCGCTTCGCTTTCCCATAAATTTTTTTTCATTCATCTGTGTGTCATTTTGAATGAAAAAATTTCATGTACATTTGCCGGAAATTGAAAAGAACAGGATATGAAGAAATATGTATTTGTTTTGCTGCTTGCTGCGGTGTTTTTGGGGGCTTGTAACAGCTCTTCGAGCCAACTGAAAGGGGAATGGAAAGTGACCGATGTGCAGACGCAATTCGGGAAAACCAAGCTGCCGCCGGAATTGGTGGCTCATATTGTGGCCGAACAAAAGAAAATCAGCTTTCGTATACTGAACGACTCGGTCATGGTGCTTCTGCTGGAGAAAAACACCCACGAGGCCAAGTGGAAAATGGATAAGGAACACAACATTACCTACTATTTTACTTCGCAGCCCCTGTTCGTGCACAAACTGGGGAAATGGGACGGTAAAAAAATTATTTCCGATTCGAAAACGCCTTTGGGTGATTTGATTGTGACTTACGAGAAAAAGTAACGGGGCAGATAGCTTCTAAAAAACAAAAAGCCACACTGACAACTCAGTGTGGCTTTTTGTTTGGGCAAGCATTTCTTACGGTGTGGGCAGGCGGCCGGGGGTGTAAGGAGCTTTTAAGTTGTCGAGTGCTTTGTCGAGTGCTTTCAGGTCGGCATCCACTTTTTTGATGCGTTGCAGGACGCCCGGAAGGGCATCTTTTACAATCTTCAGGTTCATTTTCTGCATTTCGGTAGGTGCCGAGGTGGATTGCCATGAGGCATAAATGGCTTCATTCAGGCGTTTCATCAGGGGCATGGGCTCTGGTGGTACTTCCTCAAAGCTGGCTTTTGCCGGTGTGCCATGGAACAGGTAATTGATTTTTTCAATTTCTTCTTTCACGGCCTCTGCTTTGTCTTTAAGTTCCAGCGGGGCTTGCGGGGTTATTTGAAGTGCCTGTTGCACATAAGCGGTTTTGTTCTTCAGGCTGTTGAGATATTGTTGTGCCCCGCTCATGGTGCGCCACAAATCGGCCATTTGTCCGAAGAAGGCATCGAGGGCTTTGCGGTCGTTGTCGGGCAAAGTGGTATTGTGCAATACTTTTGCCGTAAACGAAACCGGACCGGCCAGCGGTTTTTCTTTACCGTTATGGAACAGTGCCATCGACACGGTGTATTTTCCGGGAAGAGCCAGCATACCATCGGGTATCTTTTTCAGCGGATTGAATTTGTCTCCATTGAGGCGGACCGGTTGCGGGCTCACATAACGCAGGTCCCAATTGACGCGATGAATTCCTTTGGCGGCCGGTTTGTAAATTTTGCGTACGGTTTCGCCTTGGGCATTTTTCACGGTGAACACCAGGTAAGGGCCGGTTTCGTTTTTTTCTTTGTCCAGTTCCTCTTTGGTGGGTTGCGGAATGGGCAATCCTTTTTTGAACAACTCTTTTTCTTTTTTCAGTCGTTGTTGTTTCAACGTTTGCGGCACGTTTTTCACGTAATAGGTGATGTTGGCGCCGAAAGGCGGGTTGGGGGCCTGGAAGAATGCGGATCCGGTACCGTAACGGTCGCCTTGCTGGATATACATCAATGCATCTTTGGGCTGAAAGAGAAGGGCTTCGCTGTTTTTCAGTTTGTCAGCCGAAAGCTGGCGCAGAGCGGAATAATCGTCGAGGATAAAAATTCCGCGGCCGAAAGTGGCGATGACAAGGTCTTTTTCGCGTTGTTGAATGGCGATGTCGCGTACGGCGATGTCCGGCATTCCGGCGCCGAGTTTGATCCAGTGTTTCCCTCCGTTGAGACTGAAATAAAATCCGAATTCCGTGCCGGCAAACAGCAGGTTTTTGTTTACCGGATCTTGTGCCACGGTGTGGACCGGTTCTTTGGGCAAATCACCGGCGATGGATGTCCAGGTTTTACCTTTGTCGGTGCTTTTCAGCAGATAAGCGTGAAAGTCATCACTTTTGGTGTTGTTGAACGAGGCGAAAATGACGTTTTCATCAAAATTGGATGGAAAGACATCGCTGACATATGTGTATTCGGGAACGCCGGGGAATTTGGTGGTTTTGTTCCATGTTTTTCCATCATCGGGGGTAACCTGTATCACGCCATCGTCGGTACCCACCACAAGAAGTCCTTCTTTGACAGGTGATTCGGCCAGCGATACGATGGTTCCCCATTGTGAAGTGGAGACATCTTTGGCTACGGCACTTGCAGGCCAGTATTTTCCCATCATTTTAAACTTGTTGCGATCCATGTTGCGGGTCAGGTCGCCGCTGATTTCGTGCCAGCTGTTGCCACGGTCATCGCTTTCAAAAAGTTTGTTGGCGCCCATATAGAGCCGGGTACCCTGAAAATGGCTCACAATGAAAGGGGCATCCCAGTTCCACCGGAAAGTTTTTTCTCCTTGTTTCGGCATGGGTTTGATTTTGATGCGCTCGCCGGATTTACGGTCGTAGCGAAAGATGTTGCCGTATTGATAAGCGGAATAGACAATATCCGGATTGTCAGGGTCGGCAGCCTGCCAAAACCCATCGCCGCCCACGGTGGTAATCCATTCGCAGCTGGTGACGCCGCCGCGTTTTGTGTTGCGTGAGGGGCCGCCGAGGCTGTTGTTGTCTTGCGTGCCGCCGTAAACCCAGTAAAAAGGTTGGGTGTTGTCGGCCCATACCCGGTAAAATTGGGTAACGGGTAATGTATTTTTGAAAATAAAGGTTTTGCCACCGTTCCAGGTTTCGTACACACCACCATCGCAACCGATAAGCAGATGGTCGGTATGTTGCGGATCGATCCAATAGGCATGATCATCCACATGGCGTTTGTTGTTGCCGATATTTTTCCAGGTTTTGCCGCCATCGAGGGTTACCTTTCCGTAGGTGTCCACAGCAAACACTTTGTCGGGATTTTTGGGGTCGGGATAAAGCTCGCTGTAATATTGTCCGCTGCTGTAATAATTGTTCATCTTTTTAAATGAGGCCCCACGGTCGTCGGAGCGGTAAAAACCGCCTTTTCCGTTGGAGGCTTCGAACATCACGTACACTATGTCGGGATTTGCAGGGGAAACGGCAATGGCCATGCCTCCTTTGTCAACTGCAGGGATGCCGTTGGTTAGTTTTTTCCAGGTTTTACCGCCATCTACAGATTTGTAGTAAGCTGATTCGGGGCCTCCGCCGATTTTACCGAAAGCACGGCGGCGGCGTTGTTCGGCACCGGCATAAATCACATCGGGATTGCCCGGTTCAAAACACATGTTGGCCACGCCTGTGTTTTCGGAAATATAGAGTACCCGTTTCCATGTTTTTCCACCATCGACGGTTTTGTATAAACCCCGGTCGCCGCCCGGACCCCAGGCTGAACCTTCGGCCGCTACATAAACCACATTGGAATTCCGCGGGTCGATGAGGATTTTTCCGATTTGACGGGAGTTTTTCAATCCCATGTTTTTCCATGTTTTGCCGTCATTGGTGGTTTTCCACACGCCGTTGCCGTAGCCAAGGGCCCGCTGGTGGTTATTTTCCCCCGTTCCGGCCCATATGACGTGATGGTTGTTGGGATCCATGGCGAGGCATCCCATTGAATAGGCACCGTAATGGTCGAAAACAGGCTTGAATGTGGTGCCGTCGTCATAGGTTTCCCAGATGCCACCCGAAGCGGCAGCCACGTAAAAATGGCTGTGGTTGTCGGGGTCAACGGCAAAATCGGCAATGCGGCCGGAAGTAAAAGCCGGGCCGATGCTGCGCCACTTTAATCCGCTGAATAGGGAAGCCTTCAGCGCGTTTTGTTGCGTGACTGTTGTTTTTTTCTTTTTGGTTCTGGCATGCAGGGGCATGCTGCCCATGGCGATAAGCCCTGTGAGCAAGATGAAAAGCATCTTACGCGTAAAGTGATGTTTCATAGTAATACATTTAAAAGGTTGGTTGATCCATTTTTTTCGATTGGTTAAAGATAGTGGATTTTGTCGTTGCTTCGGTGCCGCCGGTTCCGGTTTTCTACAAGAAGTGGCTGTGGAACGACCAACCGTTGAAAATTATCGATGGAAAAGGAGGATTCAAAAGCTACTTTTTTCCGGGCCATTGCCTGATTTTGTGTTTTTCCGGTTCCTGCCGGATAATGTAATCGCGCCAGGATTTCGGATAAGGCTCGGCTTTGATATGACCGTTTTCTTTGATGTAACCATCGTTGTATTTGGTGACGAGTTGGTATCCCAGTTTGAGCCAGCGTTGGTAGACAAGATTTCCTGCCGTTTCGGAATAGCGGGTCAGAAAAGCGATGCGGCCGGCGCCTTGTTTTTGCAGCGCCAGTTTTTCGATGGAATCCTGCTGCCGGATAAAACGGCTTTCGAGTTCGTGCTGTACTTTCCGGATGTCTTTTGAAATGAGATCGTACCTTGTGTTGGCATAATTGGCGGCAAAATTGAATACCCACCAGGCCGATTTCGGGGAATAATGGAAAATATCACCGGTTTTGTAGGGTTTGGCCACATCGGTAACACTGCAATAAATGGGGAAATAACAGTTGGTATAAGTATCATCTTCGCCGAACCAAATGAGTCCGCCCACATTGTCGGGCAGGTAATTGCGCAGTTGTGCCACAAACGAAAAGGCGGTGTTATAGGTCGAGATGGGTCTTTCCCAGGAATAATCGGCCGAATCGGTTTTCCATTCCAAAGGCCGTACCCGGTTGGGATTGCCGAAAGGGCCGGCATCGGGCAGTTGGGTCATGTCGAGCGGTGTGCCTTCGTAATGGTCGCGCACCAGCGCAAAAACATCCTGCAAACGCAGTTTTTTGTCGGGTTTGATAAATAGCGGGTAGCGTTTGGCCCCGGGGATTCCCCGGTTGTAGTCCATCGAAAAGTGTTGCGAAGGGGCTGCCCGGCGGAAAATGCTCCAGACACGGGTTTCGGTGTATTTCAGGTGGGCCGGCGAAGGCGGGTCGTAAGCGTTGTTGAAAGCAAAGGGTTTTCCCGATTTGGGATTCCAGTAACCGGCTTTTTTGGCAAAGCGGATGACGTTTTTAGAATAGAGGCAGTTTTGCGGATCGTGTAACGGGAAAGTGCCGATGCGCGAATGGTTGGCATGCGCCGTCATCATACCATCGGGAACGCGGCGTGCCACCCAAATGGCGCCGCCTTTTCCGCCGGTACCCACCATTTCGAGCAACCAGGCTTCGTTGGGGTCGGCAATGGAAAA
>CAYYRE010000042.1:0-19319 GCA_964473895.1 uncultured Lentimicrobiaceae bacterium | reverse complement strand
AAAAAGCCAACCGTTCGCGGTTGGATGCTTTCACCGGAATAGGAGATGAAAAAGCCCTGAAAATATTGAAAGACATTTCGGAAAAGCTGGATATTCCGGTAGTAACGGATATACATTCGGTAAGGGAAGCCAAGATGGCCGCAGCGTATGTGGATGTCCTGCAAATTCCGGCCTTTCTTTGCCGGCAAACGGAATTATTAATTGCAGCCGGTAAAACAGGGAAAGTCATCAACATAAAAAAAGGACAGTTTGTTTCGGGTGAGGCCATGCGTTTTGCGGTGGAAAAAGTGGCTTCCACGGGAAACCGGAACATCTGGCTCACCGAAAGGGGTAATATGTTCGGCTATGGCGATCTGGTGGTAGATTATCGAAACATACCGGCCATGCAGCAAACAGGATATCCTGTGGTGCTTGATGTGACACACTCGCTGCAACAACCCAACCAGCCCGGGGGGGTGACGGGTGGTCGTCCGCAACTCATCGAAACCATAGCCCGTGCCGGTATTGCTGCCGGTGTAGATGGTATTTTCCTGGAAACCCATCCCCGGCCTGCCGTAGCCAAATCGGATGGTGCCAATATGCTGCCGCTGGATCAGCTGGAAAGCTTGTTGCAGCATCTGACGGCCCTTCGTAAAGTGGTTAACAGCTTTTAAAAAACAATGGTTTTGTTATTATAAATAAAAACCCGGTCATCCAAAACAAGTGACAGCGCTCTGGCCAAAACAATTTTTTCCACGTCGCGGCCGGCTTTTTGCATCTCTTTCCAATCAAAACGGTGGTCAACCGGAATGGTGTCCTGTGCAATGATGGGGCCTTCGTCCAAATCGCGTGTAACAAAATGGGCCGTTGCCCCGATAATTTTTACACCCCGTGCATAAGCTTGCTTGTACGGATTGGCTCCGGCAAAAGCCGGAAGAAACGAATGGTGAATGTTGATGATTTTTCCGGAATACCGGTGGACAAAGTTTTCGGTAAGTATGCGCATGTATTTGGCCAATATGAGATAATCCGGCCGGTAATTTTTCAATGTTTGGAGGACTTTCTCTTCATGTTCCGAGCGGGAAAGGTTTTGTGCGGAAAGATAATGGAAGGGGATGTGAAAGCGTTGCACCAAGCCGGCCAGGTTGTCGTGATTGGCAATAACAGCTTGTATTTCGGCCTGTAGTTCACCGGCTTCGTGCCGGATGAGAATATCGCCCAACGCATGGGACTCTTTGGTAACCAGGAGCACCAGTTTCTTTTTTACCGGAATGATTACCTTTAAAAAGGTGTTTTGCGGCAAAACCCGTGTTAAATCTTCTTCCAGCTTTTGTGGATTGATATCTCCTTCCACTACCGAACGCATGAAAAATTTCCCCGAAATTTTGTCTACAAATTCACGGTTGCTCTCAATGTTCAGCCTGTGTTCGAAAAACACCTTTGATACGCGATAAACCAATCCTGTTTCGTCGTTGCAACGGATCAGTATTCTTGCTTTTTGGGGCATATGCGTTATAGTTTCTGTATTTTTGGCCACGAATGTAACCATTCCTGTCAGGAAAAAGGGGACGAAAGGAAATTATTTTTCAGAATTATCGCGGGTGTACGGTAAAGTAAACCGGTGCCTTTTTTATTTTGTTGCCGCTGCGGTACCACGGACGTATTTTAAATGTCAGGTGAAGTTTTTCATAGGCGGCTTTGCGTTGTTCTCCCATGGCGGCTTTCAGGATTTGTTGCAGTGAACCCGAGGTGATCAGCCGGCCCAGGTTAAACCGTACCGTTACCGGAAACCGGGTGGCTGTTTGCGCCGGAATGGTGATGGGTTTGTTCAGGGTTCCTTTGGCGATGGTGTCGGCTTTGGACAACAGAACCCAGTCGGTGCCTGAAATGGCTGCTCTTTCGGAAGCCGGATTATAGGCTTCGATGGTGAGTTGCAACATGGCAGGCAGATTTCCTTTGAGCATTTGCATGCCGAGGGATACGATTTCGCCGAAATTGAGGTCGTTGTAACTGTTTTTGTTCGAAAGGTTCACTTTACCCACCGAAAGCAGTTGGCCGTTTTTGATGGTAAACCGGCTGTGAATAAAACGTTGGTATTCGTTGGCCTGCCGGAAAATATGGCACGAACCCAGCACGAAGATTCCCATCAAAATCAGTATGATCGAAATGCTGGAAATGAAAGGGCGGTATGACCATTTTCGGGGCATAACAGTTAAACTTTGTTGGCCCGTTTTCGCTTGGTTTCGTCAAGGATGATTTTACGCAGGCGCAATGAACGTGGTGTAACTTCCAGATATTCGTCTTTACGAATGATTTCCATGTATTCTTCCAAAGAGAATTTTATGGCCGGTGGGATGAGCACTTTGTTGTCGGAGCCCGAGGCACGCATGTTGGTCAGTTTTTTGCCTTTGTTGACATTTACAACAATGTCTTTATCGCGGTTGCTTTCGCCGATCACCTGGCCGGCATAGACCTCATCGTTGGGCGAGATATAAAATTTTCCCCGGTCGATGAGTTTCCAAATGGCATAAGCTACGGCAGTACCTGTTTCCATAGAGATGAGTGCGCCGTTGTTACGGGTTTCGAATTCGCCTTTCCAGGGTTCGAACTGTTTAAACCGGTGGGCGATGATGGCCTCGCCTTCGGTAGCCGTCAGGATGGCATTACGCAGTCCGATGATGCCGCGTGAAGGAATGTTGAATTCCAGCATCATCCGGTCGTTCTTGGGCTCCATGTTGACAAACTCTCCTTTGCGTTGGGTAACCATGTCGATGACCCTGCCGGAGAAATCCTCGGGTACCAGCACCGTCAGGCTTTCGATGGGTTCGTTTTTGACACCATCTATTTCCTTGATAATAACCCGGGGCTGTCCCAGTTGAAACTCATACCCTTCGCGGCGCATGGTTTCGACCAAAATGGACAAGTGAAGAATGCCTCTGCCGAACACCAAATAGGCATCGGCCGAATCGGTTTCTTCCACACGTAATGCAAGGTTTTTTTCGGTTTCGTGAAAAAGCCGTTCGCGTAAATGGCGTGATGTCACATATTTCCCTTCTTTCCCGAAAAACGGGGACGTGTTGATGGTAAACAGCATACTCATGGTAGGCTCGTCAATTTTTATGGGGGGTAACCCTTCGGGATTTTCGAAATCGGCTACCGTATCACCAATTTCAAAATCTTCGATCCCCATAAGGGCAATGATGTCGCCGGCATACACTTCGCCTTTGTATTTTTCTTTTCCAAGGCCTTCAAACCGGTAGAGTTCTTTGATTTTGGATTTACGGATGGAACCATCGCGCTTGACGAGCGAAACATTCATATCGGCTTTCAGTTTGCCACGCAAAAGCCGTCCGACGGCAATACGTCCCACGTAGGAGGAATAATCCAGCGAAGTGATTTGCATTTGCGGGGTACCTTCCACATATTCGGCCGAAGGAATGTGCTCCAGGATGACATCCAGCAAATAGGAAACATCCTGGGTGGGGTTTTTCCAGTCGGGGCCCATCCAGCCTTGTTTGGAAGAGCCGTAAACCGTAGGGAAATCCAATTGTTTTTCGCTGGCGCCGAGGTTAAACATCAAATCAAAAACGGCTTCCTGCACCTCTTCGGGACGGCAGTTGGGTTTGTCCACTTTGTTGATGACCACTACGGGAATCAAATTCAGGTTAATGGCTTTTTGCAATACAAAACGGGTTTGGGGCATGGGGCCTTCGAAGGCATCCACCACAAGCAAAACGCCATCGGCCATGTTCAGTACACGTTCCACTTCGCCGCCAAAATCGGAGTGACCGGGGGTGTCAATGATGTTTATTTT
Source organism: uncultured Lentimicrobiaceae bacterium (assembly GCA_964473895.1). Taxonomy (GTDB): domain Bacteria; phylum Bacteroidota; class Bacteroidia; order Bacteroidales; family F082; genus Sulfidibacterium. The sequence goes on along the minus strand of CAYYRE010000042.1, from coordinate 15,526 downwards.
TACGCCTTTGTAGCGTACGGAGACGTTTTTTGATAAAATGGTGATCCCTCTTTCCCGTTCCAGATCGTTGTTGTCGAGGATGAGATCTCCCATATTTTGGTTGTCACGGAAAAGTTTTACCTGGTATAACATTCTGTCAACCAGTGTGGTTTTGCCATGATCAACATGGGCGATGATGGCAATATTTTTGATTTCGTTCATTTCTGTTTTTCGGTGTTAAAAATCGGGGTGCAAAGGTACGATGAATATTAAGACGAATCACGGGTTATTTATCCTTCTGGAATGGCTTCTTTTGAGGCGCTTTTGGGAGGGGTTGTTTCTTTGTGCTTTTGAGATTTTCCACTTTCCATGTTTTGGCCAACCCGGGAAGAGAACGGGATAAACCTTCCGGGTCAAAGACCGCTTTGTGCGCAGGCGACCCGGACGGTTGCTCAAGGCGGCAACAATGTGATGAATACCCTTTTTTATAAAATTCGGCCCGGAATATTTTGGGTTTTTTCTGTTTTTTCCGGACTTGAAAGAAGAACAACCCTTCCGGGTACTTGGTGAGCCAATTTTTGTTGTTGAAGTTGTTTAAAGCTTTTGAAAAGGAGGTTACTTTAACTGCCTGATAAATCAGCAAATAAATTATGAAGATATTCTTCATCAAACTTTAAACAACTTTGATTACAGATCAACCGCTTTGGAATGGTTTGTTTATGAAGTGTTGGATATTTTAAAGTACTTCAATTTTGGTTTATAACTATCTTTATTTTGTGCGCTAACTTTGATTCAAACACGTATTGACCAATGATTTATGTACTTTGTTAGCAAAAGTTCTATTTACGTAACCTGGAATCAAAATAGAATTTCTTTTGACTGATAATTTTTACTTTATGATAATCTTTATGGTTACAATTGAGAATAATATTGTTAGCTGAGTGTATTATACTACTGGGCACCTTTAACACTAATGTTTCGCCCTTATCGATCCATCTTTGACCTATATCTGAAAGTACCGTCGGAGCCGGAAATTGATACCAATTAGGAGGCAAATCTTCCGGCGTTAATACAGTCATAGAATCATCAGGAATTTCAATAGTCAAGATATCTAATCTTGGGGTTATCATAGGAGGAATATGAACTATGTTTTCGAGTAGGGCTATTTCTTTACTTTCACTGGTATATAAAACTGGCGTTCCTTTTTTATTCCATCTTCCGGGATAAGTAGATGCCCCATATCCACTTATATCGGACGCCCTCTTGCTTTTGGTTATTCTATATACAATCATACAGCTTAGCTATAAACTCCATACTCAATTCTTCCTAACAAATCTTTAACCTTGGATACACCACCGGGTACCTCCAATAATTCTTTTGGTTCCAAACCGCCAAGAGCTATATTCGGTAATTCAAGCCATTTGAAAAAATTTTCTTTACTTTCAAAAACTTCTACTCCATAAAGAAATAACTCGGCCAATTCTAATAGTTGTATTGAATAATTTCTTTTCAACTTATTATTATTGCGAATCCACCTATAAATAGTGGGTTCAGAAATATTTAATAGTTCGGCCGTTAACTCACGAGAGATATTAAAATGTTTTCTGAAATTAATAATGACATTAGAATTTAATCCTTTATTTGCAATTGTTATGAAATCAAATGGACTTTCAATTTCAGATTTAATATACCTTCGCCCAAGAATTCGTTTAAGTTCTTCATAGCGTTCCGTACTTGTTCTCATTTCTTCTTTTTCTGTTATCATTTTATACCTCCTCTATTTATTATCTGAAAATATATATTATTAAACGAAAATATTCAAAATTTGTTACACACACAAATTAAATTTTGCTAACATTCGGATAGTATATACGAATGAGATGAAGCTACAATTTATTTTTGACCATTTTCCACTTTCCATGTTTTGGCCAACCCGGGAAGAGAACGGGATAAACCTTCCGGGTCAAAGACCGCTTTGTGCGCAGGCGACCCGGACGGTTGCTCAAGGCGGCAACAATGTGATGAATACCCTTTTTTATAAAATTCGGCCCGGAATATTTTGGGTTTTTCTGTTTTTTCCGGACTTGAAAGAAGAACAACCCTTCCGGTACTTGGTGGGCATTTTTTGTTGATTACAAAGCAACCGGTTTGGAACCTTCGGATAGCCTATGCGAATGAGCTAAGTTCTATCTGTTTTGAAAGAAATTTCCGGAATCAGTCGTCGTGTTGGTGGCTGCGTTTGTGATGCACGTAAATGATACCACTCCAAATGATGGTGGCCCAGCCTGCCATAAACAACAATCCTCCAATGGGTGCTAAAAACGAGAATGGCCCCATACTCATTCCGGTAACCTCGGTGGTGGAGTTAATGTACACCGGAAAAGAAAAGAAGAGAATGCCGAAAAGGAAAAAATAATAGGCGGTGTTGATGACCGACCGGGATACATACCGGTTGAAAAAGGTAATGGCCAAAATAGCGAGCGTATGGTACATTTGCATTTGGATGGCTGTGCTGTAGGCTACCATGTGTTCAGGAGTCAAGTTTCCCAATAAAAAGTGGCTGCCAATGGCACCCATAATCACGGCAATCAATCCGGAAACGCCGGCAGTAATCAAATAAGTTTTTGTCATTTTGAACAGGGCTTTTGGCAAAAATATAAAATTCATTCTTTTTGACAACCGGTTGCCGTGATTTGTTGGTTGGGGGATTGGGATCGGTTTCCTGGTAGTATTCTGTTTTTCAGGTTTTGGCCAATCTGAAAAGAGAACGGGATAAACCTTCCGGAAAGAAGAAAGGTTTTTGCGTAGGCGACCCGGACGGTTGGCAAGGCAGCAACAGGATGATGAATACCCTTTTTATGATAATCTGGCCCGGAATATTTTTGTTTTTTTCTGTTTTTCCGGACTTGTTCGACTTGAAAGAAGGACAACCCTTCCGGGTACTTGGTGGGCCAATTTTTGTTGATGAAGTTGTTTAAAGCTTTTGAAAAGGAGGTTACATTAACTACCTGATAAATCAGCAAATAAATATCTTTTTATATACCTACCCCTACGCCCCTTCCAAAAGGGGAATGTTCGGAATTTATTTACCGATTTATAATACATTATGAAGAAATTCTTCATCAAACTTTAAACAACTTTGATTACAGATCAACCGCTTCGGAACATTCGGAGAATATATCCGAATGAGCATGTAGGCACGTATGGGTGTGTTGCGGCAGGCTCCGAAGGAGTTCCTTTGGAAGATGGCAGCGGATAGCCCGCAGGCGGGGGCGCTATGGGAAGCCGGGCAGACAAATGCGACGGCAGAAGCGCTTTGTATGCCCTGGCTGAACAAGCGCCGCCGCCGAGGACTATGAGCGGACAGCCCGGTCGCCGCCCAAAAAATACGGTTTAGGGTTTTTCTTTTTCCGGTCCGAATACGAAAAATCAAAATGATGTACCTTTGCTCATCCATTTTAATAAGAATGCCATGAACACTTCCGTTGATATCAGTTATTACCCGTTAAAAGAAGAGTTTATCCCGCCCATCAAGGATTTTATCCACCGGTTGCACAGTTATGATGGGCTTGTGGTAAAGACCAACGGGATGAGCACCCAGGTTTTCGGGGAGTATTTTGAAGTCATGAAAGCCATTACCCAGGAAATCCATAAAAGTTTTGAACTGCCGCATTCTGTTTTCATCTTGAAAATTATCAATGCCGATTTGAACCATGTGGTAAAAGCGTAGCCATGGATTTACATTATTACCTGCAGCTGCTCTATCAGAACATCATGGATTCGTCGGCCATGGAGATTGTGGCGGCCAGCTTGGGAATACTGAGTGTTTGGTATGCCAAGAAAGCGAATATTTTAGTGTACCCGACGGGTATTGTGAGTGTGCTGTTGTATGTTTACATCTGTTACCATGCCGAGTTGTATGCCGATATGGGCATCAATGCCTATTATTTTATTTTCAGTGTTTACGGTTGGATTATGTGGTCGCGCAAAGACGAAAACAAGGAAGAGTTGCCGGTAACGTATTCCGATTTGAAAACCTGGTTGATCAGCATCGGTGTTTTTCTGATTTCGCTGGTAGTGATACAGGTTTTGCTGCGCATTTTTAAGGCAGATGATGCGGCTTACTGGTCCACCTTTGTTCCTTATACCGATACGTTTACCACGGCGGTGGCCATTGTGGGCATGTGGCTCATGGCCAAGAAAAAGGTGGAAAACTGGATTTTTTGGATTGCCACCGATGTGGTTTCTGTTCCCTTGTACATTTATAAAGGGTTGGTTTTTACAAGTTTGCAGTATTTTGTCTTTTTGGTGCTGGCGGTGCTGGGCTATTTTGAATGGAAAAGACTGGCAAAGGAAACTTCCGTAGTCCATGCTTAGGCGTGTCGCCATAACAGGGCCTGAGTCCACCGGAAAATCCACGTTGGCCGGCCGGCTCGCCAAATATTTTGATACTGTTTGGGTTCCGGAATATGCCCGGGAATATCTTGAAAAAAACGGACCGCAATATGCGTTGCAGGATGTGGAAAATATAGCCCGGGGACAGTTGGAAAGGGAAAATGCAGCTGCAGGAAAAGCCAAGGGGGTTTTGTTTTGTGATACTGATTTGCTGGTGGCCAAAATCTGGTGCGAGGTGGTTTTCGGCAGTTGTCCGGCTTGGATTGAGCAGCAGTTTTTAAACCACCGGTACGATGTATACCTGTTGTGTGCGCCCGATATTGCCTGGGAACCGGATCCGTTGCGGGAAAATCCGGATGACCGTGAGGAGTTGTTCGGTTTGTATGAAAAAGCATTGAAAACAAACGGGATGCCTTATCGCATTGTCCGGGGGAAAGGGAATGTTCGTTTTGAAAATGCCCGTACTTTTGTGGAAGAAATTTTGAAAATATGAAGCCCGTCAACCACAAGTTACGTGTCCTCCATTTGGCAAGGTGGTATCCCAACCGTACTGATCCGATGCCGGGTTTGTTTATCCGGCGGCATGCCGAGGCTACGGCTCTTTATGCGGATGCGGCGGTGGTTTATGCGCATGGTGTGGCGCCGGTGGCCGGCAAAAAAGTTCCCGTTTACGAAATGGATTTTACCGAAACCAACGGGGTGCGGACGGCTTGCGTTTATTACCGATTGCCGCGTTACAAGGTTCCGTTACTGTCGCAAGCAATAGGTTTGTTGCGGTTTTTCCGTGCCCAGCGGATGGGTATTACCAAAGTGAAACCATGCAATGCCCGGTTTGATGTGGTGCACGTTCATGTGTTGACCCGTTTGGGAATACTGGGCTTGTTTTACCGTTGGTTTTACGGTACGCCTTATGTGATTACCGAGCACTGGACGCGTTATCTTCCGGTAAGAAACGCCTTCAGGGGTTCTTGGCGGAAAATGCTGACCCGCCTTGTGGTAAAACAGGCGGCGGTGGTGACGACCGTTTCGGTGGATCTTATGCAAGCCATGCAGCGGCACGGTTTGCGGCATCCCGATTACCGGGTGATTGACAATGTGGTGGATGGGGCATTTTTTGACGTTCCCTTGCCGGGAAAGGCCATGCGGGAGAAGGCGCGTCGTGAGTTTGTGCATGTGAGTTGTTTTACCGATGTGCACAAAAATATCAGCGGGTTGTTGCGTGTGGTCAAAACCCTTTCGGAGCACCGGGATGATTTTCATTTTACGTTGGTGGGTGAGGGCGAAGACCTGGAAAAAATGAAAGCCTATGCCCGGGAGCTTCAAATTCCGGAAAAGGTGTTGACATTTACCGGATTGTTGGAAGGACGTGCCTTGGCAGAGACAATGGCTCAAGCGGATGCGCTTGTTATCTTCAGCCATTACGAAAACATGCCGGTGGTGATCAACGAAAGTTTTGTTTTGGGGGTGCCTGTCTTTTCGACCCGTGTGGGAGGCATTGCCGAAAAGGTGGATAATGACCACGGCCGGCTGGTTGCGAGAGGGGACGAGGCAGCGCTCACAGCATTGGTGTCAGATTTTTTGGATGAAAAGATCACCTTTGATCGTGAAAAAATCCGGCGTCAGGCCCGTGAAGTTTATTCTGCCCGGGCGGTGGGGAAGAAATTGTTGGAAATTTATCAGGATGCCGTTATGCGCAGTCATCCGGTACGGTGAAAAAAAACGTTTGTACCATGCAAAAAGAGCAACATCAGGTTTCGCATTGGAACGGCGCTATGCGCAAAGCGGCCAAATCGCTGTGGACTGCTTTGCCCATGATTGCCGGGATTCTTGTTTTAATCAGTTTGTTTAACACGCTGGTTCCGGTTTCTTCGTACCGTATTTTCTTTCGCGGTACGGTTTTCGACCCGCTCATCGGGGCTTTGTTGGGCAGTGTGGTGGCCGGCAATCCGGTGACCAGTTATATCATTTCGGGGGATATGCTGCAACAGGGGGTTCATCTGCTGACGGTTACCGCTTTTTTAACGGCATGGGTTACGGTAGGGGTGATACAGCTTCCGGCAGAGATACAGTTTTTCGGCAAACGGTTTGCTTTGTGGCGTAACGGAAGTGCCTTTTTGCTATCGTTGGTGGTGGCTTTTTTAACGGTACAAATCCTTGCGTTGTTATGAAAAAGGAAAACACGACTTCGGACAAAGGGGCCAAGGCTCAGAAATCCCGCAACAGAAATTCCTGGTATTTTTTGGGGGTTACGTTGATATTTTTTGGCTTGCTTTGGATTTTTGATCCGGTGAAAGCGGGGGAAGCGGTCCGGCGTTTCCTGCCTCTTGTCCGGCAAATTGTTCCCATGCTTTTTTTGGTGTTTGGTTTCATGGTGCTTGTTAACGGTTTGCTAAAGACGTCCACCCTGATAAAGACCATGGGCAAAGGTTCGGGTATCAAGGGGTGGCTCGTGGCGATTATTGCCGGGATTCTCTCCATGGGCGCCATATATATGTGGTTTCCGCTGTTGCGCGATATGATGGACAAAGGGGTGAAGCCGGGGCTGGTGGCCGTTTTTTTATACAACCGGGGGATTAAATTAACCTGGTTGCCGTTAATGGCGCTTTATTTCGGGCTGAAGTATGTGGTGGTGCTGACGTTGGTAACGGTTTTGGTTTCGGTATTGCAGGGGCTGGTGATGGATTACCTGATGCGGCAAACATGAATTTTATTCGTTACCAGATGTTTACAGGTCATTGTTTTTGCCGTGGATGTGCAAATTGATAAAAGCGTTTACGGCATCCGTTGTCCTGTACCGGCCACATAAATTTCGAACCATTCTTCTTTTGTAAGCGGTATTTCGAAAGCGGAAAGCACTTCGGAGATACGTTCCGTTTTTCCGCTTCCCAGCACGGGAACAATTCCTGCGGGGTGTTTCAACAGCCAGGCCAGTGCGATGGCAGCAATGTTTCGGGTCTCTTTTCGCTCTCCGATTTCCATGAGTTTTTCATAGACCCGTTCAGCGGTTTTATCCTGCCGGAGAAACAACCGGCCTCCGCCCAAAGGCGACCAAGCCATGGGGTGCATCCGGTTTTTGAGGAACCAGGCCATGTTGCCGTTTTGAAAGTGCTCCAATTGCAGGGGGGATATTTCCACCTGATTGGTTACCAGCGGGATGTTCAGGTAGGATTGCAGCATTTCGGTATCGGCCGGGGTGAAGTTGGATACTCCGAAATGCAACACTTTGCCGGATTGGTGTAGTTCTTCAAAAGCCCGGGCGGTTTCGGCCGGGTCCATCAGCGGGTCGGGACGGTGAATAAGCAACAGGTCGATATGATCGGTATGCAGGTTGCGTAATGACTGTTCGACGCTTTGCAGAATATGTTCCTGTCCCGTGTCGTAATAGTTTATTTTTCTTCCGGGAAATTTTGCAGAGGGGAGCAGGATGCCGCATTTTGTCACCAGTTTCATTTTATGCCTTAAAGCCGGTTGTTGGTGTATGATTTGGCCGAAAAGCGCTTCACAGGAATAATCACCGTAAATGTCGGCATGGTCGAAGGTATCGATGCCGGCAGTGAGCAGTTGTTTCACAAATGCCGTTAAATCTTTGGCAGACATATTCCACTGTTTCAGTCGCCAGAAGCCCCAAACCAAACGTGAGATTTTTAAACCGGGAGCCAATTTCATTTGTTTCATGGGGAGAAAAGGTTCGTGTTATTTCAAAATTTTCAAAGGAGGCCCCTGAAAGTCGGGATGCCGGTGCAGGAAATCGTTAAAACGGGTTTGAATCAGGTCGCAATAGCTGCTGTTGATTTCGTATCCCACAAATTGTCTTCCGGTTTGCAGGGCGGCAATGGCGGTGGTACCCGCTCCCATAAACGGATCCAGAATCAAGTCACCGGGCCGGCTGCTGATTTCAATGAAAGGGATGCACACCTTTAAAGGTTTTTGGGTTTTGTGCGGGGTGCGTTGTTTTCCCATACAGATGGGGTTTTCGATGAGGTTGTCTAAAAGGTCGTTTTGCAGGTTGTTTTTTAGCAGTGCCAATAATTCCCTTACTTTGTTTTCGTTCCGGTATTTTTCGATAAGGTTTTCTATATCGGTTTTGGTAATGGCGGTATGGATGAAATTGTGCATTTGGTTTACCGGTTTGGGGTTCCACACGGCGGGACTTCCTTTGGAAAAGTGGATGATAAGTTCCATGCTGTTGGCAAACATTTTGCGCGAAGAGATGGCCGGGAAGGGGTTGGTTTTGTGCCAGTGGATCACCTTTCGTACTTTAAAACCGACTTTTTCGATGAGCCGGTTCAGGTACGAAACAAAGTCGTCGGCGCAAAAGAGGTAGCCGCTGGCGCCCGGTTTGGCCACGCGGTAGGTTTCGCGCAGCACGGTTTCGAGAAAGGTGAGGTATTCGGTTTCGGAAGCAAAACCATCGAATTCGAACTCGGTGACCACATCTTTGTGATTTTTCAGCCCTTTTACGTTTTGTGCCCGGTATTGATAGTAAGGCGGATCGGTAAAAACCATATCCACCGATGCATCGGGAAGTTCTTCCATGGCCGGATGGCACGATCGGTTATAGATGGTGTTCATGGCGTTATTTGATCCGGAAAGCCGGTAAAGGGCGTGTTTATCGTAGTTCTTTTTCGATGAGTTTCACCTTTTCTTTCATCAACTGCAAATCTTTTTTGGCGTGTTCAATCTTTTTTTCAAATCCGCTGACAAGGGCACTGGCTTTGGAGCTGGAGAAAAAGCCGAGGTTGTTTTCCCAAAGGGTAATGTCTTCCTGTAGTTTTTTCATTTTGGTAAGCAGTGCGGAGCGCTCGCGCAGCAGGCGTTGTTCGCCTTCGGGCGATTTTTTCAATGCTTCGAGTTTGGTGGCAAAGCCCTGTGCCGAAAGTTCGGCGGACGACAGGTGCATTTTGTCCATTAATTTTTCGTAAGCTTCGCGGTATTTTTTGTAGATTTTATCTTTTTCATGAAAGGGAACATGTCCTATTTCCAGCCATTTTTGTTGAAATGCTTTCAGTGCGGCGAGGTTATCTTCTTTGTTTTCTTTTACTTCAAAAGCGGTGATGGCGGCCACCAGTTCTTCTTTCTTTTTCAGGTTTTCCTCTTCTTCGTGGTGGCTGTGTTGATAAAATTCGGCTTTGCGGTTAAAAAATTCATCACAGGCGGCGCGGAACCGTTTCCATATTTTATCGGAATATTTCCGGGGAACGGGGCCGATTTCTTTCCATTCTTTTTGCAGCCGGATGAGTTCGTTGGTGGTTTTTTTCCAGTCGGTACTTTCTTTCAGGGCTTCGGCCTGTTCGCAGAGTTTCAATTTTTTGCTGTAATTTTCCATTTGGCTCTCTTTCAGAGCAGCAAAAAAGGCGCGTTTGTCGGCATAAAAGGTGTCCAGCGAAGTTTTGAACCGTTTCCAGATAAGGTCGTTTTTTGATTTGGGTGCCCGGCCAATGCTTTTCCAACGGGCGAGCAGGTCGTTGAATTTTTCGGTGAGTTTTTGCCACTCTTTGACTCTTTCGGGTTTTTCTTCGGAGAGCAATTGTTCGGCTTCGAGGCAAAGGGCTTCTTTTTGTTCGTAATTTTTTTCCTGTTCGGCATGGAGCTCTTTGTAATGTTCGCGACGTTTTTGGTTGATTTTGTCGGTAGCGGCTTTAAAACGTTCCCACAAAGGTTCTTTCATATCGCGGGGAACCGGGCCGATTTCGCGCCATTCGTCGTGGTATTGCTGTAGTTTTTTAAACGATTTCAGGATGGATTTTTCTTCGAGCAGCGCTTCGGCTTTTTCACAGAGGGCTTCCTTTTGTTCCATGTTTTTCTTCAGGTCAAGGTCGCGCAGCTCTTTGTTGATGCGTACCTTGTCGAAGAATTTTTCCACGAGAAAATGGTAATTTTGCCACAGGTTGTTCAGTTCGCCGGCAGGCACTACGCCGATTTCTTTCCATTTCTCCTGGAGACGTTTGAATTCGTCGTACGTTTTTTTCAGGGTTTCTTCGGAGGCGATCAGTTGTTTGAGTTCATCAAGGATTTCGTGTTTCTTTTTGAGGTTTTCCTGTTTTTCGCGTTCGAGTTCTTCGGCGTATTTGGCACGGTTGTGGCGATAAACGGCGAAAGCCTCATCGAACCGTTTTTCGAGGGGGTCGGGGATATGCTTAAAATCGGCTTCGTTTCCACCGTTGGTTACAAAGGCCTGCTTTTGGTGGTTGATTTCTTCTTTGTTGAGCCGGTAAAAAGCCAGTTTGATGGCAGCTACCTTATTTTTGATAAGGGTGGTGTCTTTTTCCTGAACAATTTCTTCGAGCATTTCCACCAGTTCCTGTTTGTTCAACTGGTCGTAATCGATTTCTTCCTCTCCGGAGGATGTTTTGTCTTTTTGTTGTTTTTTTTGCGTTGTATCGCGCAAAAGGTTCAGGATGAATATTTTTTCGGTTGCCGAGATGGGTTTCCCGGATTGTTTTTGTTGAGGGGGGCGGTTTGTTTTTTGTGTTTCGGGCAGGGGGGCAGGCAGACCATCGCGCAAAAGCTGTAATATTTTTTCTTTGAGCGTTTTGGAGATTTGTTTTTCAGGATGTTTTTCTTTGGCGGGTTGGGCCGAATTTTGCGGATTTTGTACCGTACTGATCAACTGTACAATGTGCTGTTTTTCCTCATTGGTTAGCAGCTGGACATCCTGATTTTTTGTTTCGGCCGTAGCGTTGGCCTGGTGCTTCTCCTCCTGCTGCGGTGCAGGATTTTGATTGTTCTGATCTTTCTTTTCCATAATCTGATATTTAACACATCCGGCCCGTTGGCCGGTAGGAGCGATTCAAGGCTTGCAAAAATAGGAATTAATTGAAATAGGGCTACTTTTCGAGGGGAAATATCCGGAAAAAGGGAGAAAACTTTTTTGGGGAGGGAGCTGTGCTACGGGAAATTGCGGCACGCTCCGAAGGAGTTCCTTTGGAAGATGGCAGCGGTAACCCGGCAGCTGGCGGGTCGATGAGCCGTGCAGTGGTGGAGGCTGAGGCACGAAGACCCCGCACGCTGCTACGGCACACGGCTTGCCTGCCGCCGGTTATGAGCGGACAGCCGGCCCGCCGCCCTGATGAAAAATATTTGGAATTTGAATAGGGTACGGCATGTACTCAACCGACAAAATTTTAATGTACTTTTGCGGAAAGCCGGTGTCCGACCTGCCGGAGAGGTTCTCATTAATAATTGACCAACTATGAAAAAGTTTATTATTCCCGTTTTCTTTTTGTTTTTAGTTTCCTTTTCTGCCGTTTCGCAGGTGCATAATGTGTATATCGGCAGCGGTTCTGCTTCATTGTATTTGCGTTCGACACCCGATGCGCCCGGTCAGGCTTTTCCTGACAGGTACCTGAACAGCGATTGGAAAAAAGGATCGGTGATTACGCGCCAAAAGACCCTGTTGAACAATGTGGGGCTGCGGTATAACATCAGTAAGGGACAGTTTGAGATTGTTTCGGTATTGAATCCCGTGGTGGTAAAACGGATTAACCTGGATGGAAAGGTTTTTGTGTATGGCCGTTTTTTGGATGGACAAGGCCGGGTAAAAGAGACTTATTTTCAATTGCTTTCAGAAGGGAAGACGCGGCTTTTGATGCGCCGCACCGTTTCGCGCAAGCAGGGCAAGAAGGGGTTGTACGGATATGATCCTTATGAAACGGTGAAACAAATCTTTTATATTCAAAAAGGGGAGCAGCCGGCCGTAGAGGTGAAAAGGAACAAAAAAAGTATTTTGTCTGTCTTGTCGGATGAAGAAAAGCCCCTGGAAGAGTGGCTCAGAAAACATCCCATTAGTTTTTACAAAACCAGTGATTTGGCTTTGTTGTTAAAATATTACAACAGCCTGAAAACGGGGAGCTGATGCGTTGCCGGCAGGTTGTGGTTATTTTGTGGCGGCAGTTACGAAAAAAGGTTGACCGGAAAGAGTACCATTTCGAAAAAAAGGGTAATGAGGCTGAGCAGTATGCTGAACAACAGGGCCCACCAAAAATTATCGACCTGAAACCCAGGCACGAGCCACGCAGCCATTTCAATGATAAAAGCATTGATAACGAGCAGGAAAAGCCCGAATGTCAGCAAGGTAATGGGCAAGGTAATGATGAGCATGAAAGGATAGACCAAAAAGTTCAAAATGGCCAGTACCACAGCGATAAGGGCTGCCGTCCAAAAAGATTTTCCTTTGATGTGGATACCCGGTAAAATGGCGCTGAGGATTAAGATGGAAACAACGGTGCTCAGAAATTTCAAAATGGAATACATCATGGTTTTAAAGTTTTAATAAAAATTGATACCGATTAAAAAGTCAAAAACGTGTGTGCTGCGATCGATGGCGTAGGTATACCGCAGCCCGATTTTTATGTTGGGAAACAGTCCGAGAAAATTCCAGTCGGTATTGAGTTCGGCACCGATTCCGGAGTAGCGGGAGCGTTTTCCGGAAGTTTCGCCCCACAATACGTCGTAAAAGAGTTGGGCATAAATCCGTTTCAGGTACATGGCACCCTGCAAGTCGAGATCGGGATAGGCTATGGGAAAAGCATAATCGGTTTTCAATACCGTCATTTGGTCGTCGAAAATGCCGGAGTAGCCCCTTGGCGTGGCGATGAGGCTGCTAAATCTATAAACGCCTTCATGAAGTTTGTCGTAACCACCATACAGCAAAAGACTTTGATGCCGGATAAATCCCGGAAAATAGAGATGGCCTTGCATGGCCCACTGGTTGGAGGGGTTGTCGAGGAACGGCGTATGCTCAAAGTCGATGCGGATATCCTGTCCCCATTGGGGATAAAGGTCTTTGGGAGAGCGTTTGATTTGGTTATAGGCTGACAGTGTATAATGCAAGGTTGTGAGATGGTTTTCTTTAAACTCAAACTGAGAACCTGGCCGCATGTGAAGAAACTTTTCCGTCCAGTTGAAGGAAGGTTTCAGTCCGATGATCCATTTTCCACGGCTGAAATTAAACGGGATGCCCGCAGAGAACGAGAGGTTGGTTTCGCTCCAGCGTAGTTTATGGCTAAGTCCTGTGGAATCGGCAAGATAGGTTTCCCGGTTTTGATAAGTGAGATCAAGCCCCAACACCGGGTACCAGCCGTAATAACGGAGGGCAAAATTCAGTTTTCCGGCCTGTTCGTTGGGGTCGTAACTCCACCCCATCATGGTTACGGCGGTGCTTAACACGTTTTGAGAGAGGAGCATCACCCCCGGCTCAATTTTGTAGGTGTCCACATCCAGTGCCAGTGGTGACCAGGAATGGGGATTAAAAAAATGGCCGATGCGGCTGTATTTTTTTTCGGGATAAGTTTTGTCGGGGATCAAAGTGTCGTCAAGGTTAAAGATGTTTTTTTTCTTGATGCGGTCCACAAGGTAAGTGTAATGTTTTTGCCGGATGTTGAAAGGGGGATGGTGCGGTGGGAAAGTTAAGGAGGCAATTTGGTTTCCGTTGGCTGTATAGTTGTTGAAAAAGAGCGTGTTGCCGTTAGGGGCAAAGGTGGCTGATGTGGCACCGAACCGGCTGTTAAAAATCCGGCTGACTTTTCCCGAGGCTATGTTTACGGCGTACAGGTTGTCTTTTCCTTCGTAGGTTCCGGTGTAAACCACCGTTTTTCCCTGCATTACGGGCCATTTGATTTCGGTGTAGGAGAAGGGCAGCAAAAGGCGTGATTTCAGATCCGGCACATGGAGCAGCAGCAAAGATTTTCCCTTGTTGCCCAGTACGGTGGCGACCACATTTTTTCCGTCCGGCGACCAGTGGGGAGTCATAAAAAAGAGGTTGTCCGGTGTGTGAAATGTTTTGATGACCCTACCATTGGCCACGTTTAAAAAGTCGAGGGAGTAATTTCCCTTTAAATCCACTCTGACAGCCACTATGCTTTTGCCATCGGGAGACAATGCCGGCGCAAAATAACGGCTTTTACGTGTAAGCTGCCGCAATTTACCGGTTTTGTAATTGTATATTTTAATAACGGAATAGTCGCGGTTGGACCAGCGCGGGTCAAAAGATTTTTCGTTCCAGCACAAGAGGCTGTCGTTGGCCGAAAGGGATGTTTTAAAATCGAAACCGGGGGTAAACAGGCGGGTTTCTTTGCCGGTGGGGCTGATTTTGACAAACCGGTGGATGTCGTCAATGGATGTTTTTTCGGCAATAAGGCTGCCATCTGACAGCACCTGCGGGAAGAGGTAGCTGGTATAGAAACGGTTTTTCGGGCTGTGCCGTTGGTATGTGCCGGAGGAGCTGTCTTGTTTTTGCCATTGCGATTTCAGGTCGTTCATGGCTTTATGATAAAACGGTACTTTTCTGTTTCCCGTATTTTTTTCCAGTCTGTGGGTAAAGGGTGCAAGTGTAAAATTTTTTCTTGCCACCTGGTTGAGGACATCGTTCCACAAGCCGGTGCCGTAGTTTTTAATACCTTCGGTGACCAGTTGGTATCCCAGAGTGTAATGATCGGGGACAAAGTTGCGGAACGAGCCGAACTGGGCTTTGTCGTACGGATAGATTTTTTTATCAAGCACCTGGGCTTTCAGCGGGTAAACGAATTGGGGCAGGCGGCCGCGGCCGCTGTTGCTGTGGACTGTTTCGCTCCATACAGCATCTCCTTCGATAAACCACAGGGGAAGATAAAGTCCGAAAATCATGGCGGTTCCCTGGTCGCCCAAAATGTAATACAAGGCTTTGGTAAATCCCTGGCGCATTTTGTCCATTTGCACGGCGTGGCGGTATTCGTGCAGTGTGAGTTGTTTTTGCCAGGTCTGGGCATACTGGTCTTGCGAGGGCATTTCAAAAAAATCGGCATGAAACGGCGCCGGCGAAACCATGGCGTTGGAAGTGGTGGAACGGTTGTGCAGTACAATGTTTAACCTGCGCAAGTGTGCATCATACGGCTGATTGATATACGGAATGGAAAGTTGCAACAGGTTGGCATACTCGTTGGCTGTTTTTTCGTAGCCTTCCGGAAAAATAATCCGGAACGATTTCGTTTTGATTTGGCGCCAATGAACCGATGCAGGGTCTTGTCCCGTAAGGTAATATTGGGCTTCAGCCCGGCCTGAAAGCATAACCAGCGCCAGAAACAGAAGAAAGGGATAAACATTAAAAGTTTTCATAAATCAAAAGTACACGAATTTTTTTCTTTTGAAAGAAAAGGTAATCAAAATATTATTTATA
>CAYYRE010000041.1:0-19885 GCA_964473895.1 uncultured Lentimicrobiaceae bacterium | reverse complement strand
TAATAATTTTATATTGCATTGTATTTTAACACATTATAAAATTCCCCTCCTTGGAAGGCCTGTCCCGCTTTAGCAGGAGGTAGGGGTGGGTTTATCATCATTCTTCGGCCTGCCCGACGACGGGTCAGGCAGAAGAATGGAAGTAAAGTCAACACCATCCACCGGGAATTCCCTACCTTTGTCCCGATGATTTATCCTGAAAATTTTGAGCAAAAAATAGGTTTTGACAACATCCGCTTGCTGATTGAGGAGGCCTGCATCAGCGATTTGGGAAGGGATTTTGTCAGAAAAATCCGGTTTTCTTCGCGAAGGGAAGTCATCCGGAAGATGCTGCAACAAACCAAAGAGTTTATCCATATTTTGGAATCGGGCAAGCCTTTTCCCACCCACCATTATTATGATCTGCGGGAAGCGCTGGCCCGTTTGAAAACGCCCGGGACCTACCTGGAGCAGGAAGCCCTTTTCGATTTACGCAGTTCGCTGCGTTCGCTTTCGGAAATCGCCGCCTTCTTCCATTCTGTTCCGGAGGAGCAATATCCCGAATTGAGACAGCTATCGGAGTCCATTTTTGTTCCCGGTGAAGTCCTTGCCCTGGCCGAACGCATCATGGATGACAAAGGAGAAATCAGGGACACGGCCTCAACAAAACTGGCGGAGATCCGGAAAAAGTTAGCTTCCAAACAGCGGCAGGTCATGCAGGAGGTACGAAAAGCGTTTGCCATGGCCAAAAAGGCCGGATGGCTTCCCGACCATGCCGAGATCACCCTGCGCAACGGCCGGGCGGTTATTCCTGTAAAAGCAGCCGACAAAAGGGCTTTAAAAGGGATTATTCATGATGAATCGGCCACGGGGCAAACCATTTTTATCGAACCCATGGGCAGCGTGGAAATCTCCAATGAAATCCTTGAGCTGGAAAGCGAAGAACGTCGTGAGATAACGGCCATTTTACTACGGTTCAGCGATAAGCTGCGGCCGCATATCTTGCCCCTTACCGAGAGTTACCGTGTTATGGGGCTGTTTGACTTTATCCGGGCCAAGGCGCTTTTTTCAAAAAAAACAGGTGCTTCCGTTCCCACTTTGACGGAAAAACGCCACCTGCTTTTGCGAAAGGGCATCCACCCTTTGCTTTTCCTGTCGCACCAATCCGCGGGAAAAACGGTGGTTCCGCTGGACCTGGAACTGACACACGAAAACCGCCTGCTGCTGATTTCCGGGCCCAATGCCGGGGGTAAATCGGTATGCCTGGTCACGGTGGGGCTGCTGCAATACATGCTGCAATGCGGTTTGCCGGTACCGGCTTCTCCCGACAGTATCTTTCCGGTGTTTGAGCGTCTTTTTATCGATATCGGGGATGAACAATCGCTGGAAAATGATCTGAGTACCTACAGTTCGCATTTGTTGAACATGAAATTCTTTTTGGGACATGCCAACAGCAAGAGTTTGGTTTTGATAGATGAATTCGGCACAGGCACCGAACCGCAGCTGGGGGCGGCCATTGCGGAAGCAACGCTGGAACAACTGGTAAACAAGCAAACCTTCGGGGTGATCACCACACACTATTCCAGCCTGAAACTGGCTGCCGAAAGACTAAAAGGTACGGTCAACGGGGCGATGCTTTTTGATGTGGAAGCCTTGAAGCCTTTGTACCGGCTGAAGATCGGCAAACCGGGCAGTTCGTTTGCTTTTGAGATCGCCCGGAAAATCGGATTTCCGCAGGAGGTACTGAACAGGGCAAGAAAAAAAAGCGGGGGAAAGCATCTCCGGTTCGACACCCAGTTGCAACAGTTGGAAGCCGACAAAATAGCATTGGAACAAAAACAGAAAGAAATTTCCTCGGCCGAGCAAAAACTCTCGGAATTGATGGCCCGTTACGCATCGATGACTGCGGCTCTTGAAAAGCAAAAAAAGGAAATCCTGCAGCGCGCCAAAGCGGAAGCCTTAGAGACCCTCCGGCAGGCCAACCGCGAAATAGAGCTTACCATTCGCCAGATCAAAGAAGCCCAAGCCGACAAAGAAAAAACAAAAGCCCTGCGGGCACGTCTGGAAAAGAGCAAAGAAGCATTGAAAGACACCCTGCAAAAGAGGGATAAACCGCCATCGGGAAACGATACGAAAGACCGAAAAAAACCATCCCGTCAAAAAGGCAAAACGCAGACCAAAAAAGAGGCGCCTGCTGTTACCGGTCCCTTGTCGCCCGGGGATTATGTGGAAATTGAAGAGAGTGGTGCCGTGGGCGAACTGTTGGCCGTGGAAGGCAAAGAGGCTTTGGTAAATCTGAACAACCTCAAACTGAGAATATCGCTTGACAAAATACATAAAACGCACCGCAAACCCCGGCAAGTATTACGCAAGCAAAATTTTCCCAACGTTATGCGGAACGTTCACCAAAAGGCGGCACAGTTTGAGCTGACCCTGGACCTGAGGGGAAGACGGGCCGAGGAAGCTATGGAATTGCTTGCGCGATACGTGGATGATGCTTTGTTGCTGGGCATCAAAGAGGTGAGCATCCTGCACGGTAAGGGATACGGTATTTTGCGGGAAATTATTCGCGAGTACCTGCAATCGGTGGAGGAAATCCGGCGTTTCGGGGATGCCCCTGTGGAGTTGGGCGGTGCGGGCATAACGAAAGTGTGGTTTCGATAAACAGTGGCTATCCCGGGGGCGCCGGCAGCGGGCCGGGGTTGCGGCCCTGATGGCAGCGGATAGCCCGCAGACGGGGGTGCTATGGGAAGCCCGGCAAACAAACGCGACGAAGGAGCGCTTTGGGTGCCTTGGCTGAACAAGCAGCACCGGCGAGGACTATGAGCGGACAGCAGGAAAAGCCGCCCAAAAAAACGTTGAAAAAAACTTTATTCGGCAGCTTCGCGTAACAAGCGCTTATAGACCCGTTTGGAAACTATGATGCTGGATTCGTATAATCCCCAAAGCGGGATCATTACCATCATTTGGCTGAAAACGTCGGGCGGGGTGATAATGGCCGAAACCGTGAGCAGGATCACAAACATGTACTTGCGGTTTTTCTTCATCATGTCGGGGGTAATGAGGCCGATACGTGTGAGGAAATAGACCAAAATGGGCAATTCGAAGACGACCCCCACGGCAAAGGTGACCGAAACCACCGTACTGATGTACGAACTGAGGGATATTTGGTTAACCACATCGGCGCTGACGGTATAGGTACCGAGGAAGTTGACCGTAAGCGGCACAATAAGGAAATAACTGAAAATAACACCGGTAAGGAACAGCAGGGTACTGATGAGCAGACCGCCGCGGGAATATTTTTTTTCGTTTTCGTGCAATGCCGGCTGAACAAATCGCCAAATTTCCCACAACACATAAGGAAAGGCCAAAATAAATCCGGCCACAATGGAGATGTACATGTGGGTGAGGAACTGGCCCGACATTTTAATGTTGATGATTTTGATATGCATATTACTTATGCACAGCGAGTTGACGTGCAGCCAATGTCCGAGCCGGCACAACCATTGATAAGTAATGAAATGGGAGCTGCTGGGGGCCAGGATGATCCAGTCGAAGATGATGTGCCTGTTGGCAAAGGCCAGTATGGCCAATACGAGGATGGCAATGAGCGAGCGGAAGATATGTCCCCTGAGTTCTTCGAGGTGATCCCAGAAAGACATGACTTTTTCCTCTTCGGGTACGTTGTTTTTAGTGGTCTGTTGTTCCATAAAATTTTGAATGCCCAAAAGTAAAAAAACCCTGCCAATGGCAAGGTTTTTTTTTGACAAACACGTTGAAACGGATCAGGTAAAAACGATTTGGGTACCGGGGCCATCGCACATGGCGTACAGATCGCCCACAGTAATAATGGCTTTGACAGTTTCGTGGAAATCTTCTTTTTTGAGTTTAAACATATCGGCAGCGAGTTTACAGGCAAAAATTTCGCCGCCGCCTGCTTCGATCAGTTCCAGGAATTCATCCACCGGAGGCATATCGAGTTTATCCATTTCTTTTCTCATCATGGCGGAGACACCGGCTTCGACACCGGGCAGGATACCCAACAGGGTGGGAAAAGGCAAGCCGCCGGGCATACGCATGGCAGGGTTGCCCACCGTCGCGGTATGCAGTTTGTTCATTCGTTTTTTGGTAATGGCATCGAGGCCGAAAAAGGTAAAGAACAATTTGGTTTCAATACCTTCCATAACAGCGCCATTGGCCATAACGAGGGCAGCATAAACGTCTTCGAGATTGCCTTTGGAGCAGATCATCAGAACTTTTTTCAAGGGGTACTTTTCTTCTTTTTCCATGGTTCTATTTTTTTAAGGATGATGCCGGCAGGATGCCCAAGAGGGAATGAAAAAGCCCTGTTTTTTTTTGAGATCCTGCCGGCAGAAAACAAAGCGGATATCAACAAGAGACCGCCATGACAGCCGTATTACATACAGGATACGGGTTTTGCCACGCCGGCGATTTTGGTCGCTTTTTTGAGCGGGGCTCCGGGAAAGAGCTGGTAAAAGGTTTTGGCATCGACGATACCGGATTTACCGATACCGCGAATGGTCAAAGTTTCGCCGTTGGCAACTTTGTTGCGGATAAATTCAAGGACTTCAAAATGTTTATCGGTCAGTTCAATGCCTTCTTCTTTGGCAATGGCTTTGGCGATGTCGTGGTTCCAAACCGAAGCATCTTTCAGGTAACCTTCGTCGGTTACTTCAATGTCTAAATTGGCTATTTTTTTAATGGTCATAATACTACGTTTTTAAAAATTGAAAAATTATTTTTTATCTCTTTTGGCTTTTAATTCCGATTCTGTGGCAATATTTTTCAGGAAAGTAATCATAAAGCCCAGTCCTTTACGTAATTCGGGTGAGTTCATGGCACGCATGGCCTTGAAAAGCGAATATTCGGGTATATCATTAACATCCAAACTTTTGTACACCACCACGCCATTGTTAATGGCGCCGAGCATTTCGGGCTGGGTAAGGTTTTTTACGGTTTCGAGAATGGTCACCACATTATCGGCCAGTGCCCGTACATCTTCCACAGAGAAGTGGGTAACGATGTTGTCAATGATTTTGGTGGATTCTTTTATAAAGTCCACATAACCTTTCTGTTCGAGGTCGTTCATGGCCCGGATACCATCGAGGCCCGCCTGGTGCAAAATGGGAGAGACATCGCGCATAAAATCGTAAGCGCTTTCCAACATATCGAACAATTCGTTCAGTGTATCGATATTCCGGATGACTTTCAGTACAAGCACTTTTACGGCTTCTCCATCGATTTCCACACCGGCATTATCCAATTCGGTAACGGCAGCGCCAAACATATCTTTCCCCACGTTGTACAAGTCGGCGGAGAGGTCGGAAATATTTTTCCGCACTTCCCGTTGGGCCTGGATCTCTTCTAACACCAGGTCCAGCTTACGGTTCATGGCATCTATTTGTTCCTGCATATTTTTTTCGTTCATAGCTTTAAGTTTTCATTAAGATTTCATTCGTGCCTAAAGCTTTTTACCGGCCATTTGCATTTCGGAATCGATGGGCATTTCTTTGCCTTTGAGCAAAATGTGCCAGTAAATCCAGCGGAACATCAATTTACCATAATGGTTGGTACGCGTTACTTTGAGCAAACCGAAGGGGCCAATACCCGGAAAGGGGAAAGAACCCGGTAAAGGTTCGGTATCGTAATTAAAGTCGATAAGGGTTCCTTTTCCGTAGCCGGTTTCAATGTAGCAGTTGGCATGACCGTCAAAGCTGGCGGTATAAGGACGGCCTTCGATGGCGCACAACAGGTTTTCTTCGAGAATTTCGGAAGCAAAATGGGCTACCGAACCGGCTTTAGAAGTCGGCAGGTTGGCAGCATCGCCAATCACAAAAATATTTTTATAATCGCGTGATTGCAGGGTGTGCTTGTCTGTTGGGACAAAGTTCATATCATCTCCCATACCACTGCGTTCGATGACCGGGTCACCAAGGTTGGTGGGAATGCTCACCAAGCAGTCGAATTTGACTTCGCGGCCCCCGAAGTCCACAATCTTCTTTTCATCGTTATTGACTTCGGCCACGGTAAAATCGGGTACAATATGGATGTTTTTTGTTTTGAGCAATTCACCCAACATTTTGGTGGCACGGGGTTTGGTAAAAGCGCCCGGCAACGGGGTTACATAGGTGATTTTGACTTTATCACGCAATCCGCGTTCGGTAAAGAAAGCGTCGGCAAAGAAAACAAACTCCAGCGGAGCGACCGGGCATTTGTAGGGTAGCTCGGCAATGTTGACCACCAATTCGCCGCCCTGCCAGGTTTTAAAGAAATTGGCCAAAGCCACCGCTCCTTCGATGGTATAAAAGTCAAAGATTTCTTTGTACCACAATTTATCTTTCAAACCGGGAGTTTCTTCCGGCGCTGTACGTGTACCCGTGGCAATGATGAGATAATCGTAGGCCAATACCACTCCATCGGCCAGCAGCACTTGATTTTTATCCGGTTCGATCTTTTCGATTTTCGAATAAATGACATTGACCCCAATGGGGAAAAAATCATTTTTGGGTTTTACCACTTCGTCACGGGAGTAAATCCCAAAAGGAATAAACAGGAACCCCGGCTGGTAGTAATGCGTTTTAAATTGGTCCACAATGGTAATGTTCCATTCTTCGCGCGGCAGTTTTTTCCGCATTTTGTTTGCCATCATGGTACCGGCAGTTCCGGCTCCCAGTATCAGTAAATTTTTCATAAACCTTTTTTATTTAACGTTTTATAATTCATGCTTCAAATTTATATCTATATAATTAATTATCTGTATTTCTTTCTATGATATAAATCATGTATCTTTGTGTTTTAAATATTTTAGAATGAGAATAAAGAACGATATAAAGAACTGTAAAACTTGTGTTTATCGCCAAATGTTGTTTGGCGACCTCAATGATTTTGAGTATAAGCTCATAAATGATGCCCGAACGGAGCGGCTGTATAAGCGTGGTGAGGTGATCAAACAAGAGGGGGAAAAAGTGGATTCGTTCCTTTACCTCCGCAAAGGATTGGTCAAATTATTCAAAACCGATAAGAGGGGAAAAGAGCAAATCCTGAGCATCAACAAGCCGGGAGACTTTGTAAACCTGTTGACGATTTTCTCGAAAACCAGTTATTCGTACAGCATTGAGGCCATAGAAGAAACGCTGGTTTGCGATGTGGAGCTGGAGGTGCTCGAACACGTTATTTTGTCGAACGGGGAGTTTGCCATGCGCGTACTTAACCGCATGAGTCGTATTTCGGATGAGATTATCGAAAACCGGTTCGAGCTGGGACAAAAGCAGCTGAAGGGACGTGTGGCAACCATATTGCTCTATTTTGCACATGATGTTTATCATAAAGCGGTTTTTGATCTTCCCATTACCCGGCGCGAAATCGGAGAGCTCATTGCCATGACAACCGAAAACACCATCCGTACCTTTTCCGAGTTCAAACGCGATGGCATCATAAACATTCAAAACCGAACCATATCCATTCTGGATGACGACAGACTAAAGGCCATTGCAAAATCGGGATAACCGCCGGCGTTCGGGCACTGTCGGGCAAAATGGTCAAGCCATGGTCAGGTGATAGCGGGAAAAACAGGAAGGAATTTTCCGGAATGTTTTCTTATTGTTGGGGGATTTATCGGATATTTGTCCTGCGGAAGAAAAACGAAGCATATGCAGTTATCACTTTTCATGGCCCGGCGATATCTTTTTTCCAAAAAATCGCATAACCTGATCAATGTCATTTCCATTGTTTCCATGATCGGGCTGGCCATGGGAACAGCAGCACTTATTGTGGTTCTTTCTGTTTTTAATGGTTTTGAAGAGGTGATTGCTTCGCTGTACCAGAAATTCAGCCCTGATTTTACCATTACCGCAAGGCAGGGAAAAACTTTTCATTATGCAACCTTTCCGGCGGACCGTATCAAAAAAATCTCCGGAGTCAAAGGGGTGGTACAGGTTACCGAAGAAGATGCCCTGTTGAAATACGGTGACCGGCAAACCATAGGCAAAATCATGGGCCTGTCGAGAAATTATGTAAAAGTAAGTCGCATGGACAGCACCCTGCAAACCGGGGATTTTATTTTACAGGAAGGAGGAGCCAATTTTGCGGTGGCCGGGGCCGGGATTGCCTGGTACCTCGGTATCAATGTGCACGACACACGCCGGTTGCTCACGGTTTTGGTGCCCACAAGGGGTAACGCATCTTCCTTTCAGTTTCAAAACGCTTTCCGGCGGGCCGCCCTGCCGGTGGCTGGTATTTTTTCGGTGCAACAGGACTTCGATCAAAAATACGTTTTGGTTCCGCTCCGTTTTGCCCGGCAACTGTTGGATTACGGGGATGAAGTGACTTCCTTGCAGGTCTATCTAAGAAAAGGGGTTCCCCCCGGAGCTGTTCAAAAACAAATAGCCACCTTGGCAGGAAACCGTTTTATGGTTAAAAACCGTTTTCAGCAAAACGAAACCCTTTTTAAAATTATGAAATCGGAAAAAATGGCGGTTTTCCTCATCCTTGTTTTCATATTGATTCTGTCGTCATTTAATATGATCGGCTCGGTAGCTATTTTGATTGTGGAAAAGATGAAAGACCTTGCCGTTTTGAAAAGCATGGGAGCCGACAGGAAGCTTTTAAGGCAAATTTTCCTGCGGCAAGGACTACTCATCAGCCTGTTGAGTGCCCTAAGCGGGTTGCTTATCGGTTTTGTCATCCTTTGGTTGCAACAACGTTACGGCTTTGTACAGCTGGGTTCGGGTAATGGGGGCTTTATCATCAATGCCTATCCCGTAAAAATGCGAATAACCGATTTTATCTATGTTTTTTTAACCGTTTTTGTCATAGGCCTGGCCGCGAGCTGGTATCCCGTAAGGTTCTTACTGAAAGACTACCAGAGCATTAAACTGGCATAAAGTGGTCTGTAAATACCATAGAAGCATTCTAATAAATTTAAGAAAAATGAAATTATTTTGAAAGTTGACTTTTGGAACCAATCTGTTTCGGAATAAGACAATTGTTTCTTCAGAAACTGATTGGATGTAAAACGCATGTCTGTAAACAACAAGGATGTTCCATGAAAAAGTTATGGCCTCTTTTTTTTCTCATGATCACCGTGTTCGCTGTTTGGGGGCAAAACAGTCCCTTTACGCTTGTTTCGGCCTCTTCAAAAAAAGTCATTTTACATTTCCGGGGCGAACCATACCGCTTGCAGCAGGTAAACACCCCACGGGGTACGGCACAAAGGATTATCACACCGAACGGCAACCGCATGCTGCAACGCGGCTTGCCCGCCTTGCCCCAATATACCGTCCCTTTGCTTATCCCCAGAGGCAGCCGCATCCGTGTTACTTTACACGCCGTCAGTTACCACGAAAAAAAAGGATTGTTGATCGCCCCATCCAAAGGAAACGTAAAACGAAATATACTGCCTGACTCGCTTCCATTTTTTTTCGGGAAGGTTTACACAAAAAACGCCTTTTATCCGGACAGTTTATGGCAGGCAGGAACCCCTTATTTCCTGGGGCCTTACGAAGGACAAACGCTTACCGTTTATCCCTTTGCCTACAATCCTGTAACACAGACACTGCGTGTTTACGATGAGGTAACTTTTGAAATCACATTTTTCCGGAAACCAAAGAGCCAGCCGGAAGAGCACCCTACCGTTTCCGGCGGGGGGAATTTTTTCCGGCACCATTTTATCAATGCCCTTTCGCCACCAAAAGCGCAAACACAAAACTTTGTTGCCCCCCATTTGCTTATCATTAGTTACGGCCCTTATATTCCGCTTCTGAAAAATTTCATCTTGTGGAAGCGGCAAACCGGTTACAAAGTACGGGTAATCGATGTAACGGGAACGGAACCGGCCGACAGTATCAAAGCAACCATTCAAAACATTTACAGGGATTGGGGGCTACAATATGTCCTTTTGGTAGGCGATGCGCCCCAGGTACCTTCCGGAAAAATTGCCGGAAACGATGCGGATAATTTTTATGCCTATGTTTCGGGAAACGACCATTATCCCGACCTGTTTGTGGGACGATTTCCGGCAGCCACAGCAAGCCAACTGCGTATCATGGTACAACGCTCGTTAGCTTACGAAAAAGCCGAAAGTCCGGATACCGGCTGGTACACCCGTTGTACCGGAATTGCTTCGGAAATGGGCCCCGGCTATCACCACCTGATGGATTTTCAGCATATCCGTATCATTGATACCGCCATCCTGTTGCCTTCTTCTTACCGGACGGCTACCGAACTTTTTGATGGTTCACAAGGGAAACCGGATGCTCCCGGAGACCCTGACAAAGAAATGCTCACCACCACAGTGGAACAAGGTACCGGCATCATCAATTACTGCGGACACGGCAGCGCACTCGGCTGGAATACCACCCGGTTTGGGAATGCACAAGTGTCACGATTAAAAAACATGGGCAAATGGCCGCTGATCATATCGGTTTCGTGTGCCACGGGCGACTTTGTTCATCAGGATTGTTTTGCGGAAGCATGGCTCAGGGCTGCCCAAAACGGAGAGCCTACCGGTGCCGTGGCTGCCTTTATGCCTACCACAACCCAAGGTTGGGATCCACCCATGTGCGCCCAACAATACATGAACGCATTGCTCACGGCAGCCGATTCGTTGCATCCGCCCCGTACTTTCGGTGCCATTTGCATGGAAGGATGTATTCAAATGAACGATGTTTACGGAACCGACGGCTATCAAACTACCGATACATGGGTAGTCTTCGGCGACCCTTCGTTACAGGTACGTACAGCTACCCCCCTACCCATCCGGGCACAATTTAAAGATACGATTCCCGACAGCCGCCGGGTTTTCACGGTACAAACATCGATAAAAAAAGGCATCGCTTCCTTATCCGGCGAAAAGGGGGTTTATGCGGTAGCACCGGTCAAAGCCAACGGACAAATCAAAATCCCTTTGGATTCGGTACCGGCCGGTATTCCTTTACAGCTCACCATCACCGCATGGAACCACCGCCCCTTTTTCGGAAAAGTCATTAAAGAAACCGTTGCCAGTATTTCGAAAAGTGTTTTCCTTGGGCAACTGAACATTTTTCCCAACCCGTCGAAAGGAACCATCAACATCACTTTGTCCGTAACATCACCCCAAAACATCACTTTATCTGTTTCGGATATCAGCGGAAAAACCAGCATATTGTTCTCCGGATTCCTTTCATCCGGAATCCATCACTTTCATTATCAGGCCATAAAGCCGGGTATTTATATCTGCCGGTTCCAGTCGGGAAATCAACAAGGCACAAAGAAACTTATTGTTTTGCCATAAAAGCAGAGGCATTATTACCGTACAAAGGTAAACACCCGGTTCCAGCGGATTTTTCCTTCAAGAATGGTTTTGTGCGGGTCAAGCGACATCCAGATAAACACCGCTTTGCCTTCGATGTGATTTTCAGGAACAAAACCCCAATAGCGTGAGTCGGCCGAGTTGTCACGGTTATCCCCCATCATCCAATAATAATTCATTTTAAAAGTGTAATGATCTGCCTGTTTCCCGTTGATGTAAATTTTACCGTTTTTCACCTGAAGATCATTCCCCTCGTAAGCGTGGATAATGCGGCGATAAAGCGGTAACACTTTCAGGTTCAAGGCAACGGTAGCCCCTTTTTTCGGGATATAAATAGGGCCGTAATTGTCACGGTTCCACTTAAAATCTTTGCTGTAAGGAAAAATTTCGGGATCGCGTACACCGGCCGGAATATTAAACACCTCTATTTTTTTAACAATGGGCAATTTGGCCAAAGCATCACGGGCTTCATCGGTAAGCATATAAACAAATCTGCCGGGGATGCTCGTGCGTCCCCCTTCGGTAATGTTCAGACGGTCCAAAATAATGGGATTAATGGAATGCCCATCGGTATAAACCTTGTATTCAAATTCTTTTTTCCCGGGGTCATGATTTTCTTTCCCGTTGATATACACTACCCGGTTTATGATCTGCAACGAATCGCCGGGCAGACCGATACACCGTTTAATGTAATTTTCGCGTTTGTCCACCGGACGGTAAATAATATCCCCGAAATCCCGTTTGTCGCTCCACACTTTTTTCCGGCCGTACTGCTTGATGAGCGTATAGTAACTCACATTGCTCTGGAAACGGGTGGAAACCGTATCCCCGGCAGGATAATTAAAAACAACAGCATCGTTGCGATGCACCTTTTCCAAACCGGGTAAACGCCAGTAAGGCAGTTCTATCCATGTCAGATACGATTTTACGGTTTGGGTAAAAGGCATCGTATGATGGACAAACGGAAAAGACAATGGTGTATTGGGTACCTTAGGGCCATAAGCTATTTTACTTACAAACAGGTAGTCGCCCACGAGCAACGATTTTTCCATGGAAGAGGTGGGAATGGTATAGGCTTCGATCAGAAAAGTACGAATGATGGTGGCCGCCACCACCGCAAAAATAATGGCATCGGTCCATTCGCGCACAGCACTTTTGGGCGGTTCCTGCCGGGTGTCCGGATCCTGAAAAGGGTCATCGGATGTCATGGCGATATACGGAAAATAAACAAAGGGGAGTACCACAGCCAAAAACTGCTGACCCAGCCCGTATTTACCGAAACATTTGGCCATTTCCACCAGCATCAACATGTACATAAACACATTGATAAAGGGGAAAAGCAATAACAAATACCACCACAACGGTTTTTTAATAATTTTCAGAAACACATAAAGGTTGTAAAACGGAATCAGCGTTTCCCAACCGTGCCGGCCGGCCCGCTCAAATTGGGCCCAGAGGAAAATGGTGGGAAAAGTAAACGAAAGCGGAATAAAAAGAAGTAATTCAATCATTTGAATATGGTTTTTTCGGCCTGCAATTTAAACATATTCACAACGGGCGGCCTTTAATATTTGTTAAATGAATTTTGCGGTACAAAACTAAAACAAAAACGGAAAGCAGCCGGGTAAAACACACTAAAAACAAGCCTGTTTTCAGTGGGAAAACAGCCGGCGCCGGAAACCGGGAAACCCCGATCTCCGGCACGGGTTGTCCTACCCATTATTTTTGTTTCTTTTTTTGTTCACTTAGTTTTTGCAGATCATTCATTCCCTTCATGTTCATCGACTTGGATATTTCGGCAATGGTTTGCATGTCAATCAATCCGGTCAGGCTCATGATCATGGTTTCATCGCCTCCATGCACAATCATAAGCAACTCTTTAATTTTTCCTTTTTTATCCTGCAAAGCAAGGAATTTAACTTTCCCGTCTTCACTGTCCACCGTCATCAGTTCCATATACTTTCCGAGCGGTACGGCCCGTTTGATTTCGTTATAAAAAGCCTGCTCTTTCGATACATCTTTAGACTCGTAAATCAACATTTTAAGCCCTTTCAACTGTTTTATGGCATCCAATGCCTTTTGGGCATCCGGCGAGCTGTCCGAAGCATTTACCCCCGACAGCAACTGAAACATTTGGGGTGAAATGTTAATGCTGGTAAAATCCGGTTTCCCGGCATATTTTTCATATAATTTGTCAATGGCCGTTTGGGCCCGTATCATTTGCGGCAACAAGGCCACGGCAAACAACACAACGAAGATGTTACGTAATTTTTTCATGATTTTAATTTTTAACGATTATTTTTCAAAGGTTTCAAGTTGACATACACACTGTTGAGCGATTGCATCAATTGCTGCGCCCGCTCTATTTCCGAAAGCTTTCGCAACGGTTTTACCGCCGTTTCCATCGATTGTAATTTCGACACCTCATTCATGGCACCGCCCATTTCCGACGCCGCGGTAGAAACCGGCTGCAGTCCCTGATGCAGGTTTCCGGAAATCATTTCCAACGCCGTTTTGGCCTGCACATAAGCCAACGTCATATTTTGTGTTGTTCCGGGTAAAGCCGATTTGCGGTCCTGACGGTTTCCCATCCACAAAGCCAACAGCAATAAAACCGTCGCTGCCACACCGGCCAGGGCATACCAAAGCGAAAACGAACGTTCCGCGGTAGGCGTTCCGGCATTCAGCCGCTCCATGATTTTTTCATCAAACGCTTCGCCCAAAACCTGTTCCGACCGCCATTGCTTTAGCAGTTCGAAATGTCGTTTCTCTGCAGCCCATTCCTGCGGAACATCCGCCTCCTGAAATAGCGTCTGCAACAAAGCCTCTTCCTCACGGCTGGTTTCACCTGCATAAAACCGCTCAATGAGATGCTCCAGTTTTTCCGGTTCCATAATTTTCCAATTTTTGAATTTCATTTCGCATCTTTTTCCTTGCCCGCGACAGGTTAACACGGATGTAATTTCCATCAAAACCGGTCATTTCGGCAATTTCTTCCAACGCATACCCTTCCACATCGCGTAAGAGCATGATGGTTTTTTGCTGTTCCGGCAAAGTTTCCATCAGCTTTCTAACCCACCGGGCCAGATCCTGTGTTTCATTCCGGTGCTGTTCGTCCTCCTGTGTCCGGTGCAAAACCTCCGGTTTCAACGGCAATGCCCTGTTTTTACGCTGCCGCAGCTTGTCAAGGCAACGGTTGCGCGTCATGGTCACCAACAACCCTTCCACACTTTGGTACTTTTCGAGCCGGTGGCGCATGTCCCACACTTTTAAATAAACCTCCTGCACCGTGTCCTCTGCCTCCTCCTGTTGGCCCAGCAGGTACCTTGCCAGCCTGAACAGCTTGTCTTTCAATGGCAGTAGCGTTATTTTAAATTCTTCAGGGGTCATGCAAACATCAGGACGTTACCGGTTTAAAAATATTACACATCACCTTCGTTTTTTATTCAACTGACAGTCACTACAAATTCCATTCAACTTCTAAATTACTGATTTATAATTTCTTCCATATTATTTTTTCCGGGGCGGCAGCCGGGCTGTCCACTCATAGTCCTCGGGCCTGTACGGTGTCGGCTAAGCGTTTCCGGGGGCTTCCTCCGGTCGCCCCGTTCCCGCAAGCCTCCATACCGCACAGTCCCTGCGGGCTATCCGTTCCCATCTTCCAAAGGAACTCCTTCGGAGCCTGCCGCAATAGAGAAAAATCAGGATAACCTTTGTTTAACAAAATATCCGATAGACTCAAAAAACAAGGAGAATCCCCGCTGAAGGCCCTTTAAAATCGTAATCCACCGCCGTTTTAATCCTGGCGTTTTTAAAAATGGAATGAATGGTAAATCGCTGATAACTGGCCGAAAACGAGAGCCAACGGTTAGCATGTACCACTGCCGAAACTTTCAAATCCCCCAAACTGCCCTCCACCGATGGCGTATTCAACGAGAAAAAACCAAAACGCCCTTCCAGGGTAAGCCAACGGTTGAGCCTGAAAATAGCCAACATACCGAAATTGGGCAGCGGAAGGGTAACATACATGTTTTGGTCTGAAAGTAAAATCCCATTGCCTTTCAATCCGGTATGGATAAACATGGTGTACACATTAAAATAAGCCCCGAGATAAACATTCGAAGCACTCATCAGCGAATAAATATAGCCGGCGCTGAAAACCTGGGTATTAAAAAAAATCTTTGTTTCGGTGCCTGCCCTAACCGTATCACCCTCCCACACAATATCATAAGGCAAAATAAAAGCATTGTTCCGGTTCAGGCCGTAATAATTGAAATAAAGCCCGCTGTGCGGTGTCAACCGCCACAAAAACGAACCCGAAAAAAATCCGCTGCGACGGGGTAACTCCAACGTGCTCTCCAACCCCAAAACCAATTGTATCACATGGTTCGGCCCGCTGAAGGTGATTTTGGTATCCAAATTGGCAAAAACATAATTGGCACTCAAAAAATACCGGTTATGGCTTTCTTTAAACGCCGTTTTCTCGGCCCTCCGCTTGGCAACCCGTTGCTTTTTACGCGAAAGTGTGTCCAAAGTATCATTCGGCAAAACCTTTCTTCCACCGGCAATCACCTCTCCCGTACTTTGCCACTGGCCCTCTCCGGATATTTTTTGGGGAGAACCCTTTGCCGGAATGGCAACAGGTAAAATAAAAAACAACATACAACCCCAAATAAAAAAGCCCCGGCAGATTTGTTTTCCCATCATGAATACAAAAAATAGTTTCTCTATTGAATTTGAAATAGTAAAAATAGTCAATTATCTTTCATTCTCTTCCGGCCTTTTTGAGAACAAATGAAACGAACAGAAATTTTATTCACCTGAAATACACACCCGCCTGACCAAGCGCAGCCGGGCAGGCCCGCCTGCCCGGCTGATGAGTTAACCCCAAAGGGTAGGGAACAATGGTTGCCCCGGGTTTCAGCCCGGAGTAAAAAAGAAAAACCAAATCCGTTTTGGCGCTATTTTTGGCGCGCAGCATCCAAAAACCGTGACAAAACAAGAGGCACACAACCTATACATTACAAAACCTTAAACAGAAGAATTCATGTTGAAGCGATATGGATCAAATACTGATAAACAGATAAAAATTGCCTGTTTTGCCTGTAAATCAATTCAGAGGTGTAAATAAACTATCCCTGCGGAACTTTTTCACCGTCTCGCAGCGATGGCGCTAAAATCATCCGGGAATTTATTCATGGTGTAAGTAACATGCTCACGCAACCCGTTGAGAATTTATCATTTGGAGAAGCGGAATTTTTGGTTATTTTTGTTTCTTTCAGAAATCATTCTTTCTTTTTTTCACCAATACTAAAAACGTATGTTTAAA
Source organism: uncultured Lentimicrobiaceae bacterium (assembly GCA_964473895.1). Classification (GTDB taxonomy): domain Bacteria; phylum Bacteroidota; class Bacteroidia; order Bacteroidales; family F082; genus Sulfidibacterium. The sequence continues at coordinate 3,269 of CAYYRE010000041.1, read as the reverse complement.
GGACACCCCAAAGGATTGTATGTGGCTTTCTTTGCCAACATGGGCGAGCGGTTCGGTTATTATACCATGCTGGCCATCTTTGTTTTATACCTCCAGTCGAAATTCGGTTGGGATGCCACCCAGGCAGGACATGTGTACGGTGGTTTTCTCTTCGGTATCTATTTTCTGCCGCTGTTGGGCGGATTTATTGCCGACCAGATTCTCGGATACGGAAAAACCATTGTGCTCGGCATCATTGTCATGTTTATCGGATACCTCATGCTGGCTTTGCCCGGTACCGGCGAATGGTTCATTTACGGTGCCCTCGCCGTTATTTCGCTGGGTACCGGATTGTTTAAGGGAAATTTACAAGCCCTTGTCGGAAACCTGTACGATGAAGGGAAATACAAGAAGTTGCGTGACTCGGCTTTCAATATTTTCTATATGGGCATCAACATTGGGGCTTTCTTTGCACCGAGTGCTGCGCGTGCCGTACGCAGCTGGGTACTCGGCACACAAGGACTCACCTACGATGCCGCCATCCCTTCGCTGGCTCACAAATACCTGAACGGAACACTGGTCAATGCCAAAGAGCTGTGGCAGTTTGCCCACGACCAAATGGGAAACAATTTTACCAATCTCGATGATTTTTCGCACCATTACATCAATGCACTGAGCCAGGCATACAATGCCGGCTTTGCCGTGGCTGCTCTGAGCATGATCCTTTCCATTGCCATTTTCATCGGTTTCCGGAAATATTATAAGCATGCCGATGTGACACACAAACAACAAAAAGCACAAAACAAAGAAAGCGTTGTCGAACTCACACCATCGCAAACCAAAGACCGGCTCATGGCACTCGGATTGGTGTTTTTGGTGGTGATTTTTTTCTGGATGGCTTTTCACCAAAACGGGTTTACCCTTACCATTTTTGCCCGCGATTACACCGTTGGGGCAGTAAACAAAGCAACCGCTGTTATTTTCAACCTTTCCACTTTCCTGCCGGTTTTATTGGGCATTCTCGGAATAGTCCTGGCGCTGGGCAAAAACAACTCGGCCAAAGTAAAAATCATCGGCGCCCTGGTAGCCATTGCCTCAGCCATCATAGGTTATTACACCATCAACCAGTTACGTCCCGAAGGCAATCCCATTTCCCCTGAAATATTCCAGCAATTCAATCCCATTTTTATTGTTTTTATGACGCCTGTAATTGTCGGTTACTTTGCCTATCTGCGCAAGCGCGGCAAGGAGCCCTCCTCTCCAAAAAAAATCGGCATCGGCATGGTCATCACAGCGGTCGGATTTACCATTATGGTACTTGCATCACAGGGTCTTCCCAGCCCACATGAGCTGGCTCAGCAAGGCGGGGTATCTCCCGTACTGCGTTCGCCATTTTGGCTTATCGGCACCTATTTTACACTGACCATTGCCGAACTCTTTTTGAGTCCCATCGGCATATCGTTTGTTTCGCAGGTGGCACCGCCGCAGTTCAAAGGGCTGGCACAGGGCGGCTGGCTTGGCGCCACAGCGGTCGGAAACCTTGCCGCTGGCCTTATCGGCCCCTTTTGGGATAAATGGGAATTGTGGCAATTCTTTGCCTTACTGGTAGGATTGACACTGCTCTCTGCCATTTTTATCTTTTCCATCCTGAAATTGTTGGAAAGGGCCACAAACTCATAACATCTATCCTGCGTCATCCACCGGAAACGTCATGCAACGGGTCCGGCGGATGATGTATTTTTGCCCCATGAAAAATCCATTCGGCCCAAAACACCGTTACAATGCCTATTCCGATTATTTCAGGAAAACTTTCGGCGAACGGGTTCAAAAAATTACGGTGGATGCCGGGTTTACCTGTCCCAACCGCGACGGGACACTGGCCCGCGGAGGATGTACCTATTGCAACAACGATGCGTTTAACCCCTCCTATTGCGATCCGCAAAAAAGTGTAGAACAACAAGTTGCCGAAGGTATTACGTTTCATAAAGTAAGATATCGAAGGGCTTCAAAATATCTTGTTTATTTTCAACCCTATTCCAATACCTATGCTCCCCTTTCGCGGTTAAAGACGCTTTATGAACAAGCACTGAAACAAGAAGGCGTAACCGGTTTGGTCATCGGCACACGCCCCGATTGTGTGAATGAGGAGAAACTGGATTACCTGCAACAGCTTTCCCAAAACCACTACATCATTGTGGAATACGGCGTGGAAAGTATCTATAACCAAACGCTGGAACGCATCAACCGGCAACATACTTTTGAACAATCAGTCCGGGCCATTGAGGACACTGCCCGCAGGGGAATCCATGTAGGAGCCCATTTTATTTTCGGACTGCCCGGCGAAAGCCGGCCAATGATGATGAAGTCGGTAGAAACCGTTTCAAAACTACCGCTCACCACCATCAAGTTCCACCAACTGCAAATAGTAACCGGTACCGCCATGGCAAAAGACTATAAAATGCATCCGGAAGCATACGACCTGTTTTCTCTTGACGAATACATCGATTTTATTATCCGGTACACCGAACGACTTCATCCGCAGTTTATCATTGAGCGCTTTGCCGGCGAAGTACCTCCCCGTTTTTTGTCCGGACCGGGATGGGGACGTATCCGCAACGACGAGATCAACCGGACTATTGAACAAGAGATGGAAAAACGCAACACCTGGCAGGGAAAATTTTACAAAGGAGCATCATGGCGTTAAACAATTCGTACGAACTTTTCGACAAAAAAAACAACCGGAACAGCCATCCCGGTTTTTCCCAACCGTTCATTGTGGCCGATCACATCCTCTCGCCCATGAACGTCGGGGCTATTTTACGGCTGGCCGCCAACATCAACGCCGCCAAAGTTTGGTTCGTTTATGAAAAATATCCCGGGTTCCGTCCGTACAAAATCAAAAGCACCTCCTCCGGTGCCAGCGAGAAAGTGGCATGGGAAATCATCAAACCGGAAGTCCTGCCTGCCCTTTTGCCCGAAAACTATGAAACGGTGGCCATCGAAACAACCCCTGATGCGCAAAGCATTTTCAAAACCGGACTCCCAGAAAAAACGGTATTTTTTGTGGGCAACGAACGTTACGGCCTTTCGGAGGTATTGCTGAAACTGACTACCCGCCGCGTTTACATCCCCATTCCCGGAATAATTTCATCGCTCAACGTCAGCCACGCCCTAAGCATTGCCCTGTTTGAATGGCTGAGACAAAGAGAATACTGAAAATTTATTACAAAAGCAGATGACTGCTGATGCGTAAAAAATGAAAGTCCGCCTTCGGCGGACGACTCAACTTT
>CAYYRE010000040.1:0-20222 GCA_964473895.1 uncultured Lentimicrobiaceae bacterium | reverse complement strand
TGCCGTTACAAAAGCCATCTCCCCGTGTTTTTCCACCCGGAGCAATCCGTAATTGGTATTGACGACTTGTTTCAGGTGGATGGGACCATCGCTCACCACGGTAAAAGGCTTGTCCGCATAATAATCGTGATAGAGTACTTGCAAATCTTTTTCCGTCAACGGACAATGGGTATAAAGTGTCACAAGAATTCCCCTGGCAAAATTGCCCCGCAGGGGTATGAAGTGGACATTGCCCGCATAACCGGGTTGCAGACTCTGCAAGGTCTCCCCTATCTCGCCAAGATGCTGATGGACAAAAGCTTTGTACACCGATACATTGTTGTTGCGCCAGCTGAAATGGGTAGTTTCCGATAAGCTGCGCCCAGCGCCTGTAGCGCCGGTAATGCCTTGAATATGAAGGTCGTTCTGCAGCAATTTTTCTTGTGCCAGCGGCAGAAAGGCCAGTTGGATGGCCGTGGCAAAACATCCGGGATTGGCAATATTTCCTGCCGTCACAATATCCTCAAGGTTTTTCTCCGTCAATCCGTAAACAAAATCACGGTTTAAAAAACGGCGATCGGCATTCAACCGGAAATCATTGCTCAGGTCGATGACCTTGACGGTTGACGGCAAGGGGTTTTCTTTCAGGAATTTAGAGGAGTTACCATGGCCGAGGCTTAAAAAAAGTACATCCACTGCGGGATCGACTGCTCCGGTGAATTCCATTTCGCCCAGCATAAAAAGATCATCGTGCACGACGGCTATTTTTTCACCGGCATGCGAATGGCTGTACACAAACCGGATGTGCACACCGGGATGATGCATCAAAAGCCGCAACAATTCACCGGCCACATAACCGGTTCCGCCTACTATGCCCACCTGTATCATAGTTTTCCGTTTACTTTTTGGTAAATTTTCATGGGATTGGCCAGTATTTTCACAAAACCTTTGACATCTTCGCCACTCCACGCTTTGTTCACTTCACCGTAGTCACCGAAACCGGCATCCATCAAATCGTGTGGCGACTGAATCCCTTGTACTTCAAAACGGTACGGATAAAGCATAATGCTGACTTCTCCCGTAACCGTTTGTTGTGTATCGGCAAGAAAATGCTCGATGTTGCGCATCACCGGCTCAAAATATTGTGCTTCATGCAGAAACATACCGTACCAGTTGGCCAGTTGCTCTTTCCAGTGAAGTTGCCATTTGCTCAGCGTATGTTTTTCCAGCACGTGGTGTGCTTTGATGATAACGGCAGCGGCAGCGGCTTCAAAACCAATGCGTCCTTTGATACCGATAATGGTATCGCCCGTATGCATATCACGTCCAATGGCATAAGCGGAAGCTTTGCGCTCGATGGTCTGAATGGCCTCCACCGGTGCCATTTTTTCCCCGTTGACGGCAGCAATTTCTCCTTTATCAAACGAAATGGTCAGCTTTTCGGGTTCCGTACGGGTCAATGGCGAAGGGAAAGCCTCTTCGGGAAGGGGCTCCTGCGAATGCAAGGTCTCTTTTCCCCCGATGCTGGTACCCCAAAGGCCCTTGTTCAGCGAATAGCGTGCTTTTTCTCCGTTTATTTTAACGCCGTGTTTTTCGAGATAGGCCATCTCTGCTTCCCGGCTGAAAGTAAGATCACGTACCGGTGTCAATATCTCTAACTCCGGTGCCAGCAGTTGGAAAACGAGGTCAAAACGAATTTGATCGTTACCGGCGCCTGTACTGCCGTGAGCTATGTATTCGGCCCCGATACTTTTGGCATATTCCGCCAAGGCCTTAGCCTGGTAAATCCGTTCGGCACTTACCGACAACGGATAGGTGTTGTTTTTCAAGACATTGCCGAAAATGAGGTATTTGACAATGTGATGATAAAAATCGGCCGTTCCGTCAATGGTTTGGTGGGTTTTGGCCCCGAGGCGGAGGGCGTGCTGTTCAATTTTTTTGGCTTCTTCCTTGGAAAATCCACCGGTATCCACAATAGCCGTGTGTACTTCCAGGTCTTTTTCGTGGATGAAATATTTGACGAGAAACGATGTATCCAGACCACCGCTAAAGGCCAGCATGACTTTTTTCTTCTTCATATCCGTTTTATTTATGCAAAATTTTACTGAACTTGGGATAAAGTGCTTTTTTCATGGGAAAACGCCGGCTTTGGTTTTTTAAAAACTTTTTGAACAATTCCCAGGTACCGTTTTTTTGTTTCAGGGCAGCGTTTTCTTCTTTGGCCGGGTCGTAAACCATGCCGGTGCACAGGCACATTTTACGGGCCGTACGACACAAAATGTCGTAATTTTTACAGCTTTCACAGCCTTTCCAGAAAGTTTCATCGGTGGTGAGTTCCGAAAAAGTAACCGGTTTGTACCCCAGTTCCGAATTGATTTTCATGACAGCAAGACTGGTAGTGATCCCAAAAATTTTTGATTCGGGAAATTTTTTTCGAGAGAGTTCAAATATTTTCGACTTGATGGTTTTAGCTAACCCGGTTTTCCGGTAATCGGGATGAACAATCAAGCCGGAATTGGCCACAAACTTTTGTCCTTCCCAGCTTTCAATATAGCAAAACCCGACCACTTTTTCTTTTTCAAGCGCGATAACGGCATTGCCTTTATGGATTTTTTCGCTGATATATTCCGGTTTCCTTTTGGCAATGCCTGTTCCGCGAAGTTTGGCCGCTTCTTCTATCATATCGCAAATGGCCTGTGCATATTTTTCGTGACGACTATCCGCCACTACAACATCAACTTGCATGATGAAAATGATTTTAAAAAATTGTTATTGAAAAAAATGACCTGAAAACGGCAGGGTACGGAACCCCGCAAAAACAACTATACCCCGAAGGGGGGCCTGGTCATCCTGGGGAAAGCAATGGGATGCAACATTTCCGTTACAACCGGATGTTGTTCGATGAAAAACGGATATGTTTTATTTTGCTTCATTTGATGGGACAAATATATCCGTTTTTTGAATAAAACAAGAAATCAAGTGGGAAATTTTAACCTATAATAATGACATTGATAAAATATGACAGTATAAATATCTGATATACAACAGTTAAAGCTACTGCTTTTTTGGAAAAGTTTTTTGTAGTGTTATCTGTAAAAAGGCCGTTCTGTGCCGTACATATGGAAGAGTTGCAAGCTCAATAAAGAAAAATCACTCCTGTTTTCGGAAAATTTACTCATAAAATATTTCATTTAACTTTTATCCTTTGCTTTGTTTCATATCCTTCTCTTCTGCCTCCGGTAAAGATGTAACAAAAACATTTCCCGAAACACAACCCCTTACGAATGATTTTCCGTCAGATGATACCCGCCGAAGATATCGGGGACAAAGGTCTGTTCCTGCATGGGGGGACGAACATAACCCTTCTCTTTTTTACGCGGCGGCAGCTTCATGGGTGGTGGCGTCAGGTCTTCGTAAGGGATCAGGCTGAGCAAATGGTGTATGGTGTTGATGCGCGCCCGCTTTTTGTCATCGGCATTCACCACGTACCAAGGCGATATTTTAGTGTCGGTGTACGAAAACATGTCATCTTTTGCCTTGGAATACTCTACCCACATTTCCCGCGATTTGATGTCCATAGGGCTCAGCTTCCACCGTTTGGTAGGGTCTTTAATCCGTGCCTGGAACCGTTTTTCCTGTTCCTCCTCGCTCACCGAAAACCAGTATTTTATGATTTTTATGCCTGCCCGGATAAGCATCTTTTCAAAGTTCGGGCACGAACGCAGAAAGTCCCAATACTCCTCTTCCGTACAAAATCCCATGACCCGTTCCACACCGGCCCGGTTGTACCACGACCGGTCAAAAAGGACTACCTCACCGGCCGCCGGCAAGTGGGCCACATAGCGCTGAAAGTACCATTGTGTTTTCTCTTTTTCAGTGGGGACACCCAATGCCACCACCCGGACAACCCTCGGGTTGAGCCGCTCGGTAATCCGCTTGATGACACCCCCCTTGCCGGCAGCATCCCGCCCTTCAAAAATCACCACAATACGCTCCCCCTTTGCTTTTACCCATTCCTGCATTTTGACCAGCTCAATCTGCAACTCCTTTAATTTGGCTTCGTAAACACTGTTTTTCAGTTTGCCATGCTTGTTAAAATATTCGGGATGTTTTTTCATAACCGGATCTGTTTTTCCAAAAATAATAATTTTTCAAAAGGCAGCCGGAAAGAGACAAATAATTTAGTCCGCGAAGAAGGTACCCTATGAGTAAGTATGAAAATTGTTTTTTAGGGCGGTCTGCCTGAAATAGGCAGCCAGGCGCTCCGTTGTAGTGCCGGTTCCCAAAGTGTTGTTTCGCTGCGGGTTCCTGCGAGCTTCCTGCGGTCGCTGCAGTTCCCCTGCTGCACATACGCTTTGGGAGCTGCCAGCTGCCACTGCGCCCCTTGCCGCAAGGTACAAGGCTTCATAGTACGTTTCATAAAAACGACAGAAGGATGTTCTAATTTAGAATCATTTTAATTTTTATCTTTGCAAAAGCAAAAGATTTGTCAAATGAAGGAACCCGGAATTGATTTTACCTCCCTGAAATTATCCAAAGAAGAAATATTAAATGATTACCGTATAGCCAACGAAAGCCGGCAGGCCAGCCTTTTGGGTCGCCGGGAAGTATTGACCGGAAAAGCCAAGTTCGGTATCTTCGGCGATGGAAAAGAAATTCCCCAACTGGCTATGGCCAAAGTGTTTGAAGAAGGCGACTGGCGTTCGGGTTACTATCGTGACCAGACTTTTATGTTGGCTGCCGGCATGATGACATTGGAAGAATTTTTTGCCCAGCTGTATGGCGACACCGACCTGAAAGCCAATCCGGCACACGGCGGACGCCTGATGAATAACCATTTTGCCAGCCGCAGCCTGGATGAAAACGGCGAATGGAAAGACTTGACAAAACAAAAAAACAGCGCCCCCGACTCCTCCCCTACAGCCAGCCAAATGCCCCGTCTGCTCGGTCTTGCCCTCGCTTCCCGGTTGTATAAACAGGAAAAAACGTTCCAAAAACAGACCCTTTTCAGCCGCAACGGCCGTGAAGTAGCTTTCGGTACCATTGGCGATGCCTCCACCTCCGAAGGCCACTTTTTTGAGGTCATCAATGCAGCCGGTGTCTTGCAAGTACCTTTGGCACTGTCTATTTGGGACGATCAGTGGGGAATTTCCGTGCCCAACAGTCTGCAAACTACCAAAGGCAATATCTCCGAAGTCCTGTCGGGTTTTCAAAAAGAAAAAGGAACCAACGGACTCATGATTTTCAAAGCGCCTTGTTTTGACTATCCGCAGTTGGTCGATATGTACCGTAAAGGCATCGCCATGTGCCGCAACGAACATGTTCCGGTCATTTTTCATGTGACGGGATGTACACAACCGCAAGGTCATTCCACTTCGGGATCACACGAACGCTACAAAACCTCTGAGCAGCTACTTGACGAACAAAACAGGGATGGTATTTTACACATGCGCCGTTGGATATTGGAAAATGGCATGGCTACCGAACAAGAACTGGATACCATTGAAAAACAGGCTGTGGCAAGGGCCAAAGAAGCCCGCAAAAATGCCTGGAAACATTTTTCTGTGCCTTTGAAACAAAAGCGGGACGAACTTCTGAAGTTGTTAGATAACGATTGCCCCTGTACGCATAAGCAAATCATTGAAGAAGTACGCAACCATCTGAAAAGAACCGGTGATCCCCTCCGGAAAGATATTTACAGCGCTGCCCGGCAAACCATACGCCACCTTTGCGACTGTCAGGTCAACGGCAAAAACCTGAAAGATACCATCCGCCAATGGTTGGTCAAAGAGCTGGCCGACAGCCGCCGGCGCTACAGCTCACACCTGTACAGTGAGTCGGCTTATGCTGCCGAAAAAATAAAGCCCGTACCGCCCCGTTTTGATGAAGAAAAATTTGTCCCCGGAAGGGAAATCCTCAGAGACAACTTCGATTACATTTTCCAACATAACCCGCTGGTGGTTGCTTTTGGTGAGGATGTGGGAAAAATCGGCGGGGTAAACCAAACCTACGAAGGCCTGCAGGCCAAGTACGGCGAACACCGTATTTTCGATACGGGCATTCGCGAAACGAGTATCATCGGCCAGGGGTTGGGCATGGCATTGCGGGGCTTGCGCCCCATAGCCGAAATCCAGTATTTCGATTATATCCTGTACGCCCTCCAGGTGATGAGCGATGACATTGCCACCATGCATTACCGTACCCGCGGCGGACAAAAAGCGCCGATCATCATCAGTACCCGTGGACACCGGCTCGAAGGCATCTGGCATGCCGGCTCACCGCTGAGCATGGTCATTAATTCCATCCGGGGCATCCATGTGGCCGTTCCGCGTAACATGACCCAGGCCGCAGGATTTTACAACACGTACATCGCTTCGGACCAGCCGGTACTCATCATCGAACCCCTTAACGGGTATCGCTTGCGCGAAAAACGCCCTTCCAATATCGGTGAGTACCGTATTGCCCCCGGCGTTCCTGAAATTCTGCGCAAGGGCAACGATGTTACCCTGGTCACCTACGGATCGGATGTTCGCATTGCCCAGGATGCCGTGAATCAACTGGAAAAATTCGGTGTGGATGTGGAATTGATTGATGTACAAACCCTTGTGCCTTTTGATATTCACGGGGTCATCCTGCGTTCGTTGAAAAAAACCAACAAAATCATCTTTTTTGATGAAGATGTCCCCGGCGGCGCCACCTCCTATATGATGCAAAAAGTACTGGAAGCCCATCGCGGTTTTTATCATCTCGACATGAAACCACGCACCATTACTGCCCGTGCGCACCGTGCCGCCTACGGAACGGATGGCGATTATTTTTCCAACCCCAATGCCGAGGATGTTTTTGAGGTGACTTACGATATGATGCACCAGTATGACCCGGACCGGTTTCCGGATATTTTTTAAATGACGGTGGTTTGCTTTAAAATTGCAGTTATTTTTGCCGAAATTTTTTTCATCCTTTGTATCCATGGGAATTGATAAAAAAAATACAAGTTTTGCGGACGGCGCCCCCATGCGTATCAACGGGGAAGAGCTGCACTTTCCGGTTACTTTCCGGTTAAAGGCGGTTTTCACCACGGTACTATCCGATCGTGAAAACAAAAACCGGTTGGTCCGCATTTTCGATCACCTGAAAATCGGATACCTGTACTACAATGCCAACCGGAGCAGCAAGGGGAATTACGTTAGCTTTACCTACGAAATTACCGTTGGTGACCGTCCTACCCTGCAACGGCTTTACGACCGTTTAAATGAAATCGATAACCTGAAATTTGCACTTTAAAAATGATCATTAAACTTTTGGCAGTGGCTTTCGGCGGAAGTATCGGCGCCGTTTTGCGTTTTTTGATTTATGAAATCATTGAGGTGAAGTACCACAGCGATTTTCCGTGGGCTACGCTCACTGTGAACCTGTTGGGTTCGCTTATCATAGGCTTTTTATGGGGCTATTTTGCCCGTACCTACGTTTCACCGGGTATGCGTCTGCTGATTTTTGTGGGAATCCTCGGTAGTTTTACCACTTTTTCCACTTTTGCTTTCGATAATTTCAGCTTAATCAAAAGCGGTGATTACATCTACATGACCGTTTATCTTTTGGTCACCAATATCTTTGGAATCGGTCTTGCCGTAAGCGGCTACTTGTTGTCAAAAGCCCTTTAATTAGCTTACCTCCATGCATAATATCGAACCTTTTTACAACTGGCAACAACTGTACACGGCTTCGGAAGATCGCCGTTCACCCTTTTACGGAAGACAGCACAGCGAAACCCTTTGCGAAAATACCATTTACAACTATTATATTCATCCGCAATGGGATGATTTCGGCTCCAAAACTTTGTACCTTAAACTGTTGTATGTTCATTACGAGGAACAATATGCCATTATCGAACTTTTCGGTGAGTGGAACGACATTCTGTATAACGATGTGATGTACCTGTACAGAAATGTCATTGAGACGCTGCTGGACGAAGGGATAAAATATTTTATACTCATTGGGGAAAATGTTTTGGATTTTCATTCCGACACGGATGATTATTTTGCCGAATGGTTCGACAACCTGGAAGATGGCTGGATCATCGGACTGAATTTCCGGCAGCATGTTAAAGAAGAGTTTCGCGAGGCACAAATTGACCAGTACCTCATTTTCGGCGGGGAATTTGATGAACTGCCCTGGCGGCGTTTCCTTCCGCAGCAGCTTTTTGCCCGCCTGAACGATTGGGTAGCGCATCAAATATTATAACCCACTACCCTTTTTCTTCTTTTTTCGTTGCCAGCAATTTTTCCAGCGCTTTGATTTCATCACGCAAGCGGGCCGCTTCAATAAAATCCAGTGCTTTGGCTGCCTTTTGCATTTCTTTACGGGTTTTTTCAATGGTTTCTTTGATATCCCGGGCACTCATATATTGCACCACAGGATCGGCGGCCAACTCCGGGTCTTTTTCTACATAAAACTTGTCACCTTCTTTTTTACTGTCGGCCACTACCGTTTGTCCCATAATGGCTTCGGTTGACTTAAAGATTTGTTTGGGGGTAATGCCGTGTTTTTCATTGTAAGCCAATTGTTTTTCGCGTTTCCGGTTGGTTTCGTCAATGGTACGTTGCATCGATTGTGTTATGGTATCGGCATAAAAAATGACCTTGCTGTCGATGTTGCGGGCGGCACGCCCTGCCGTTTGTGTCAACGAACGTTCGGAGCGTAAAAAGCCCTCTTTGTCTGCATCGAGAATGGCTACAAGGGAGACTTCGGGAAGGTCCAGCCCTTCACGCAACAAGTTGACACCCACCAGTACATCGATATTACCGAGGCGTAAATCACGCATAATTTCAATCCGGTCCAGGGTGTCCACATCCGAGTGGATATAGCGTGATTTTATGTTCAGATCGGTAAGGTATTTGGTCAGTTCTTCCGCCATCCTTTTGGTGAGGGTGGTAACCAGCACCCGATGTCCGGCACGAATGGTTTTTTCAATTTCATCCAACAGGTCATCGATTTGATTCAGACTGGGGCGTACTTCAATTTGGGGTTCCAAAAGGCCTGTGGGGCGGATAATTTGTTCCACCACCACTCCTTCCGCCTTTTGTAGTTCGTATTCGGCCGGTGTAGCGCTAACATAAATGGTCTGTCCCGTAAGTTGTTCAAACTCATCGAATTTCAAGGGTCTGTTGTCCATGGCCGAGGGGAGCCGGAAACCGTATTCCACCAGGTTTTGTTTACGGGAACGGTCGCCACCGTACATGGCCCGTATCTGTGGAATGGTGACATGGCTTTCGTCGATGATGGTGACGAAATCCTCCGGAAAGTAATCCAGCAGACAAAAAGGCCTGGAACCCGGCCGCCGGCCATCAAAATAACGCGAATAATTTTCGATACCCGAACAGTATCCCAACTCACGCAACATTTCCACATCGTAGGTTACCCTGTCTTCTAATCGTTTGGCTTCCTGATGTTTCCCGATTTCTTTAAAAAAGTCCACCTGCTTTTGCATATCCATTTGAATTTCGCGAATGGCGGCATTCATTTTATCGCGGGTGGTGACAAAAATATTGGCAGGATATACGGTAATGGATTCCTGCGTAATGATGCGTTTTCCTGTCAGCGGATCAATGGTTTCCAGGCTGTCAATCTCATTTCCCCAAAAGATGATCCGGAAAGCATCATCCGCATAAGCGGGAAAAATATCCACGGTATCCCCTTTTACCCTGAAATTCCCCCGGTTTAGCTCGGTTTCGGTACGCGAATAAAGGGCATTGACCAAATCATTTAACAGCTTTTGCCGGCTGATGACCTGGCCTTTTTGTAAAGCAATGACATTGCTGGTAAAGTCTTCCGGATTTCCAATACCGTAAATACAGGAAACCGAGCTGACCACGATCACATCACGGCGGCCGGAAAGCAATGCCGAGGTGGTACTCAGGCGGAGCTTTTCAATTTCTTCGTTGATGGAAAGGTCTTTTTCGATATAGGTATTGGTAACCGGCAGGTAGGCTTCGGGTTGGTAATAATCGTAATAAGACACAAAATATTCCACCCTGTTTTCAGGGAAAAACTGTTTAAACTCGCCGTACAGTTGTGCGGCAAGGGTTTTGTTGTGACTGAGTACCAATGCGGGGCGGTTGACTTGCGCCAGCACGTTGGCAATGGTAAATGTTTTTCCCGACCCGGTAACGCCCAGTAATACCTGTGCTTCATCGCCACGTTGCAGGCCTTCTGTCAGTTGCGTAATGGCTTCGGGCTGGTCGCCCGTGGGTTTGTAGTCGGATATGAGTTTGAATGGCATGCAAAATCGAAAAAAAACAAGGTCGTTAAAAAGGTGTTTTTACAGAAAATCCCCGTCAAATATCGGTTACGTTTCCTTCTTCGTCCACAATAACATCCCAGTTGACAAAAGCCACTTTGCCATCCCGCAGGTAAAAATCCACCATAATTTCTTCAAATGACAGGCGGGTTTCCCCCTCTTCGGTTTCTTTATCAAAATCGGGTATGCCGTTTCGTTTCATAAGTTCTATGGCTTCTTCTTCCGGCATTCCGATGATTTTTTCCCCAAACAGGGTGGCATCGGGATGGTTGGTTTCGATGCCCGCCACCACTTGCCGTGTGAGACCTTCGAAGAAAACGGAAAAGCCTTTATCCTGGTAATGAAGCAATACGGCATTCAACTCTTCATCCCCTTCAAAGTTATCCACTTCTTCAGGTTCACCCAGGGCCGAAACCACTTTTTCCATGTCCATGCCAAAAGTAAGGTCTCCGAAACCTTTCTTGGGAATTATTTCATATGAACTGATCATTTCGTTTGTTTTATTAAGGTTTATATCTTATTGAATTAACTTTCAATTATTTGAATGGCGAATCGGGTTCTTTGGCCATGTGGTTATATACCAGTTTATCCAAAAATCCTGTAAAAAACTTGCTCAAAAGTACCGTAAGTTTTCCTTCGCGGGTAAGTACCATGGATCTTTTACGTTTTACCACGGCACGGTATATGTGTTCGGCCACCGTTTCGGCCGACATAATCTTACCTTCTTCCAAAGGGGATTTCCCCTGTTGTGACCCATCGGCCACCAAGGCCGTTTTACGGATATTGGAAGCGGTGAATCCCGGATAGGCCATCAAAACATGCAAACCTGTTTTCAGGTTCTCGATACGCAAACTTTCCATAAATCCGTGGATGGCAAATTTGGAAGCCGAATAACCTGTTCTGCCGGGTAATCCTTTGATGCCCGCTACCGAAGAAACGGCTACTACCGACCCATTGGTTTCCAGCAGATAGGGCAAGGCATATTTGGTGCAATAAACGGTTCCCCAAAAATTTACCGCCATCACCTTTTTCAAAACATCCGGTGTGGTATCTTTAAAAAGGGCCCGCATGGAGATTCCCGCATTGTTAATGAGCACATCGATCTTTCCAAAAGTATCTTTGGCCTGCAATATGAAATTTTTGCACTCGGTTTCGTTAGACACATCCATGGCAAAATAGGCAGCTTGTCCACCGTTGGAGCGAATATCGGATACGATTTCCGCCAATTTGTCCACGCTGCGTGCACCGAGAAAAACCATAGACCCCTCACGTGCAAAGGTATATGCCAATGCTTTTCCTATCCCCGAACTGGCTCCGGTGATCACAACAACCTTGTCTTTCATTATTTTATTTTCTAAACAACAATGATAAAAAAAATTCCGGTAAAAAAATCCTTTTTCCTTTAAATGGGGTTGCGAAATAACGAAATATTTTGAATTTTTAACAATTCCGGAAGGAAAACTTTGAATACCCTTTCTTTTTTAGTAATTTTAAGCCCAATCCCTTAAAATCAACATCATGACAAAAGTACGACTTGAAATTGATGAGGTGGAAATTTACCGTCCCAGGAAACGGTGGCATCTCTATTTCGTAGTAGTGGCCGAACATCCGTCCGATCCGGACAAAATGATCGTATCGACCTTGCCCCAGCAACCTTTTTTGCTCACCAGCCGGCACCATAACGTTTATCATTTTGATACCGACCAGCCCGGTTCGGAAGGTCTGTTTGTGTTGAGCCGTGAAATGCCTGCCGACCGCGAGCTCAATGTACAGTTTTATTTGCGGCACAGCCGGAAGGCAACGCGCGACCTTGGCGCGGTCCTTGGCGACCTGAAAAAAGGCATGGGGACAGCTGCCCTGGACATTGTAACCGATATTGTGGGTACTGCCGGTATGCCCTGGCTTGTCATTGCCAAAAAGTCCCTTTCCCTCGTGGGAAAAATCCTTGAACAGATTCCCGACAAAGACTTCGGCTTTTTGAGTGCGTTTGAACGGTTCGGACCTGAATTTGAGAAACAAACCGATATCGACCGCGAAAAGCAATTTACCGGTGATGCCTCCATGGTTTATAGCTGGAGTGTGGATGACTAAGCAAAAATAGCAACAGGCAAAAAAAACAACTTCAAATAGTATGCATTTCCCGGGTGGCACTACGAATGAGGAGTTGACAAAAAGTTTTTGCCTTAATCCAATTCATGTACGATAAGTCCAGAGCGTAGTTTAGGTTCAAACCAAGTGGTTTTGGGTGGCATGATCTTGCCGCTGTCGGCAATTTTGATCAGTTGGTCCATGCTGACGGGATATAAAGCAAAGGCTACCGCCATTTCACCACTGTCCACACGCCGTTTCAGCTCTTCCAAACCACGGATGCCGCCTACAAAGTCTATGCGTTTATCCGTACGGAGGTCTTTTATACCAAACAAAGGTTCCAGTACTTCATGGGTCAGGATGGTCACATCCAAACCGCCAATGGGATCTTCATCGTCATAAGTTCCTTTTTTGGCTGTCAACGAATACCAAGTGCCGTCAAGGTACATCGAAAAATTGTGCAATGCCTGCGGACGGTAAGGCTCTTTTCCCGCTTCACGGATATTAAACGCATGGGCCAATTTCTCGAGCAGTTCCTCTTTGGACAGACCGTTCAAGTCTTTGATCACCCGGTTGTAATCAATAATGGTCAGTTGGTTGGCAGGAAAATGGACCGCCAGAAAATAGTTATATTCTTCGTTTCCGGTGTGGTTTGGATTGGCCAGGCGTTTTTCCTGTCCCACCAAAGCAGCGGCAGCCGTGCGGTGGTGTCCGTCGGCCACGTACGTTGCCGGAAGCGTGTCAAACAGTGCCACAAGACGGTCTATGGTATTTTTATCACGGATCACCCAAAAATGATGACCAAAACCATCTTCCGCCGTGAAATCATATTCGGGTTCATGTGTTTTTACAAAATCCTGCACGATACGGTCCACTTCCTCGATGGCCGGATAGGTAAAAAACACGGGTTCCATATTCGCGTTGGTTACACGGACATGTTTCATCCGGTCTTCTTCTTTGTCTTTGCGTGTTAACTCGTGTTTTTTAATCACATTGTTCAAATAATCATCCACGCTGGCACATCCAACCACCCCGTATTGCGTTTTGCCGTTCATGGTTTGGGCATAGATGTAGAGGTATTCTTCTTCATCCGGCCTTAGCCAGCCTTCGGCCTTAAATTTTTCAAAATTCTCTTTGGCTTTTTGGTAAACGGCTTCATCGTACAAGCTGATGTTTTCGGGCAAGTCGATTTCCGGTTTGATGATATGCAATAGGGAATAGGGATTTCCCGCCGCTTCCCGGCGGGCTTCTTCCGAATTCAGTACATCGTAAGGGCGCGAAGCCACCTTTTCCGCCAGTTTTTGAGGGGGCCTAAGCCCTTTGAAAGGTTTTAATACAGCCATAATATGTCCTTGTTTTGTTTAGGTGAAGAAAAAGCGGCTTGCATAATGAAATGCAAGCCGCTGATAAAAAATGCTTTAATCTTCCGGTAAATAATCGGAACGGATATTCGGATCACGGGGCACCGGTTCCTGGTTGTACCTTCCGTTGCCGTTTCCGTTATGGTTATGATAGCCGTTGTGATTGTAATTTCCGTGGTTGTTGAGCGACCGTTGCAACGAGGAAATCAAGGCCCCTACCATTTTGGTCATTTCCATAAGCTGGGTTCTGGATTCTTCTTCATGAGATTCGCTCATAATGTTTAACCCGTAAGCCAGCGTAGTATAGACCATGCACTGACGGATGGCACTTTTGGCCATACGCAGGTAATAGATAAACTGGGTTTTATTGCGGGCCGAACCTTCGGCAATGTAAAGGGCAATATTGCGTGCAGCATCGTTAAAGCGTACGGCAAATTGCGATTTGTCACTTTCGGGGAACAACATGGTTACATCCTGCAACCAGGTGATGTAGTCCAGTGATTTATGGTAAATACGCAGGTCTTCGAAACGAAAAAATGTTCCCGGACGTTCTTGTGGTTTTTCTGTCTGCTCAATTCTTTCGTCGTTTTTGTTTTCGTTGTACATCATAATTTTAATTTTTAAAAAGGTTATGCCTGTTTCCTTGCGAAACGGGTGAGTGTCCCCGCAAAAAGGGGGCAAAGTTATAAAGATTTATAAATTTAGTTTACTTTAAAAGTGGTATCGCCGTTTTCAAAAAATGCAATGATCTGACGGGCTGCTGCAATGCCGGCGTTGATATTGGCTTCGGCTGTTTGGGCACCCATTTTCTTGGGAGTGAAAAAGCAACGGTCACCAAATTCTTTTTCTATGGTCTCTCTGTTGTCGGGAGCAATGTCCGAAACATAACGGAAATCCGGCCTGTCGCTGAATATTTTCAGCAAGTCCTCTTCATTGATCACCTCTTTACGTGCCGTGTTTACCAGGGTAGCTCCCTGTTTGAGGCTGGAAAGCAAAGCATAATCAATGGATTTTATGGTTTGTGGCGTGGCCGGAATATGCAGGCTGATGTAGTCGCAGTCGGCATACATGGCTTTCAGGTCATCATAAACGGTCACCCCGTCGGCTTCAATGGCTTCTTTGGGAACAAACGGGTCGAATGCACAAACTGTCATACCGAAACCTTTGGCAATACGGGCCACATTTTTACCCACATTTCCATAAGCCTGAATCCCCAGTTTTTTCCCTTTCAGTTCGGTACCGGGTTTGCCGTTAAAATGGTTGCGGGCCTGAAACACCATCATACCCAAAGCCAATTCGGCTACGGCATTTGAATTTTGTCCAGGGGTATTTTCGACCACTACGCCATGGTCGGTGGCCGCTTCAAGGTCCACATTGTCGTATCCGGCGCCGGCACGTACCACGATTTTTAACTGCGGTGCGGCATCCAGAATTTCTTTCGTGATTTTATCGCTGCGGATAATCAGCGCTTCGGCATCGGCCACCGCTGCTTTCAGTGCTTCCTGCCCATCGTATTTCTCCAGGAAACGGCAGGTGTAGCCGGCTTCGTTAAAAGTGGCTTTTATCTGGTTCACGGCTGCTTCCGCAAAGGGCTTGACCGTAGCTACAAGAACTTTTGTCATAACAGGTATGTTTTATGAGTAAGTAGGGTTAAAAAAAATTATTTGTAGTTCTGTTCAAATTCCTGCATGCAGGCAACAAGGGCTTCCACACTTTCCATGGGAAGAGCATTGTACAGCGAGGCACGGAAACCACCCACCGAACGATGGCCTTTAACCCCCACCATTCCTTTGGCCGTAGCGAAATCTAAAAAGGCTTTTTCTTTGTCTTCCTGTCCATCGTTCATCACAAAACAAACATTCATCAGCGAACGGTCTTCTTTATGGGTAACGGTCCCTTTAAACAGGCTGTTACGGTCGATTTCATCGTACAACAGGGCTGCTTTCTTTTGGTTGATTTGTTGCATTTTTTCAACACCACCCAGTTCTTTTACCCATTTGAGGGTTTGCAGCAGGGCAAATACGGCAAATACCGGCGGGGTATTGAACATACTGCCTTTATCAATGTGTGTTTTGTAATTGAGCATGGTCGGAATGGGACGGTCTACTTTGCCGAGGATATCATTCCGGATAATGACAAAGGTGACACCTGCCGGAGCGAGGTTTTTCTGTGCTCCGCCATATATCAAAGCGTATTTTGAAACATCCACCGGTCGGCTCAAAATATCCGAAGACATATCGGCTACCAACGGAACCGGTGCATCCAAATCGGTTTTGATTTCGGTACCGTAAATGGTATTGTTGGTGGTGATGTGAAAATAATCGGCATCTTTGGGAATGGTAAAATCTTTCGGAATATAAGTGAAATTTTTGTCTTCCGAGGAAGCCACCACCTCCACTTCTCCAAAAAGTTTGGCCTCTTTTATGGCTTTGGAAGCCCAGGCTCCTGTATTGAGATAGGCGGCCTTTTTGTTCAGCAGGTTATAAGGTATCATGGCAAACTGTGTGCTGGCGCCGCCACCAAGAAACAAAACCGAATATCCTTCAGGAATGTGAAGCAACTCTTTCATAAGCTGCTGCGCTTCTTCCATTACTGCCACAAACTCTTTGCTGCGGTGCGAAATGGAAAGCAGCGAAATACCGCTTCCGGCAAAATCGTGAATGGCTTCTGCCGTTTTTTCCAGGGTTACTTCCGGTAAAATGGAAGGCCCTGCATAAAAATTATGTTTTTTCATTGTACGAGTGTTTTTGAGTGTCTCCAAAATGTGTTGCAAATATAAAAGAAAGGTATTGAATTTCTTCAAAAATAAATTAGAATATTTTTCTATTTTATCCCAAAAGTAGAAGCTTTTGGAAAGGATAAGTTCTGTAACCTTTTTAAAAGTTGTATTTTTGAACTTTAAACATTAAAAAATATTAGCCATGAAAAGATTTATCTTATTATTCCTTGCCGTGAGTTTGTTTCCGGCAATGCATCTTTTTGCGCAAAGCAAAGACAAAGCTGTTTTTGCTCCCTCGCAGAACACCTACTATCCCAACGTGATTATGAAAGATGTAAAAGCGGTTCAGCAGCGGTTGCATCCCAAAAAAGTACACAAGTATTTTATGATGGACCAATCGGGTATGAAACTGCCCAACAAAGTATCACTTTACACGCAATATTGGCACACTCCAACCATTTCGCAGGGAAATACGGGTACTTGCTGGGATTTCTCCACCACTTCATTTTTCGAATCCGAAGAATACCGGCTGTACAAAAAAAAGGTAAAGCTGTCGGAAATGTACACGGTGTACTGGGAATACGTGGAAAAGGCCAAAGGTTATGTAGCCAGCCGCGGTACCAGTGTGTTTGACGAAGGCTCCGAAGCCAATGCCGTTCCCCGCGATTACAAAAAGTATGGCATTGTCCCCCGTTCGGTGTATGACGGATTCAAAGATGGCCGCAAATTTTATTCGCATGCCCAAATGGTAAAAGAAATGAAAACCTACCTGCACAGTGTAAAAGCTTCGGCAGCCTGGAATGAAAAAGCCGTGGTCGCCACCATCAAAGCCATCATGAACCGTTACATGGGAGCTCCTCCTGCAAAATTCAGCTACGAAGGTAAAGAATACACACCCCAATCATTCCTGAAAGATTATCTGAAACTCAACATGGACGATTATGTGGACGTCCTTTCCTACGAACAACAACCTTTCTGGCAACAGGTGGAATACCAGGTTCCCGACAACTGGTGGCACAGTAAAGCCTACTACAATGTGCCGTTGGAAGTGTTTATGAAGATATTGAATAATGCCATTACCCACGGTTACACGGTCTCCATAGGTGGTGATGTTTCGGAAGCCGGTTTCTCACGGAAAACCAATGTGGCACTGATTCCCGATTTCGATATTCCTGCTGCCTATATCAACGACAATGCCCGCCAGTTTCGTTTTTCGAATCATACCACTACCGATGACCACGGCATGCACATGGTGGGTTACTACAAAGACAAAAACGGACAAATGTGGTATCTTATCAAAGATTCCAGTTCGGGATCGCGCAATGTGGACCCCAACAGCCCCGAATTCGGATATTATTTTTTCAGTACGCCGTATGTAAAACTGAAAATGATGGATTTTATGGTGCATAAAGATATGCTGAAAAAATACATGAAAAAATTTCATTAGAAGTAACCGCTTTGGATAAAAGTCAAAAAGGCAGTTCCGGTTTTTCGGAGCTGCCTTTTTGCTTGAAAGTTGTTTAAAGTTCACCTAAAATATTGTTTACAATGAATTATCAATCAGCAAATAAATACCGAATATTCCCCTTTTGGAAGGGGTGTAGGGGCAGGTATATAAAAAGATATTTATTTGCTGATTGATCAGGTTCTTAGCATATTTTCGTTTTGTAAACTTTAAATAACTTCTTGGTTTACAATGTTACCAACGCTCTTTATTTTTTGATGTCAGTATCCAACAGCCGTGAACGACTAACGGTTTTAGACAGACCAATACCTCACCGGGTACCTCATTTTCCGTTCCCCCCGGTATTCATTGTTTTTGGTTGTAATAACTTTCCACGGTTCTTTTCAACCCTTCTTCCAGAGCAACGGCCGGATGATAGCCAAAATGTCTTTTTAACTTTTGAATGCTGAAATGGTAATCGCGGCCTCCGTTGTTGACCCTGTACGGGGTCAGGAAAGGTTCCGACCGGCACCCGAGCAAACGGTGTACGGCGTAGTAACTTTTGGCGGCTGCCATGGCAACACCGAAAGGAATGGATGTTTTGGGCAACGGTACGCCCAGCTGGCGGGCCAGGGCCGTATTAAATTGATGCCAGGTAATGTCCAGCCCGTCGGTGGCAAGGTAGGCATTGCCTGCTGCTTTGGGTTCGCGAGCTGCCAATAAAAAGATATCCACAAGATTCTCCACATAAACAGGACAGGTTTTACTGCGGCCGTGGTTGATTTCGGCAAATTTCCCCTGCAAAAGGGCATCGATATATTTGAAAAGGAAAGTACGGTCGTTGATGCCGAAGACATTTCCGGGGCGCACCGCAGTAATTTCCATGTCGGTGTTTTTATTGTAATCCCACAGCCACTTTTCGGCCATCAGCTTGGTTTGTGCATAAGGAATCAGGTTTTTTGCCGGCGGGTCTTCTTCCTGTACGTTTTGTTTGCCAAAGCCGTGAAAGGCGACCGTGCTGACATATACAAAGCGGTGGACACCCGCCGAAGCGGCGGCACGGGCCACATGTTGCGTTCCCCGGTAGTTGATCTTTTCAAAAAGTGCAAACGGCCCCCAATCGGCAGCAAGGCCGGCTACATGAAAAACCGTATCTACTCCTTTCAAAGCAAGCGGCAGTGTTTCGGGCAATGTTATGTCCCCGTAAAAAAGCCTCACCGGTAAACCCTCAAGGAATTTCAAGCTCGAACTGTTGCGAACCAACGCATACACGGTACAGCCTTCCGACAACAACCGGCGGCATAAGTTGCTACCGATAAATCCGTTGGCTCCGGTTACCAGTACTTTTTTCATCAGTTTATTATTTTATATTATGTTGTTTTTTAACGTGTTATCAAATTCCCCTCCTTGGAGGGGTGTAGGGGTGGGTTTATCATCATTCTTCTGCCTGCCCGACTGGGCTTGGTCAGGCGGGTGTGCCGGTTTGCCGCCATGGAGGTTTCATCTGTTTAAAATTTTGTAATTCGTTAAAAATAAAGCAATTCCAAAATTTCTGCACACATGGAACCGCTTCGCTCTCATATGAATTTTTTTCATCATATTTATGTGTGTATTTTATGATGAATAAAATTCATGTTCGTTTCATCAGTGAAAATAAATGATAAATAAATCGGTCAACACGCCAATGGAAACATGGATGGCAAAAACATACCAAATGGAACGGCTGCGCAAAGCAATCATCCCGAAAAGAATGCCCACCACAATAGAACCGATAATCTCCCCTTCCGGCTTGTCGATATGTACCAAACAGGAAGAAATGGTTTGTATCAAAATGGCGTTGACCGCACCAAAGCGCTCTTTTAATCCGAAAAGCAAAAAACCACGAAAGAAAAACTCCCAGGCCACATAATAAAACAAAACATAAGCGGTTTCGTAAACAAACAGGTGGGTTTGGTCGGTGAGCAGGCTTTTGGCCAGCGGATATTCCGTTCGCAAATCAGGCATTTTTGAGGCAATAAAAATGATGGGTGCCACCAGCAACGGAATGGTAATGAGCCATTTCAGGCCGTATTTTATATCGCCGAGTCCCCAACCGAAGGCGCGCAACGATTGCTTCATTCCCAGCTTGACATAGATGACCGGCAAAATAAACATCAGCACAAAGAAAACGCCGAACTGCCAGTACCGTGCCATCAAATCCCCTTCGTAAAGGGTTTTGAATTTCGGGAAGAGTTCATAAAAAAATTGCGGATATCCGTGATACCGGTACAAGGTTAACAAAACCGGAGCGCTGAGCAACATCACATACACATGGATGTCTTTTTTTTCAAATGT
>CAYYRE010000039.1:12508-20237 GCA_964473895.1 uncultured Lentimicrobiaceae bacterium | reverse complement strand
GAACAGGTTACTTTCACACCTTCCAATCCCCTCCCGGGAGGGGCAGGGGTGGGTCTTTCTCCGGTTTTATCCAATAACATACTGAACCATAATGGTCTGCATTTACTTTTCTCCCCATTAACAGAATGTTTCTTCTTGCTGATTTTGAAGCAATTTTAAACCCACCCCTAACCCCTCCAAGGAGGGGAATTCATCTGTACAAAGAAAACTAAATTTTGACAACAGAAGCCTGTTCATTTTCCACCAACAAATCTGTGGGTTTTAGAAATAATAAACTTCGCCATATTTCGGGTATCAGGTTTTTCACACACTTTGCAATTTCCCTCCCGGAGAGCCTGTCCTGCTTTAGCGGGAGGAACATCATAGTCCCGTAGGGACGGCTTACTTATAACCTTTGAATTTATTCAAAGCCTGTGTGATGGTGTGACGAAGCCAACTCTTTGGGAGATGAAGCAGATATTGATTTTTATAGCGTTTACCATCGTCTTCGGTAAATGAGCCTGTCCCGCTCTGGCGGAAGGTAAGGGGAGTTCCACCTGTTTTACATGCAGAACATACTATATTGCAATGTTTTGCATAATTTTCATTCATACCAACGACCGGCTAATCCAAATGTTTGACCAATGCGCCCCATTGCTTATCCACTTTAAAATTGTGTTTTAAAAAGTAATTGCCGAGCAGGTAATGCGCCTTGATGATGGAAACATCTTTGGCAGCCATACGGGTAAAAAAGTCGTTGATCATGGCCGACCCGATACCTTTTCCTTGCAACGGGCTGGTGACGGCGGTTCCATCCAAACGGACAATATTGTTTTCCAATGTACGATAGCTTATACCGCCGATAACACGCTCGTATTTATCGGTTACCACAAAATACTTGTCTTGTTGTGAAACGGTTTTCGGATAATTTTCTTCGTAAAACAACTGATAGAGTTTTCCTACTTCTGCGGCATCGCGGGGTTCGCGCATGGTGTAGGTCAGTCCGCTTTTGTCTTTTATAATGGTTTGTACAATAACCTGTTCCTTATTTTTTTCCACCACTTTGACCAGGTCTATTTCCTGATAATGTTTCATTTTTGGAAAGACCATTTTGCTGAAAATCCGGCGGTCCACAGGGTCTTCCAAGGTGGCCTGCAAATCCGACAATTCAATGAGCTGAATGGTTTCGGTTTCCGGTTTTTCTTCCAGTTTTTCCAGTAGTTTGGTAAATGCGTGGATCACTTTCTGGTCTGAATGGCTGAAATAAGTGTGTCTATAAAAGTAAAAGCGTTCGATTTCGGGATGCTTAAAAATTTTAAACAAATCAAAAATTTCGTATACGGTTTGTTCCCGCGCTTCTTTGGTGGCATCAGGGTTCACTTTCAGCCATTTTTCGTAATTGGAAATGGCGCTGTGTATTTTCAGCGGATAGTAGTGTTTGTGTTTTTGTTTTTTTCTGAAAGCATCGATAGACTTTTCGAGTGGCAAGGTTTTCAGATAGGGGTCTTTTGTTTTTCGCAGAAATTGTCTCCATTCTTCGAGCAATGCAAATGTTTCTTCTTTTCCGAGGCTTTCCAGCATGGCTTTATAAATCCAGTCGAATTTCAGGTGCGATCCGCCCCACGGATAAAGTGCCAGTGTTTTTTGATAAAAATTCTTGATCATGGGGACCAGCAAGTCTTGGATGTTTTGATACTGTCCGTATCCCGTAAGTGAAATAATGACGGCACTTTCTTTAAAATCCAATTCGGGTACCATGATGTTTCGCGGCGATACGGCACCGGGAATAATTTGACGCCGGCTGATCTTCCATGTCCTGAAAATTACGGCAAAAGCCTTGATAAAAAGCTGGTGCCAGGCATACGGTTGCGAATTGCCGGCCCATTGGTGTATTTCGGACATTTGACGGATTTTTTCCCAAACCCGCAACCCGCCAAGGTATTGGCTCGACCGGACCCCATGTTCCAAATTACTGATACCAAGTGATGATAAAACAGGCAGATCAAAGGGATAATCGGATAAAAAAGCATTCCAATACAGATCATTCACATGGTCGTTGTGTTTTTCATCCCGTGTTACCACAAGGTGTAAATCGTAATGTTTGTTGTTGATGGTGTTGACAGTAAGCCGGTAATGTCTGAAATCGGAAAACGACTGTAATTTGGTGATCCACAACCCTTCGGGAATGATTTTATCGGCGGTAAAAGTGGTTTGTCCGAAAATCAGGTGGATAGACTCTTCCAAAAAAACGGTATCAGTAATAATTTTTCGTAATCGTCTGGATTGGTCTTTTGGAATACCGTATTCGAAAACAATGATATTATCCCAGAAATTGTTGGGAAGAGCATCGCGCAAATGGCGCATTTTTGCATCAAATACGAGATAAAGTTCATGAAAATATTTTTTAGCCAGTTTGGATAACCGGCTGTCTTTTTCATTCAGAGCCCAGGCAGCAAATTCGGCACGAATGGATTTGTAATACTGCGGATGTTGTTTTCCAAAATTGAACAACAGTTCCAAAATATCTTCAAACTGTTTTAAAGTGGTCCCTTTGGCGGGCCAATCCATATTTTCGCGATAAGCATGGAGCCTTTTCCTAAAGGCAGACAACTGTTGTTTTCCCAAACTGCTCAGCGCAATGGCTTCGATGGTTTGGGTGTCCAGAAAAGTTTTTCCGGATTGAATAAATACCGGAAGGGCTTCCTGATAATCGGTGTTGGGATCGTATATCAACAAGCTTTGGTATGCCAGGGCGCGGATACGATGTTCGCGGTGACAGGCCAGGGCTTCCAACCGGCGGCGAATTACCATGGCAATCCGTCGTTGTGATTCCGAAAGCTGCTGTCCCAACAATTCAATGGACTTGACCTGTTTTTCCCCTTCGGTAAACAGTGCATCGATCATCAGGTTGTTGATAAAAATGACCAGACTGTTGCTGATGGTGGGAATGGAGACAATATTCTTTTTTTCGATGCGTGTGTTGGCGCATGCAGGATAACACACTTGTTGTGTAAACTCTTTCAGTGGCAGATCCCATCCTTCTTTTACCGGACTGAATTGAATGAATTGCGCATTGCCCATCCACAACAACGGTTGCAATGCCAAACGACCCAGATTGAGATGCTGTCCTTTTAAACGATAAGAAAAATCGCCGATGACACATCGATCGGGGGAAACCGGTTTAAAAAACAATTTTTTCCCGTTGGATCGGTTGATAAAATAATTGTTTTCGTAATAGATGTCGTCTTCGAGAATGCCGAGGTCCCGGTAAAACCACCGGGGAATGCGCACTTCCAAATCACCAATAAAAAAACTGATTTTATCAGATTGATAGAGTTTTTGAATGGTTTCGGCAAAATGGCGTTCGATATTTTTGCGGTTGAACGAACCTTTGGGGGTCAGTTCTTTTTTTTCTTCCGAAAAAGGGCGATCGAGCACACAAAAGTTGACCACCCTTTCGTAGGGAGCCACTCCTTTGTTGGCCGTTTGCACGATTTGATGGAAATATTTACGGAGGCTTTCTTCGTCGGTTTGCGATTTCACCACCGTATCTTCCCTGTTGGGAACAATGAGCAAAACATTGTAAGGCCGTGCATCGCCCACCAAAAAAGCGTGCTGCACACCGGGAACACCATTGAATTTTTGTTCGATGGTACGCGGGGCTATGGTTTGTCCTTTGTTGTTTTTGTAAATGTCTTTCACCCGGTCCACAATTTCGTGATGGCCATCATCCGAAATGGTGAAGATATCACCGGTGGGAAGCCAGTAATTTTCATTGGGATTTTTTGATGGGTAGGGGATGGTGCTTCCGGGAGGGGCCTCTTCGAGGTAACGGGCAATATAGTGACCGCTGATTTCCAGCTCGCCGTTCTTTTTGAGCCGGGTATAAACGCCGGGAAGCGCTTTGCCCGTCGAATTGTCCACATAATTTCCCGGAGGAGTCATGGTGATGCCGCCGGTGGCTTCGGTCATGCCGAAACCGCTGCAAAGCTCCACCCCGTTGGCTTGAAAAAACCGGAATATTTTCGGGCTCAGGTATCCTGCGGCCGACAGTCCCCAATGCAACCGGTTGCCTACTATTTCTTTGCGGAATATCTCCCGGCGCAAATCATCACTGGTAATGTTGTTCAACCGTTCCATGGCTTTTTCGTATAGTTGCATCCAACGGATGGGGACACTGATAAAACCGGTGGGATTCAATTCGGGAAATAGTCGTAATAATGTATCGGAGGAGGTGTTTCCCACAAATACATAAGTCCCGTGCCAGTAAATAGAACCCATGAGTTCGAGATACCGCCCGAAAGTGTGGAAAAGGGGCAAAAAGCACAGCAATGTTTCTTCTCCGGTTTCGGGCAGCGCGGCATGACGGGCAAAACGTTTCGAAATCAAGTTATAATACGAAAAAGAAACTCCTTTGGGAACCCCGGTGCTGCCCGAAGTAAACATGGTGGTGGCCACCTCGTTCAGTTTTCGTACCCTTTGTTTTTTTAAGATGGCGTCCACCTCTTTGTAATTCAGTTCTTTGGCCTTTTTTTGCAGGATTTCCGTTGCCGCTTCTTCAATATTTTGACTGACCAGCAGGGAAAACGAAAGGTGAAACTGTTCTTTTACCCGTTTCAGATGCAAAATCCTGTCCAAAGTATCGGTAACAACTATGTTTATTTTCAGTTCTTTAAAGATAGAGGCCAGGATTTCTTCCGAAAAATGAATATTCAGCGGGGTGTCGTAAATGCCGTACATCAGGCAGGCCAGGTCGGTGGTAGCGCTGTCCACCGAATTGGCCGAGAAAACAGCTACCCGCGGATTTTTCTGCATGGAATAAAAGGTAGCCGCCAGCTCGCGGGCATAATTGAATATTTGCTGGTAAGTAAAATGTTCTTTCCGTCCTTCGGTCATGTTGATAAAAAGGGTTCTGTCGGGATGTTCCGTGACCCGTTGTTCAAACATTTCTTTTAATCCGTAATCTGTTTTTTGGAGGATAACAAATACTTTTTCGGCCCAGGCCGTTCTTTTTTCTTCTGACGAAAGTTTGGAAAGAAACGTACGGCGGGAAGTCAGATCAAGAAACCGGAAATAATCCTCTTTGGAAACAACGTTTGTTTGTTCTATTTTATCCAATTCGTCCAACACATAATCTGCCTGGAAATGGGTATCTTCCTTATGGATCAGGTGTTCGATTTGTAGCAAAAGGTTTTTCATGTTAAAAAGTGTTTTTGAAATGAAGGCTTTTGTTTTTACGGCCGCAATACCATTTCGGGGGCTAAATTAGGCAATCCTTTTGTTGTTTTATGATGTTCCGTTAGGTTTTGGCTGAATTTTATCGGGAGAAACCTGTATCTTCGCTAAGGAAAACTTAACCGAAACTTAATCTGTTTTTCGCAGCGGTTTTTCCGGAATTGTACATCTTCGCACAAAATTATGGAAAACACAAAAAAGGTAGAACAGGATTTCAGCCAGTATAAGATTCTTTTGGTGGATGATGAGGAAGATATCATTGAATTTCTTTCGTACAATTTGAAAAGGGAAGGGTTCAGTGTCCTGGCAGCATACAATGGTGAAGAGGCATTAAAAATGGCCAAAAAAGAGCTTCCCCACCTGATTTTGATGGATATCATGATGCCCAAAATGGATGGCATGACGGCCGTGGAAGAGATCAGAAAAATTCCCGAACTGGACAATACGTTTATTGTGTTTTTAACGGCCCGTTCGGAAGACTATTCTCAGATAGCCGGTTTTGAAGCCGGAGCAGATGACTATGTTACCAAACCCATAAAACCCAAGATACTGATCAAACGCATTATGGCTTTGCTGCGGCGGTCGAAAAAACCGGAACAAAACAATGCCTCCCTGCAAAGGGAAGACATTACCATTGACCCCATGCGTTATGTGGTAATCAAAGGGGAAGAAACCATTACCCTGCCCCGGAAAGAATTTGGCGTACTTTATCTCTTGGCTTCAAAACCCAACAAAGTTTTTCGCAGGGAAGAAATATTTCATGAAATTTGGGGCGATGATGTCATTGTGGGAAGCCGTACCATCGATGTGCACATTCGCAAAATCCGTGAGAAACTGGGCATCAACAATATTAAAACCATTAAAGGTGTCGGTTACAAATACGAAGAATAACAACCCATGAAACATGCGCCCCGCAATGTGGCCCTTTTGAATGCTACGGTCATTTCCCTCGTTTTCGTTCTTATTTACGGGTTGCTGGTGTACAGCGGTACACCCTTTCATCCCGTTGTTTTTATCCTTTCGCTTTTTGTCCTCTTTTTGTCCGCTTACCTCTCGGTGTATAATTCTATTAATCGCTTTATTTACAACCGGTTGAAAGTAATTTATAAAACCATTGGCAAATGGCACGAAGTAAAACGGGAACGGAAGAAAGGAAAAAATCCGGATGACATTTTAAGCATGGTCAACCAGGTGGTGTTGGAATGGCATGATGTACAACAGCAAAAAATAGACGAATTACAAAAAATGGCCGACTACCGGCGTGAGTTTCTCGGGAATGTATCGCATGAATTAAAAACCCCTATTTTTAACATCCAGGGATATATCCTTACCCTGCTCGATGGCGGACTGAAAGATGAAAAAATCAACAAAAAATTTTTGGAAAAATCCGCCAAAAGTGTGGACCGTATGATTGCCATAGTACAAGACCTTGAAGAAATTTCCAAATTCGAATCCGGTGTTATGAACCTGGACGAAACGGTGTTTAACATCAATGAGCTTTGCCGTGAAATTAGCGATTTTCTGGAGGTAAAAGCCGAAAAAAATAACACTTCCATTGTGATCAGTGAACCCGGAAACAGCCGCATTCTTGTTAAAGCCGATAAAACCCGCATCCGGCAGGTACTCATCAATTTAGTGGATAATGCCATCCACTATGGACCCGACGAAAACGGAAAAATCATCATATCATTTTATGATTTTCATGACAATGTGCTGGTTGAAGTGAGTGATAACGGTATCGGTATCTCGGAAGAGAATCTGCCGCGGATTTTCGAACGGTTTTATCGTGTGGACAAAAGCCGTTCGCGTGAGAAAGGCGGTACGGGCCTGGGGTTGGCCATCGTCAAACACATTATTGAGGCACACAGGCAGAGTATTACCGTGCGCAGTAAACCCGGAAAAGGCACCACTTTTTCCTTTACGCTTAAAAAGGGGTAAGTACGGGCATGTATTATCGCGACCGCACCTCTCTTTTCATAAACGAAACATAGGCCAGAGCAAAACCGAGTACGGTAGCTGCTATCAACCCGGTTACCTGCGGCCAAATGAGCAACAGACTTTGCCCCAGCGAAAGGGGTGAAGGAATGGCACCCACCGTTTGCCAGTAGGTGAGTGGTCCCAGCGTGCGGATGGAAGGCATCAGCAGGGTGGTGGTAGCCTCGCTGAAAAGATAGCTGGGTGAAATACGCATAAGACTGATTTTTAGCTCGGTAAGACGAAAAGCCGCTACGGAATTCAGGGTGGTACCCCATGGGGTCAATGCGCGGACAATAAGTTGCACAATCATGGGATAGAAAACCGAGAAAAACAGCCAAACGGCAATCCCGGCAAGGGCCGATGTGGCCGGTTGTTTAAACCAAACCGAAAACAAAATGGAAAGATTCAGCCAAAAGGCGACATAAACAATGCTAAGCAAGACAAAGGAAATGATTCGCAGGAATTCTTCCGGTGTGGGTGGTTTTCCAAGTGATACCATGCCAAATCCCATCACAAGAAAACCCAACGAAAAAAACAG
>CAYYRE010000039.1:9850-12408 GCA_964473895.1 uncultured Lentimicrobiaceae bacterium | reverse complement strand
CCCGGTTTAACGGCGTTGCGCATTTCCGAAAGGGAAGTGTACATGGCACTCAGGCAGGTCAGCCCGATAATGACAACCAGGATCAAAAACCGCCAGCTGTTTACCTGGTCCGAGACCTCTTTGCGTACCATGACCCCGAACGGGTGGAACGAACGGTGTGGTATTGTTTTAAGCATCTTTTTTCCCTCCTTCAAAATAACGGTAATAAATATCATCCAAACCGTATCTTTTCAGGTTTAAATAGTGAAGCTCCGCTCCTGCTGAAATTACAGAACGGGCTATTTCGGCCGAAGTATCCCGGGAAGAAGAAATAAAAAAAGTACCGTTTTTTTCCGTAATATTCCGGATGCCTTCCACAGGTTTTAAAATCTTTGTCAGTCCTGTTGTCGAAAAGGTTTCTTCCGGTAATTTTCCGGGCGAGAGACGGACTTCCACCACCCAGGGCGTTTCGCCGAACAGCTGCTGTGTCAGCGCCTGCAATGTGCCCATAGCCAGCATTTCCCCTTTTACAAAAAGGCCCATACGGTCGCAAACTTGCTGAACCTGATGCAGGTTGTGCGATGAAAACAAGACCGTGATGCCCCGGGCTTTGCTCAGATTGACAATCATCTCCAAAAATTCTTTTACCCCTTTGGGGTCGATGCCCGAAGTCGGCTCATCCAAAATGATGATGCCCGGATTTTTGATAAGGACATCGGCCAGTCCCAGCCGCTGGCGCATGCCACGTGAATATTTTCCGGTCTTCTTGGTCTTGGCATGTTGCAATCCCACCTGATCCAGAAGATCCTCTGCTTTTTGGCGTGCGGTGTGCTCGTCCAGCCCGTTCAGGCGGGCGGTGTACAGCAGATTTTCCATCCCGGTCAGGTTGTCATAAAACCCAACATCTTCGGGCAGGTAACCCACCCGTTTTTTTATTTCGATGGGATGACGGGCCGGATCCATACCAAAAACCCTGACCGTGCCTTCCGTTGGTTCCGTAAGTCCCAACATCATAAGGATGACCGTTGATTTGCCGGCACCGTTGGGCCCGAGCAGTCCGAAAATTTCCCCTTTACGAATCTGTAAATCAAGTGGTTTCACAGCTGTGAAATCACCGTATTTCCGGGTAATACCGGTCATTTCAATGACCACCTCCTCCACAGTTTACCTCCTTCCGTACTTTTTGAACAGGTAATAAACGCCACCAATGGCCAGCAAAATAATGAGGATACCAACCCATCCCCACAGCAGCGAGGTTTTTACGGTGACCCGGAATACTGCCTTGGCGCGGGTTTCCGGTGTGCTTGCCGTGAGGGTTGTTATGTAATCGCCCGGGATGGATTTGTCGAAGGCTTTCAGGGTAGCCGTCACACGGGTTTCGGCACCGGCAGCCAACCGTTCAATTTTTTTGGGTTTAAACGTTACTTCCCAGCCGGAAGGTGTGGATGCCCTTAAACGGATATTTTGCAAGGTGGAAGAACCGGTGTTTTTAATCAATAAATCCAGTTTTTTGCTGTTCCCGGCCACAATGTCGGTACTGAGCCGCCCGGTGGGCGTTGTGAGTTCCATGTCGTATGTGCCGGTAATCACCGCTTCCAGCATCAACCGGGCCGATGTGGATTGGGTAACGGCTTCCACGGGAATTTTATACGATCCGGCTTTTGCCATAACCGAAGGTTTTACCTCAATGGTGATCATGGCGCTGTTGTTGGGCTTGATATTTACGGAAGTAACGTTTTTGTAATTGGCCCTGAATGTAACAAACCATCCCGGAGGTGCATCCGCTTTTAATGCGTAGAGTTGTTCGCCGGCTGTTCGGTTGGTTAGTTTGGCCCGGAAGGTAAATGTGGCATTGGCCTGCCCCTGCATGTTGGCCTGTTCGGTGGTGAACTCCGTTTTGTAAGTACCTTTTTTGGAAACCACCACCGAAAGAGGCAAAACACTGCCCGATCCGACCAGCCGGAAACGGTAAAGTCCTTTGTTTACTTTCAGGGGAACCTCCACTTTCAGTGTAATACTTCTTCGACCTTGCGGCAACAAAGTGATTTGCCGGATATTCCAGTCGGCTGCCTGCAGGGTTGTGTGCCATCCTTTGGGTATGCCGGTAACAGAAAGGTTGATGCTTTTGGTCGTGCTGCTGTGGTTTATGACATCTACCACATAGGTAATGGTTTGCCCCGGCGGAACGGAAATTTTGGTATAGGGTGTGTACAGGGTCACCTGACCGGCTGCCTGTAGTACAGGATGTCCCAAAAACATCATTCCAAACAGGGAAATAAAAAAGATTTGCATCCATTTTGTAACGATTCTCATAACGATACCTCCCTTATTTCAAAAAACGTTTTTATTTCGGGAAACAAATTTATACACCTTACGGATTGCTTGCCAAATGTGTTTTTGTCCTGTGATCCTTATTTTCTCTTGTTATTCATTGTAACCTATTGTAAATAAATGAGAAAGCGTTAAATGTTAAGATTTCTAAAAAAAGATTAATAAAAATTAAAGCGTCTGTTCTGTAAACCTTCCGGGTCGAAGCCGGTCTGTGTGCAGGAGACCCGGAAGGTTGAAGAGAAAAGAAT
>CAYYRE010000039.1:0-9750 GCA_964473895.1 uncultured Lentimicrobiaceae bacterium | reverse complement strand
GAGCATCCCGCAAGGGAACAATGATACATTTTCTGTTAGTTCTCTTATCGTAACAACCCGAAAAGCTTTTCCAAATGCGTATCTTTGCCACTTGTTAACGCAGGATGTATGATTGAAAAACAGAAATATACAAAAGATAAGAAGGAGCGGGCCGTACTGGTGGGGTTGATTACGCCGTCACAGAACAAGGAAAAAGTGACCGAATACCTGAACGAGTTACAATTTTTGGTGGAAACAGCCGGTGGTATTGCCGTAAAAAGATTTGTACAAAAGCTCCCTTTTCCCAACCCGCAAACGTATGTAGGGTCCGGTAAGCTCGATGAAATTTTCCAATATGTGAAAGCCGAAAACATAGATATGGTGGTTTTTGATGATGAGTTGGGACCGTCGCAATTACGTAATCTTGAAAAAGCGTTGGAATGTAAAATCCTGGACCGCACCAACCTTATCCTTGATATTTTTGCTGCCCGTGCCCAAACAGCACATGCCAAAGTACAGGTTGAGCTGGCCCAATATCAATATCTTTTGCCTCGCTTAACGCGTATGTGGACACACCTTGAAAGGCAGCGCGGAGGGATTGGGTTGCGGGGACCCGGCGAAACGGAAATAGAAACAGACCGCCGGATTATCCGCGATAAAATCAGCCTGCTGAAAAAACGGTTAAAAGAAATAGACAAACAAAAAGCCACCCAGCGAAAAAACCGTGGAAAATTGGTACGTGTGGCCCTGGTAGGCTATACCAATGTGGGCAAATCCACCATTATGAACCTGCTGAGCAAATCGGATATCCTTGCTGAAAACAAACTTTTTGCCACCCTTGACACCACGGTGCGTAAAGTGGTCATCGAAAACCTTCCGTTCCTGTTGTCGGATACGGTCGGTTTTATTCGTAAGTTGCCCACCGGTCTGATCGAATCATTTAAATCCACCCTGGATGAGGTACGCGAATCGGATATTTTGGTCCATGTGATTGATATTTCCCACCCTGAATTTGAAGACCACATCAAAACGGTGAACGAAACGCTGGCCGAAATCGGTGCCGGAGAAAAAGATGTCATTAAGGTATTTAATAAAATCGATGCTTTCCGGTTAACCTCTTCCGAAAAAGAACATTTCTCCGCAGACACCGGCGCTGCAATAGGTCTTGAGGAACTGAAAGCCACCTGGATGTCGCGTGAAAACCAACCGTGTATTTTTCTTTCGGCCAAAACCAAAGAGAATTATCAGGAATTCAGAAAACTGTTGTATGACCACATCCGTGCGGTGCATGCCGTGCGTTATCCTTACAACAACTTTCTGTATTAAATATTTTTTGTAAGTTTAAGCGGTTCATTTAAACTGCATGGTCGATGCCTTTTTTATTGTTGCTGGTTCTTCTTTCGGGATTATTGCACATCACCGGATTGTATGTGAAAAGTCCTTCCCTGAAGATGGTTTTTAAACCGCTTACCACTTTACTCATCATATTCTTTGCTTTCCGGCAGAACGGGCCCGAAACCTATAAGACCCTGATACTTGCCGGGTTGTTTTTGTCGCTTGCAGGTGATATTTTTCTTATGTTGCCCCGCGAACGTTTCGTTGCCGGTTTGGTCTCTTTTTTGCTGGCCCACTTTTTTTTCATTGCCGCTTTTGTTTACTCGCACGGTCCTTTCCTGAACTGGATTTATTTGACACCCGTTTTTGTCTATTTTGTTTTGTTTCTGAATGTTTTATGGAAACATACCGGAAAAATGTCTGTTCCGGTGGGTATTTATGCCCTTGTTTTGCTTTTGTTTCTTTGGCAGGCGGCGGGACGTTATGATTTTTTTCACTCCGATACGGCATTGTTTGGCTTGTGGGGTGCATTGCTTTTTGTTTTGTCCGATTCGCTGTTGGCGTACAATAAATTTGTAAAACCGTTGAAATGGGCTCCGGCAACCCTTATGGTGCTGTATTGGTCGGCGCTTTATTTGTTAACTTTGTCCATATAAACAAATTGTAAAAATGAGTTGGATGCTGTGGGTTTTCGTCGTTTTATTCCTTGGTTTGGGTGTTCTTTTTTATTTTATGGTAAAGGGATTTATCAATCCGGTAGATCGGCATTCGGTTCCGGCAAACCTGCCATTTACGGTCGAAGAGGAACAGATACCGCTTCCCGATGGCCGGCATTTATACGGTTGGTGGGTATTGATGGATAAGAATGCCCCCACGGTAATTTTTGCGCATGGCTGGGGCCGGAACGCCGGGCGCATGGTACCTTACCTGAAAAAATTTTGTTGTCAGGGAATGAACATGCTCGCTTTTGATGCACGCGGTCATGGCAACAGTGATCCGGATAAATATTCTAATCTGGTAAAATTTGCCGAAGATATCAGGGCTTCCATTGATTTTGTACAAAACAGCGGAATGGTGCAAAATCAGGATTTTTACCTTGTGGGTCTCTCCATTGGCGGCGCCGGTTCCATATATGCGGCCGGGCATGATTTCAGAATCAAAAAAGTGGTTACTGTCGGGGCTTTTGCCCACCCGGCTTCGGTTATGAAAAAACAATTTAAAGAACACCACATTCCCTATTTTCCCATGATATGGATCATGTTTCATTATTTGCGGTATTTTCAACACTTTGATATCAACAAAGTGGCGCCCGAACGGCATATTGGGCATGCACAGGCTTCTTTTTTGTTGATTCATGGCGAAGCGGATGCCACGGTGCCTGTGGAAGAAGGTCGCCGGCTGGCACGGGCAGCAGGAAACAAAGCCGAGTTGTGGATCATCCCCGGAAGGGGACATTCCGATTGTCATTTGGAAAAAGGATTTTGGGAAAAGGTTATCGGGTTTATGAAAAAATAACCTTTTCCCTGTTTCTCATAAACTACGAAACTTTTACAAAGGTTCCTTCCCCGCTGTAGTACCATGATTTATTTTCGGTGCCTTTATTTACCACGTGCCGGATATGAACCACGCGTAAAACCGTGCTGCTTAATTTTACAATGGAAAAAAGCTGTGTTTCGGTCCATATCCCGCCCTTATTTATCCATTGTAAGTTGGTAATTTGTCCGACCGATGTGGTTCTTTTCTCGTCAAATGTTTGTTTTTCCCAGTTGGAATTACAATAATAAGCATACCCCTGACTGCTGAAGTAAAGGTAATACGTGTGAATTTTTCCGTTTTCTTCCACCGTGCCGATGTATTTACCGCGAATATTTTGAACATCCTGTGCTGAAAGCAACAAGGGAAGGAACAAAAGGGATAAAAAGAATCCGTTTTTGAATAATTTTTTCATAATAAGTGTATTTAGGTGAATAAAAAAATGAATCAACTGCGTTTGCTTGCAGTCTTTACAGGTTCCTATGAAATACTGTTTGGCAAAGATGAGCCAAAAAGAGCAGGGCCGGATCCCTGTTTTTGACCATAAAAAAAATTGGTGGTTTTCAGGGAGGAAACCATGTGTGTGGTTTTCGAAAGATCAGTCTGCCCGGACAAGTCCTTTACGCTTGTCAATGGCTTGGGTTACGATGTTAAATATTACAAGGGAAAGTGCTGCGGCCAATCCGATACCAGCATAAACATACCAGATATAATGGGCATGATCATATGCCGTGAGTTTTTCTGCCGCCGTAAGGGTATTGGGATTAGGACAATATTTGTCCAGCAGGTAACCGGAACTGATAAACCCCAGTAAACTGGCCAAAAAGGAGTGTAAGTGGCTAAAACCGAGATACATACCTTCTTCTCCTTTTGGGGCTTGAAGCGAAAAATATTCGAGATAACGCGGTGAGATAAAAGTTTCGGCAATGGCCTGGAATATGATGCCTATGATCATCATAACCGCTATGGGATGTAAACCGAAAAACCCAAACGAAACGGTGTGACCGGTAATTTCGGAAAGCCAGGGGCCCATGGACATGGCAAAAGCCGAAACCGGCATAATGAACATACCGATAATCATGGAAGTAATGGCTTTTTTCCTGCGCATAATTTCCGTCACAAACATAACCATGACCACCACGATCAATGGATTGACATTGGCGTACCATTCGGGAGCCGCATCCACCCCAACCGTCCGGATGATATATTTGGGCATGGAGGCATACAATTGATGTTGGATCATCCAAAATCCGGTGATCAGGATGATCAGAATGACCAGCCGGCCACGTCGGAGCAATGCCTTTAGTGCCTGCCAGATTTCTTGGATACTTTTACCTTTTCCGGTTTCGTGTGATGTTTTATAAAACATTAAAGTAATAATCAGGGCAAAAAAGGCCAGGCCGGCGGCATAATAATTGATATAAACAGTTCCCAGGTGTATCCTCACAGGATAAGCGATTGTTTTTCCTAAAAAGGCTCCCACATTCACCATGGCATAAAAGATGGCATATCCCCGGGCCCGGTTACTTTTTCCGGTTTCACGGGCTACGGTTCCTGTAATGATGGATTTTATAAAAGAGCCTCCCAGCATCACCAGGGCAAGTGCGGGAATAACAGTAAGCTTGTAAGGTAAAAATCCCAAAGAAAAATATCCCACGGTCAGCAACGAAAAAGCCAGGATAACCGCCGGCCTGAATCCGATTTTATCGGCATATGCTCCGGAAAAAGTGGGCAGGAAGTATAAACCTGCCGAAAAGATTCCCGCTACATACCCCGCCTCAATATCCGAAAATCCCACCACATCGCTTAAATACAGTGTTATGGCTATAAAAACGGCATAATAAGCTCCCCGTTCCAATAATTCTACCATGTTGGCCGTCCAGAAGGCACGGGAAAATTTCCAGGTTTGTTTTTTTGTCGCTTGTGGTTGCATCATAACTATTCCGGTTTAAGTTTGAGATGATTACAGATACTAAAAAAAGGGCAATCTTTTTTGCAAGTGCAATATATACACTTCTTCATACATAATTGTTTCTTTTTTCGGCCGGTTTTCAAAAACTTATGAAATGCAAAATAACTGACCGGTATAATTTAGATGCGGGCAGAGGTGATGTAACATGAGGATGCTGTTTTTCAGGAGAATGGAAACAGTATGTTGAATGAAAAACCATTTCCCGGTGAAGTGCTCATTTTGAATGTACCATGTAATATTTTTATTCTGTTGCGTATTCCGGGGATACCAAGCCCTTTTTCGTAAAGAATATCTTTGACAAGAAAACCTTTTCCATTGTCGGTATAATTGACCTCAAGAGTATCTTTATTTTTGTGAAGCAAGAAAGTGACTTTATCGGCTTTGCTGTGTTTTAGTGTATTGTGTAACAATTCCTGTACAATACGGTAAATCATTATTTCTTTCTTTTCGTTCAACCGGAGGGGAAGCGTGATATCACCGAAGGTGGCAATACCGGTTTTTTCTGAAAAGTCGGCCAATAAATCTTCCAAAGCGGCCTGTAATCCGAATTGTTTTAGTACCACCGGCATCATGTTTTGCGAAATCCGGCGTACCTCTGTTCCGGCTTGTACCAAAAGCGTTTTGATTTTAGTCATCGCTTGCGTATTTTCAGGAAGATTGTTTTTTTCGATATCGGAAAAATAAATGCTGGCCGATGAAAGCAAAACGCCAATTCCATCATGCAACTCCTGTGCTATACGCTGCCGTTCCTTTTCTTCTCCGAGCATTAACGACCGGGTGGCCTCTGCTTCTTTTTCGAGAAAAAGTTTTTCCTTCTCCTGTTGCCGAATTTTTTTATCTTTTTTTTGCTTGTAATAGAAAAAACCAACCAACATCATCATAATCACGGCCAGTGTAAAACTGCCTCCCAGTAAGGTGTTTATTTGTATTTGACGTGTTTTCAGGATGATATCTTTTTGCAGAGCCTCGTTTTCAAGTTGCAATAAACGTTTTTGGGTTCGATCGGTCTGGTATTTTATCCGTAATTCGGCCAGGTTTTCGTTTTGGTGTTGATGGTAAACCTTTTGGCGTGCAAGAGCAAGTTTT
Organism: uncultured Lentimicrobiaceae bacterium; assembly: GCA_964473895.1. GTDB lineage: Bacteria > Bacteroidota > Bacteroidia > Bacteroidales > F082 > Sulfidibacterium. Next base: position 3,845 of record CAYYRE010000039.1, on the reverse strand, counting down.
TCATGATAATAAAGTGCCGAATCAACAATTCTTCTTTCTTTCCAGGAAGCATACAATATACGGTAAATCTCCGGATGCAATAAATTTTCGGGTTGTTTTTGGGTTAGGAAAAGTGCCTTTTTTGCCCGGTAGATAGCTGTTTGAGGTTGATTAGATTGTAGTGCAATTTCAGCAAGATGCTTTAGTGCAAGGATCTGAATTTGTATCCTTCCCGTATTTCCTGCCAATGTTTCTGCGATTTGATAATAACGTGATGCCTGTTGTAGTTCGCCTGCCTTTTGGTAATAGCGTGCACGGTCCAGGGCATGACGTAGTTTTTGCTCGGTAGAAAGGGTGGAAGGGACGGGAGCCTCGAGGGTTTTTAACAAAATCCGGTTGGAATCCGGTTTCCCCGTTTTTTCCATTACATGGGCCAAACCGCGGGTGAGTAATGTTTTTAAATGGGAATTTTTGTTGTAGTCTGTATTTAATATCCCTTTTGAGAAAGCGGAATGGGCCTCATTGTACAGTCCCAATTTCGAAAAGGTGTTTCCCAGGTTCAGTTGCGCATAAGCAATGGCTCGTCTGTTGTGAAGTTTTTTTGCCAATGACAATCCGGATGTAAAATGTTGGAGGGCTTCCCTGTATTTTTCTTCCTTCATGGCCAGCTGTCCCAATGCGCCCTCTGCAATCATTTCGGGTTCGATAAGTTGTTTCTCCCGGCTGGTGATTAAAACTTGCCGGTTGATTTGCAATGTGCTGTCGTATTTTCCCATTCGTAAATAACAGCCGGCCATCTGCAAACGCAAGGTGAGAAAAGTGGTTTCCTCCCCTTTTTGCATTGCCAGTAAAGCAGATTGGCGGAAGTAAAAAAGTGCTGAATCGAAAAGGTTTTTCCTGAGGAATGTCTGTGCTTTTTGTTGTGTTTTCACAATTTGTTTTACCGGTTGCTGCTTCGTACTGTGGTGTTGTGGCGTAAAAGCCAACAGAAAAAACAGGCTATTTAAAACAGCAAATAGAATCCTTTTCCTTAGAAAGGATAGAAAACCGGGGAGCTTTAAACGGTTTAGCATATTATCATGTCATTTTCTATGGCCCATTTTACCAATCCTGCGGTATTTCGGACCCCTACCTTTAACAACAAATTGGCCCGGTGTGTTTCTACCGTATGGATGCTAATAAAAAGAGTCTCAGCAATTTCCCGTGTGTTCTTTTCCAAACAAATGAGGGTTAAAATTTCTTTTTCCCTTCCGGTAAGATGCGGTGCAAATGATTTTGCAGCAGGTTTCTTTTTGTCTGAAAAGATATCGGGAAGGTTTCTTCCTATGTAAAGTTGCCCGGAAAAAACCTGTATTACGGCCTCGATAATTTCATCGGCAGCACTGCTTTTCAGTAAATATCCCCGGGCTCCCGCTTTAAACATGCGCCGGATAAAATGTTTGTCATCGTATTGCGAGTATGCAATAACCCTGATGCTGGGATGAAGTTTCCCGATTTCCTGTGTAGCGACAATGCCATCCTTTTCAGGCATGTTAATGTCCATGATGATAATATCGGCAGCTTGCTTTTGTAACAAATCGAGCAATTCGGTGCCATTGGAAACGGTTGCAACGACCGTAATGTTGCTGTTCCCACTCAAAGCCATTCTTAAACCTTCGATAATCATGGGATGATCGTCGGCAATAAGTATTTTTATAGGTTTGGTTCTTTTCATTTGTTGCGGTAATGCCTGGAGTGACGAAATCCGGAAAAAAATTCTCGGGGTTGAAAAGTAACCATGAAAATTGCCCAAACCATCCCCCGGATATTTTAACCTGTCCTGTCCATAACAGTTCGTTCTTTTTGTTCACAAGATACGGCTTTTTGAAATATGTAGATATTGATATAATTTATTTTATATCTTCAATAAAAAAGATGTTAAAGCGCTTGAAACAGAGGGAAAAACACCACTGAATTTATTATCTTTGTTTCAGAAACTCCTTTTACAGCGAAAGTCATGAATAAGCTGAAGTTGCCGGCTATTTCCCCACTCATAGGATCCGGTTTCCGGGTTTTCCTTCAGGTACTCTCATCCCATTGGCAAAAGGTAAAGCCATGGCGATGGATGATCGTGGCGAACACTTTTGCCATTATTCTTCTTGCCGCCCCTTTTCAATTGTTCGATTATTTTTATTTTTCTAAAAAGGTTGACCGGTTTCAACTGAAAACACCGCCATTGTTTATCCTTGGTCATTGGCGTAGCGGAACCACCCTGTTACACAACCTGTTATGCAAAGATCCCCGGGCGGCATATGTAACTACCTATCATTCCGTTTTTCCGTTACACCTAAAATCACGTCCCTTTTTCGGGTTGTTTATGAAACAACTTATGCCGGAGTACCGTCCGGGAGATAATATTAAGATGAACATCGCTTATCCCCAGGAGGATGAATATGCTTTGAGCAATATGACTCATACCGCCTTTTACCATGCCTTTTATTTTCCCCGCGAATGGCCTGCTTTGTATGAAAAGTATGTGCGGTTTAAAGGACTTTCATTAAAGGAAATCCGGCTTTGGGAGAAAAAGTATCATGAATTGGTGGTGAAAGCGTGTCTGAACAGCGGAGGGGAGTGGCCCATTTTAAAAAATCCGGTAAATACTGCCCGTATCCCGAAACTTTTGCCATTATATCCGGAAGCCTGTTTTGTGCACATCGTGCGGCATCCGGTAGAAGTTTTTAGTTCTTCAATGAAATTCTTTTCGGCTGTTATACCGGCTCTGAGTTTCCAAAAAATTTCCCGGGAGGATATTCGACAAATGATATTATCGGTGTATGAAAAATTGATGAAAGATTATTTAAACGATAAGTCGTTGATACCCAAAGAACACCTTTACGAATTACAGTATGAAAAACTTATCCGGAATCCGGTAAAAGAAATCATCGCATTGTACCGGTATTTTCATTGGGAGCCTTCGCCCCGATTTGTGGCAGCATTGCAAAAAGCAGTCAGCGAACAAAAGTATCATAAAACAGATCATTATTTGCTGACGAAAACAGAATGGGAAACCATTCGCAACCGGTGGGGATTTGCATTCCAAGAATGGGGGTATGATTCGTCTCCTAAAAATGTGAAAATTATTTAAATAAATAGAAATGGCAAAAGATATTTATCCCGATTTTCATCGGCTGTTGCACCGTAAAGACAAAGAAAAACGCCTGCACCAGCATGCCAAAGTCATTTGGATGACGGGGCTTTCGGGGGCGGGAAAAACCACGCTGGCGCGTAAACTCGAGTGGGAACTCAGCCGGAAGGGGTTTCTTATCCGGGTTTTGGACGGGGACAATATACGGACAGGAATAAATAAAGACCTGAAATTTTCTCCAGCCGACCGTCACGAAAATATCCGGCGCGTAGCGGAAGTTTCTAAGCTCTTTTTGGATTGCGGAATCATTTGTATCAACAGTTTTATCAGCCCGACAAAAGCCCTGCGTGAAATGGCCAAAACCATTGTCGGCTCCGGAGATTTTATTGAAATTTATGTGAATGCCCCATTGGAAGTGTGTGAAAAACGCGATGTGAAAGGGTTGTATAAAAAAGCACGTGCCGGACTGCTCCGGCAGTTTACCGGCATTGATGCTCCTTTCGAACCGCCTGAAAATCCTGATATGGAAGTCCGTACCGACCGGCTCACGGTGGAAACTACAGTAAAAAAGTGTTTGGATTTTATCTTACCTCAAATTACATTTTCCCGGGAAGAGGGGCAATGACAATTCAATCACAGATTTTTATTTGAATCCTCGTAAAGGAAAGAAGTTTCTCTTTATGTATTTTCATAATTATTAGCTAATCGTTTGAAACAATACGCTGCACATGAATAACACTGA
>CAYYRE010000038.1:8345-20274 GCA_964473895.1 uncultured Lentimicrobiaceae bacterium | reverse complement strand
TTTTTTTTGTTGTGTTCCGCTTTTCACCGGTAAAACGTCTGCTCTGTGCAAAACAATCGTTTGCATTGTAAAAAGAGTTTCGTTTTCAGAAAAAAATCAAAAGACTATCTAAAAAGCAAGAATAAATTTAATGAATTAAAAATCAGTGTATTCTGTTTTGTTTGAGAAGTGCTTATTGTGGGGTTGGATAATGGATTTTAAAAAAAAATATCAAAAAGGGTTGACTTTTTCAAATACTTTCTATTTTTACCCCATCAAAATAAGAACAAAATGAACAGGCATTTTCTAAGGGTTTACATCGTGATTACCGTCCTCGTGCTGGTGATTATTTCGCCGTAAACCGGAAGCCTGTGTAAATATTTAACAATTTATGAAGCTCTCCGGTAAAAAGCGGGGAGCTTTTTTTTAATACAAAAAACTATGGGATATCCGTTAAGAAGTCTCACGTCCACTTCCGGACGTAATATGGCCGGGGCAAGAAGCCTGTGGCGTGCCAACGGGATGCAGCAGGGGCATTTTGGCAAACCCGTGATTGCCGTTGTTAACTCTTTTTCACAGTTTGTGCCTGGGCACGTTCATTTACATGAAGCGGGGCAACAGATTAAAAAACTCATCGAAGCCGAAGGTTGTTTTGCTGCCGAGTTTAATACCATTGCCATTGATGATGGGATTGCCATGGGGCATGCCGGCATGCTCTATTCGTTGCCTTCGCGCGATTTGATTGCCGACAGTGTGGAATATGTTTGCAATGCCCACACGGTGGATGCCATGATTTGTATCAGCAATTGCGATAAAATAACACCGGGGATGATGATGGCGGCCATGCGGTTGAACATTCCTACCGTATTTGTTTCGGGTGGCCCCATGGAAGCCGGAAGCCTGAAAGGCAAAAATTATGATCTTGTGGATGCCATGGTGCTGGCAGCCGACGAAGCCGTGAGTGATGAAGAGCTGCAGGCCGTGGAAGAAATAGCCTGTCCCACCTGCGGGTCGTGTTCCGGCATGTTTACGGCCAATTCCATGAACTGCCTCAACGAAGCCCTCGGGCTGGCCCTTCCCGGCAACGGAACGGTGGTGGCCACTCATATGAACCGTGAGACTATGCTGAAAAAAGCAGCCCGCCTGATTGTGGAAAATACATTTCGCTATTACCGCGATGGTGACGACAGTGTTTTGCCGCGTTCCATTGCCACCCGTGAAGCCTTTGTCAACGCCATGTCGGTGGATATTGCCATGGGAGGCTCTACCAATACGGTACTCCATTTGTTGGCCATTGCCCATGAGGCGGAAGTGGATTTTTCCATGAAAGATATTGATGCCCTGTCACGCAAAGTGCCCAACCTCTGCAAAGTGTCGCCCAGTTCGCATTACCATATGCAAGATGTGAATCGTGCCGGCGGTGTTTTGGGGATTATGGGTGAGCTGGAAAAAGCCGGCTTGTTGGACACATCGGTTCACCGGGTGGATACGCCCGATTTGAAAACAGCCATCGAACGGTATGATGTAAACCGGCCTTCGCATATTGCCGAAGCCGAGGATATCTATTCGAGTGCGCCGGCTTTTCAAAGAAGTTTGCAAATGGCTTCGCAAAACAACCACTTTAAAACACTGGATTTGGATCGCCAAGCGGGTTGTGTACGTGATGTGGAACATGCTTATAATAAAGATGGCGGACTGGCCGTTTTGTTCGGTAATATTGCCCGTTCGGGATGTATTGTCAAAACGGCAGGTGTGGTTCCCTCTATGTTTTCCTTCAGTGGCAAGGCCAAAGTTTTTGAATCGCAGGAAGATGCGGTGGATGGCATCCTTAACGGAAAAGTGGAAAAAGGCGATGTGGTGGTCATCCGTTACGAAGGTCCCAAAGGCGGGCCGGGCATGCAGGAGATGCTCTATCCTACCTCTTATTTAAAATCCAAAGGGCTCGACAAAGATTGTGCCCTGATTACCGATGGGCGTTTTTCGGGAGGAACATCCGGTTTGTCGGTGGGCCATATTTCGCCCGAAGCCGCTGCAGGCGGCGAAATTGCCCTTATTGAAGACGGCGACACCATTGTTTTTGATATTGCCAGCCGCAAAATTGAGTTGCAGGTGAGCGAAGAAGAGTTGGAAGACCGCAGAAAAAGGCAGCAGGACCGGGGTAAAGATGCTTTTTCTCCCGTGCACCGGAACCGTATTATTCCGGCTTCACTCAGAGCTTATGCCAGCCTTGTTACTTCAGCCGATCAAGGGGCTGTACGTCAAATTTAACCTCATTATTTTGAACACACCTATAAAATTTATTGTATGAAAAATTCAAAGAAAACCGAAACCATGAACGGGGCCAAGGCAGTGGTGCATTCGCTCCTTGAAGAAGGTGTGGATACCATTTTCGGTTATCCCGGCGGGGCCATTATGCCTATTTATGATGAGCTGATGCATGAGGAAGAAGAGCAAAGAGTCCGTCATATCCTGACCCGTCATGAACAGGGTGCCGCCCATGCTGCCCAGGCGTATGCCCAGGTGAGCGGTAAAACGGCAGTTTGTTTTGCGACTTCCGGACCCGGGGCAACCAATTTGGTGACCGGTATTGCCAATGCGTATCTTGATTCTGTTCCGGTTGTTTTTATTACCGCACAGGTTATTTCGAGCCTTATCGGTTCGGCGGCGTTTCAGGAAACCGATATCCTTGGTATTTCAACGCCTGTCACCAAGTGGAATTACCAGGTGCGGAACGCCGGCGAAATTCCCGATGTGTTGGCCAAAGCTTTTTTTATTGCCGCTTCGGGACGGCCGGGTCCGGTTTTGATTGACATTACCAAAGATGCTTTGCTCGATTCGTTGGATTTTTCTTATGAGAAATGTACCTGGATCCGCAGTTATAACCCCAAACTGGCCCATGTCGATGAGGCCAGTGTTCAGGAGGCTGCCCGGCTGATCAATGCCGCCAAAAAGCCCATGATTCTTGCAGGACACGGTATTCTGATTGGAAAAGCCGAAAATGAGCTGAAAGAACTGGCGGAGAAAACGGGAACTCCGGTGGCTACCACTTTGCTGGGGTTGTCTGCATTCCCTTCCGACCATCCGCTGTTTGTCGGTTTTCTGGGCATGCACGGTAGCTACAGTTCCAATATAAAAACCAATGAAGCCGATTTGCTCATTGCCATCGGCATGCGCTTTGATGACCGTGTGACGGGAAAACTATCGGAATATGCCCGGCAGGCCAAAATCATCCATGTGGAGATCGACCGCTCCGAAATCAATAAAAATGTGGCGGTTGATGTACAAATCAATGCAGATGCCAAAGAGGCTCTCTCCAAAATCCTGCCGCTGGTGAAAGAAAACCATCATGATGAATGGCTGCAGAGTTTCAGGAAACTGGATGAAAAAGAAAAGCAGGTGGTGATTGAAAAAGAAACCCGTCCGGAAAACGGAAAAATCAGGATGGGAGAGGTGGTGAAAAAAGTTTCTGACAAAACCGGCGGATGGGCTAATGTGGTAACCGATGTGGGACAGCACCAGATGGCTGCTGCCCGTTATTATACTTTTAAGCGGCCCAACAGCCTGATTACTTCCGGAGGAATGGGTACCATGGGATTCGGACTTCCGGCTGCCGTGGGAACCCAGATAGGAATGCCCGATGAACAAACCATCCTCTTTGCCGGTGATGGGGGCTTCCAAATGACCATTCAGGAACTGGGGACCATTATGCAATATAAATTACCGGTAAAAATGGTGTTGTTAAACAACAGTTTTCTCGGGATGGTGCGCCAATGGCAGGACCTGTTTTTTGATAAACGATATGCCGCCACCGAAATGGAAAATCCTGACTTTATCGGGATAGCCAAAGGTTATGGTATTCCGGGCAAACGGGTTACTTCAAGGGAGGAACTCGATGCGGCCATTGATGAAATGCTTTCCTCCGAAAGTGCTTATCTGTTGGAAGTTGTCATCGAAAAAGAAGGAAATATTTTCCCCATGATTGCCCCCGGAAAATCGGTTTCCGAAGTTATGCTTGAATCTAATCAACACTAACACCATTGTATATGAAAAAAGAATTCACCCTATCGCTGTTTACCGAAAACCATATCGGTGTCTTAAATCAGGTGACGGTTATTCTGACGCGCCGGCAAATTAATATTGAAAGTTTGACCGCTTCAGAATCGGCCGTGAAAGGGGTTCATTTGATTACCCTTGTGGTATTTACCACGCAGGAACTGGTTGATAAAGTGGCCGGCCAAATGGAAAAACTCATTGATGTGCTGAAAGTTTTCGTTCATACCAACGAAGACATTATCCACGAAGAGGTGGCCCTGTACAAAGTGCGTACCGATGAGTTGATGGCCAGCAATAAAATAGAACAAATCGTACGCCGCAACCATGCTCACTTTTTGGAAATTACCCCCGAATATGTGGTGATTGAGCGGACAGGTCACAAAGATGAAACCACCGAACTGCTTGAAAAACTGCATCCTTACGGGGTCTTGCAATTTGCCCGCTCAGGCAGGGTAGCCATTACCAAACAAATTAAAGAATTGGTACAATACCTTGAAGAGATGGATGCGGAACGAAAAAAACAGTTGCAATAAAAATTATTTTAGATTAATAAACTTAAAAAAAGAATTCCTATGGCAAAAATTAATTTTGGCGGCGTTGAAGAAAACGTGGTCACACGCGAAGAATTTCCTTTGGAAAAAGCCCGCGAAGTACTGAAAGACGAAACCATTGCTGTGATTGGTTATGGCGTGCAGGGCCCCGGACAGTCGCTTAACCTGAAAGACAACGGGTTCCATGTGATTGTGGGGCAACGTAAAGATTCGCCCACCTGGGACAAAGCAGTGAAAGACGGCTGGGTACCGGGCAAAGATCTTTTTGAAATTGAGGAGGCTTGCGAAAAGGCCACCATTATCCAGTATCTTTTATCCGATGCCGGTCAGATTGCCATGTGGCCTGTGGTGAAAAAACACCTGACACCCGGTAAAGCCCTTTATTTTTCACATGGTTTCGGTATAACCTTCAAAGAGCAAACAGGGATAGTCCCGCCGAAAGATGTGGATGTTATTTTGGTAGCACCCAAAGGTTCTGGGACTTCGTTGCGTCGCCTTTTTGTTGCCGGAAAAGGACTTAATTCGAGCTATGCCATCTTTCAGGATGCCACCGGCCGGGCCAAAGAAAGGGTGCTGGCCCTTGGGGTGGGTGTAGGATCGGGTTATCTTTTTGAAACCGATTTTAAAAAAGAGGTTTACAGTGACCTGACCGGTGAGCGCGGCGTGCTCATGGGGGCCATTGCCGGTATTATGGAAGCACAGTACAACAAGTTGCGCGAAAAAGGTCACTCGCCTTCGGAAGCGTTTAACGAAACCGTGGAAGAACTGACCCAGAGTCTTTTGCCGTTGGTAGGAGAAAACGGTATGGACTGGATGTATGCCAATACCTCCACGACGGCACAGCGGGGAGCGCTCGACTGGAAAAACCGTTTCCGGGATGCCGTGGCACCGGTTTTTGATGAACTGTACGACAGTGTGGCCAGTGGCAATGAAGCCCGGATTGTGATTGAAGCCAACCGTAAACCCGATTACCGTGAGAAATTGGAACAGGAGCTCAAAGAACTGCGCGAATCGGAAATGTGGCAGGCCGGGGCAACCGTGCGGAATCTACGGCCCGAAAGAGGATAAACACTTTTTTTGAATCCTTATTAAAACCCCTGAAAACAGGCCTGTTTTCAGGGGTTTTTGTTTTTACTGCCGGATAAACTGAAACGGGTATCCTATCTCGGGAGGTGGTGGCGGCGGTGCCGCTTCTTTGATGGGTTTGGGCTTTTTGATGCTGCCGCCTTTACTCATGAAAATTGTTTCGCCTGCTTGTGCCATCCGGTCGGCTTTTTCGTTTTTGATTTCCACCCGGCCTTCAAAAACATTTAAAACCGTATGTTTCGGGTCAACTGTCAGGGTGAATAGGCTGCTTCCGGGTATTCCCCGAGCCAGCCGTGTGTGGAAAGGAATGCTGTCCCTGAAAAGGAAATGGCCCGATAGCAGGAGAAGTCTTTTGTCGGTATCTATTTTGAAAACGGCTCCCGGACCGGTTTCGATAACCGATGCCGGGCCCTTGTTTAAAAATTGGATCAAGAACTTACCCTTTTCTATTTTTAAGGTGGTGGTGTCACCGAGAGACAAAGCAGGAATATGTGAAAAATCAGACAGGATGGTGCCTCCGGCTTTTATTATTCCTGTGGCGGGATGGCCGGCAGGTATCAGCAAGATGCCCGTTTTCTTTTTCAATAACCCTGCATTTTGTGCAACAGGATAGGGATCGCCGGTTGCTACAATGTATTGGCTACGGTAAGTGGCATGTTTGGTGGCAAGCCATTGAAACAGGTTGGCCGCGGGACATTTGCTGCCGCTGATACCGGCGTAAAGCATCTGCGTGAAAAGAAAATCGCTGAAGACCTTTGCCGGATTTTTTTGACACCGGTCGGCGTAAAATTTTATGAAAAAATGCGTTTGCTCATGAAAAGCATGGGTGTCAGGTGGCTGATAATAAATGGATTGGTTGGTAAAACCATCTGCCTTGTAGCGGAGGAAGTTATCCAGCAGGTATTGGAAAAAGTCTGTTCCGGCGTCTGAAAAATCCCTGAATACTCCGGGATCAAACCATGGTTGAATGGTCTCGTTGTGCAATTTTGCGCAGGGGAGATAAGGGGAAAAAAGATTTTTCTGTAAAAACTTTGCCATCATCCGTAGGAGACGGGTATAAACGGTTGAACGGTTTTGGCTGTTCAGGTTCCAAAATTTCCGGTTGTCTGCCGGAATCAGCAAGCTGTTTTGGGAAAAATCCCATTGCAACGTATCCACTATGGCCCCGTATTGAAAATTCATACTGTCCGTTTTGTTTAACAAACGGTTGCGGTCGGGGGCACGGAGTGCCATTTGACGGATAAACCGGCGCATCAATTCTTTGACCCTTGCTTCCTGTTCCGGTGGTGAAAGCAAGTCAATGGCCCCGTTGATTCCCAATACCATTTTGTTGCCGGGGATGAATCCGTTTTTTACATTGTCTAACCGGTAGGTGAGGGGGAACATGGCCGATGCGGGCCACTGCAGGAAATAGTGTTCAAAATTTCTTTCACCGGGTGCCGCCTGCCCGGAGCGGGATAACTTTTCGAGCTGTTTTTGATTTTTTTTGTAAGCGGTGGTATTGAACAACAAGGCAAAACGGCCATCCGGATAACTTTCGGCTGCCATTTGATATATGATTTGGTTGAGTTGCGGCGGAGGTTGTTGCCTCGGATTATTTCCCGGCCCGAGCGTTTTACCGGTCAGTAAGGTGATGCCCAGGGGCAGGGTGGTGTCCTTTTGAAAGACCAATGTGTCCGAATGATGCCTGTAGAGTGTGATGTTGAACCGGGCTTGCAATGGCAAATCAAACAGTGTCTTGTAATCGCCTGGCTTGGGTTCGCGAAAAGTGATTTCCGTTTGATAATTGCCGGTACTGTCTGTTTCGCCATTGGGATTGGTAATGGTGATAAAAGGAAGCAGCGTATCGTTTACGAGTACTATTTTTACGCTGTATTTCTTCCGGATGGAATCGGTGGAAGGTTTTTCGGTAAAAATTTTCATGGTGGTAAAACCCGATACCGGCAGGTAACTGTTGGAGAGGGAAACAGAGACTGCATTCGGCGGCAGCAAAAACCGTGAAGTGTCGTAAATGTAATCGGGTAAGAAAGCGGTATCCGCAACAGACCACCATCCGCTGTCTGGCAGCGGATCGGCTTTCAGGGTATTGGCACCGCTCAAAAGAAACCCCTGCCGGGAGGTAATGGTTTTGGCTACCGGTTTTCCTGCTTTGGGTAATACCGACAGAACTACTTTTCCTGAAAGGGAATGGACTTGTATCAGGCTGTCTTGTTCCACAATGAAATCGGTGTTCAGATCTTTGACCCTTGCTTTTGGATTGAAAGCGTACCATTTGTTGCCCGTTTTGTTTCCCATGACCACTTCGAATCCGCCGCCTGTTTGCTTTTTGGAACGAAAACGTGCTTTTCCCTGTTGCAAATAAAATCGTACATATTCGGGGGATGCGAAATCGTAGAAAACCACAGAATGGGGCCTGATGTTCAAACTTCCCCAATGGTGGCCGTTGAGGAAAAATCCTAAAGTGGCCGAACCTTCTTCCGTTTTTATCTGGCAAAAGTTGTATTTTAATTTTTTGGGATGCAGATAGGTCAAGGGGGTTGGAACAGGTATCCAGTTTTGGTTGCCATAGTAACGGAACAAAACCTGTCCGCCGGCGTTGATGATTCTGCTTTCTGCATTTTGTAACGGGAGACGCGGAATGTTTTCCTGTAAAAGGACTTCTATTTTATTGAAAACCAGTGTGTCTTTGGTGATGGAAGCATCGCCGGGACAAAAAGCGGCAATGGCCGGGGAATGGATGTACCCGTATCCGTTATTTTTGTCGGAAATAGGAAACGGATAACTTGCCACGCCGTTCAGCTCTGCCGATTGTGTGGTGACTACCCCGTCATCCGGTGCCAATGTGCGTTGGGCTGTGGCCAGGGGGGAAAATACCGCGTCAAGAGGGTAAAGTTTCGAACGCCGGCGCATGCCGTAAATCAAAGCATACTGCACCAGCGGGTCCAAATGACGTCCTTCGCTTTCGCCGGCATTCAGTTTTGCCAAAAAAGGCGAATCGTAGCGCAGTTCACTGTTGGCCAACTGATGTTCTTTGCTGAACAAAGCCTGCAAGGCACCGATCTGTTCGTCGAGAAATGAAGCGCCGTGGTTGGGCGTACCGACCATGATGAGCTTGCGTACATCGTTCAATATCACAGGTTTTTGAAAACGCTGCTCAGCCAGTGCCGTTTTCGAAAGTTTTACGTTGTAAGGAATGTAAATCCCCGCCGTTTTACCGTATTTGGCCATTTGGCTGATGTAATACCGGCTGATGAGTCCGCCCATGCTGTGGGCCACAATGTCCACGCGGTTTTGAATGATGCCGTTTTTCAGGTAGGCTTGCCGTAATTCCTGAATGTAAGCGCCGAGTTTTTGGGCCTGCCGTTCAATGGTTGATTCGTCCACAGGACCTTTGTAATATTCGCGAAGGATGGCATCGTATTTGTCGTGGCGCAATTGGGTGGCCAGATGCTCCCAGGTGGTTTCATCGCCCGTAAAGCCGTGTATCAGCATCACCGGTGGACGGCATACCTGAATGTGGAAAATAAAGGAACCCGGGTTGCCATCTTTATCGCGGTATGAAATAGTGATGGGTACATCGGCAGCCCAAATATTGCCTGAAAGTCCATGGACTCCTTTGGTTTCTTTTTTGATGTCCAATTTTTGATTCAGAAAGCTGTTTTTCAGGTATTCCGGTGGTATATATTCCATGTCGCCTTCGCCGATTTTATCCAAAACCAACAATTTGTCCGTTCCTTTAACAGGAACGAAATTTCCCAATGTGGGTGGTTCAACCGTCAGCGAGGCGGTATCAATCCCATCGGTTTTAACGTGTAGTTTCAGGGTAGTAAAACCATCGGAAACCAATCCGAAATATTTATCCGGTGCATAATTTCCGAGTGTTTCGTTCGACAGGGTAAATTTCAACGGTTCCAGCCGGATGTTAAGGGTCTTGACAAGCGGATGTTTGCCCTGTGCTTTGGCTTCCAGCCGGTATTTTCCATCGGCTTTGGTGATGAGTGATTTGTTGAATCCCACCAAAATAATTTTGGCCCCGTTGACGGGATGACCTTCTCCGTCGGTGATTTCTCCGTTTAAACGGATATCCGACAACTCCAGGTTGGTTTTGTTGAGTGAGAAGGTCTTGGCGCGGTAACCGGCAGCATACACCGAAATGACGATTTGATGGCTCTCTGCCGCTGGAGGTTCAGGTTTTCCGCAGTAGAGCGATGCGGTGTCCATGATGGTTTTGCCATTTGCCACGGAAAAAATTTGATACGATGGGCATACATTGACGATTTTTTCTTTGTAGCAAAGGTATTTGCCCGATTGCTGCCTCGGTTGCCGGCAATATTTCAATGCTTCGTCCCGTGTGGGATACCGTCCTGAAACTTGCCTGATTTTATATTTCAGTTGAGCATAAGGCCCTTCCCAAAGATTCAATGGCCAAGTGTTGTTGATTGTACCCGGAAAAAAGGGAAAAGATCGGTCCCATCCTCCCGGTGCATCCGGTTCTTTGCCTGCGTGAACAGGAACGTTGGCAAGGGCTTTTTGTTTGGCTTCTTCACTGTCCCAATCCGAAAAGGCAATGCTTTTTAATGCTCCTTCATCTTCGTAGGAATAAGGAAAAGGTGCATTGCCATCTACCGAAAGGGTGCACTTTTTCAGATCGCCGAGCAGGGCAATTTGGCTTTCACCGGTTATACCATCGGGCAAATACAGGTTGTTGGTGTCTAATGGTTCACCGGTTTTTTTCAGTAGCCATAAGTTTTTGCCTTTGGGATGAAATACCACTTCAAAGTTTTCGGTTGAAACGACTTCTTCTCCGTTTTTTCTTGTGCAGACTACACGGAACGTATGGCTGCCCGGTTCCATGGCAATGCCTTCGTAAGTGGGAATAATACAGCGGCTTCCTTCGATGTAAAAACCATGAAATTTGTACCTGGGATATGGGGTTTTGATTTTTTGGAAGTTCCCATCAGGCGAAACAGTGTAAAAAGTGGAGGAGTACTTGTAGGTTTTCGGGTCTTGTTGCGAAACAAGGATAACCGGTTTTCCGCTTTCATCCAAATAAAGGGCAAAAGCGGCATTGACAGGGTTTTTGTTTACCGGGATATTGGAAAGTGTTGCGGTATGGGTTTTGGCATGATAAACGGCTAACCAAAGGATATTTTTGTGGCTTGAAAAAATTTCGGTTTTAATAATTTTGTAATAAAGATCTTCTTTAAGATTGTGTACCACGGTTTGGTTGTATTGCGATGGCCGTATGTCTCCCGGAATTACTTTCGGGGCTTTCTTGGGCGGGGAAAATTGCAAAATGTGGTTCTTCAAACGCTTTAAACTTTCGGGAGACCATTGATTAAAAGATTTGATTTCCGGAAAGTTCCCCGGAAAAAAACAAGCAATGAAAGCCTCGTGATCCCCATCCGGTTTCCGGGTTAAAAACAGTTTTCCCGTAGCATCGGTTTTGTAGGTTGCCGAAACTTTTCCATCCCGTGAGTAAGTCATGATTTTGCTGTGTGGGGGCGCCGAAACGAAATAGTAAAAAGGCAGCCGGAGGATGGAAGGTAAATCGGAGATGAGTTTTCCGTTTTTCTCCCATACTTTGAACCGGCCCATCTCTTTTCCGGCAAAGTAAATGATAAAATGACCCGGCCAGGTGGAGTGGATTTTAACGGAATCGTTTTTGAGCGATACAGCCCAGGCCGCATTGTACGGGTGGGCGCTGTCGGTTATTTCCAAATCATCCAGTTCCGAAAGGGAACGCAAGGTGACCGGTGAACCGTCGGAATATTTGAAAACACAATACCGGTTAAAATTCTTCGCTGATGTTTTTTGCTGGGCAAAAGAAGACATTGCCATCAAAAGGGAAAAAAAGATAATAATGCTTTGGGTAAAGAGGCATCGTTTTTTCATGGTCATCGGGTTTGTCATATCGTTGAAATGAAAAGTTTCGCACAAAGAGGCATGGATAAAAAAGCAAGGGCATGGAATGGTTGCCGTATGATTTGCAAAGAAATTATCCGGTTTGCCTTCGCATGAGGGCCTGGAAGTGTCATGACGTTCGGTTTTTCGGGTTTTTTGTGCTTGGGGCAACCAAAGATAATGATAAAATCAAGACAAGCAAAGGATTCAATGTTTTTTGTATAGGAAAAACCGGATGTATTTGGAAAGGGGCTAAATTTTATTTTGAAGTTGTTTAAAGTTTACAAAACGAGATTTTGCTAAGAACTTGATCAATCAGCAAATAAATATCTTTTTTACACACCTACCCCTACACC